>NZ_FQTP01000101.1 GCF_900128515.1 Bathymodiolus heckerae thiotrophic gill symbiont
ACTGCAGGACTAGGCACACAGGCTACCCGAGCCAATATTATTCAAACACTGTTCCAGCGTAAATTTATTATTGCAGAAAAGAAACTGCTCAAAGCGACACCGCTTGGGTTTGATTTGATAGATGCTGTCCCTGACACGATCAAAGATCCACTATTAACCGCGCAATGGGAACAGCAATTGGATGATATTGCCAATAATAAAGGACAGGATATTAATGGCTTTTTGCAGCAACAAATTTTGTTGCTTAATAACATCGTTACGCAGGTTAAAACGCCACAAACAAAGTATCAATCAACAGCAGTTTCTTTAAGTAGCGCAACACAAGCAAGTACTCATCCAGCCAGGCAATACCAGGCAGGTGACCTTTGTCCAGAATGCAAGCATAAGCTTGAAGTTCGTACTGCTATCCGGGGTAAGAAAATTGGCCAGCATTATATAGGCTGCAGTCATTTTCCAGACTGCCGATTTTATGCCTGGCCCAAGGAGCGAGAATAATATACCTCATAGTTCCCACGGTCTCCGTGGGAATTCATGCGGGAACGCTCTGCGTTCCGTGACGCAGAGCGTCACAAACTGCATTCCCACGCAGAGCATGGGAACGAGATTAAGCTATAAAGCAGCTTGCCGCTGACTAACGACAGTTTTTAATGACATCTTGATCAAAACTAAGCCACTCATATCCTTGTAATTTTCTTTTAGTGCAAATAAGAGCATCAACAAAATCCACATTTTTATCAACAAACAAAGATAGCGCATCGAATAGAATGACCTTATTACTATTGATGACACCTTCCATTGCTAATATTGCCTTAAGGTCGGTGACCACCTCGGCTTTCGGTAAATCATAGAACTTGGTTAAAACAAATAACACCTCCATAAGTACCACATCTAAAATTTCCACTTCCAGGTTTCCTGATTCGATTTCTTCGAAGATTCGAGTACTCTCAATAAGGTGTTCTTCATGATCTCCAACCAGAAACCGGATAATGATATTGGTGTCAATGAGTGTTGCCATATTTCTCTTCCATAGCCTTTGTCATTGCTGCTTCCTTTATAAATCTCATATCAGTCGAGCACGATTTCAAGATTCTATCTTTATACTTACCAGCAAGTTTGTGTACAATACGTTCTTTTTTGACGGGATAGACAACAGCGACAACTTTTTTTTTGCGCTTATCTATAATTTCGATTGCTTCGGTCAGGTTGTTAAAAATAGAGGTATTTTTCTGAATATCACCTATTCCAATTGTTTTCATAATCTGCCTCTGTTTATATAAAACGAATTTTAGTTTATATAAAACATGTCATGATTGCAACTTTTTCATTTGGCAAAGAGGAAATAGAATTCAAAGTAACGCAGGAAAGTGCACAACGCACTTGAGTAACTTTGGGGCGCTAAAATGCAGGCTAAAGAAACTGCGCCCCATATAATGATGTAAAAGTTATTCCATGCATGTTCCTTATCGGTCCAGAATGGACATTGAAATAATCAGTTTTTCTATTGAGACTAACCCATTTGGTTAATAAAAGTGTGTTAGGAAATCAGAGGTAATATGGCAAAATCAAAAATAATATACGAAGATAGACCCATTGTTTATGCAAAGTTTGATCATCCTCAATCAGATGACTACATAGAATATAAGTCTATCATTCAAATTAAAGATTCAGGTAAGCAGCCAGTTACAATTCAATTGGAATTTGCTGGCATTCCCCCGTTTGGCCCAATGCCGCCAGAAAAGCATATAATTAAAGCCGAAAATTTGATTGAACTTTATGTAAAACTAGGGCGCTGGCTCAGAAAGTTTGGGTATGTAATCAGGTAATATTAAAAATAGAGCTTATGTTCTGTTATCTGCAATAGAGCATTAACCGGAAGTTCGTCATTCGTGATTTCGCCTGTATTACCAATGATTTCTGGCTTTATGCCTTGATCAACAGCTCTAAAGCAGTTTGCCTCTGACTAACATCCTGTTGCATTATGGCCATAGACAATGCTCTTCTAGTGCCTACAAAAACCGCCAGATCTTTTGCTCTGGTTAACCCCGTATAAATCAGATTACGATAAAGCATCTTAAAATGCTGGGTAAGGATAGGAATAATAACCGCCTTAAATTCACTGCCCTGAGACTTGTGAATGGTAATTGCATAAGCCAGGTCTAACTCCATAATATCTTCTTTCTTATAATGCACTTCCCGGTTATCTGGGTAAAAAGACACCATAGCCGTTAGCTCCTCATTGTTGATGGTGATGATTTTTCCTATATCCCCATTAAAGACATTAAGATCATAATTATTGCGACGGTGAATCACGCGATCACCTTCGCGAAATATCCGTTCACCCACTTTCAATTGACACTTATCTGGATGGGGTGGGTTAGCTTTTTCCTGAATTACCTTGTTGAGATTGGCAGAGCCCAGACTACCCCGCGTCATCGGCGTTAAAATCTGTATTTCCGTGCCTGCCCCATGATATTTAGGAATCCATTCAAGATAGAGCTTAACCACACTATCGACAGCGGGCAGACCATAATGTAATGAAGACCAGGGGTGTATTTTCTTGACCACAGACTTCAAGGCATCAACCTGTGCATCAGTTTGTGTTAATTGCTCAAGATCCACATGTTTGAATTTATCAGGGACAACAAAACTCACTTCGTAAGCTGAAGTAATGGCCTCTTCGATTCTAAATTCAAAAAGGGAGAGATTAACTTTATCTGCACCCAGATTTTCCAGTTCATCTAACTGCCAATCAAAATGACACTTCACACGGCTAATAAACCCAAGCTGTTCCTGAGTCGCTTCATCTGAATCAATAAACAGACAATCGGCTCCATTTTTCCAGATAGCGGGTGATTTAAAGGGAGACGCGATATATGGTGTTTCACCTTTATTAATCTGATGCGCGTATTGGATAATCAAGGATTCTTTGGCCTGACGAAAAACCTGTGTTAACCGAAAGCAGGGAATAATGCCAGAAGAAATAATATCCTTAAGCACATTGCCTGCACCTACTGAGGGTAGTTGATCAGGATCACCTATAAACAGTACCTGACAGTTATCAGGCACAGCTTTTAATAAAGAGGCGGTTAAACTGATATCCAGCATTGAGCATTCATCGACAATCAAAAAATCAGTTTTTAGCCTGGATTCTTCATTCATCTGGAACTCGCCACCTTTCCATTCCAGTAGTCGATGGATGGTTTTGGCTTCTCGACCAATCACTTCGCTTATTCTCTGAGAAGCCCGTCCCGTAGGTGCTGCGAGTAAAACAGATTTCTTCATCGCTTCCAGTAGACGAACAATCACCAATGTCGTCGTGGTTTTACCGCAACCAGGTCCTCCAGTCAGTACCGAGAAACGTTGCTGTACCACGCCTTTAACTGCATCGGCTTGTTCATCACTTAAAGCAATGGATTTGCTTTGACAATAGTGACTGATCCAGCTTGCAATTCTCTCCGGCTCACTCGCAATAGACCCATGCATTCCACGTAGAATAGTTGCGACAGTTGTCTCGTCATAATAAAGTGTTTTTGAGTAATAACCTGTCGTTTCAACACCTTCTTTAATAAGCAGTCGGGTACAAAGCTGTCCCTCCTTTTTCATTAAGCCAAGATAATCGTTTAACCGTTCACCCAGATTCATTTCAATCAGATCAATGATCCCCTTATTAATCTGTTGCTCTGTCAAATAACAGTGCCCTTGCTCACGACTAGCCGCTAGAACATGTTTAATAGCGGCCATCATACGTTGCTGACTGTCTTTAGAAAGGCCAATACTGAGTGCCACTTTATCCGCAGAGAAAAAGCCAATCCCATAAAAATCATTTGCCAGGCGATAAGGATCTTCAGTCACCATCGCTATCGCTTTATCGCCATATTGTTTATAGATTCGCACAGCAAATAGCGTGCTGATTCCATGACTCTGAAGAAACATCATGACTTCGCGAATAGCACGATGTTCAGTCCAGGCATCTTCAATAGTCTTTAGTTTCTTTGTGGCAATACCAGGGACTTCAGTTAATCGCTTTATATCGTTCTCGAAAATATCCAGCGTCTCTTTCTTAAAGTATTTAACGATTTTCTTTGCTGTCTGTGGACCCACACCTTTAATAAGACCAGAGCCTAAATATTTTTCAATGGCTGCCGTTGTGGCTGGTTTTTTCTCGATGGCTTCAGTGGCTTTGAACTGGCGGCCATATTTATGATCAATCGTCCAGGCACCCCGAAATTCCATGGTCGCACCGGCAAAGACTTTGGTTTGATGAACGGTTACTGTTTCTTGTTGCTGGGGTGACTGAAAAGGTTGCACGCGCAAAACAGACCAGCCCGTCGTCGGATTATGATACGTGACTCTGTTGACAATACCTGTCAGAACTTCAGTAATGGTATTCATCGTGTACTATTATTTTTTGTTTGTCTGTAAGTCAGGACGGTTTATGCTTACTTATAGTATTCACACAAGAATGTACCTTGTGCAGCACTAGCGTTGTGCGAGTGACATCGTTCTTTTACAGTCTATTGTTTCATACATCATTATCAATAAGGCATAATCTCTAAAAAATCTGAAATGATTGAAATCCGTAAGCAAGTGCATAATACTATCCCGACATAGCGGCTTAATACAGTACATTATATTTGGTAGGGCGTGGCTGAAGCCACGCCCTCGCTAAAAATCAGGGAAACGGAGCCTAAGCGAAGTGATGATTTTTAGTCCCTGGTAGGCGGCAGGGCAATTCGCTGATCCGAAGTGCGCTAGCAGCGCGCGAGGGAGGCAAAGAATTGCATA
>NZ_FQTP01000102.1 GCF_900128515.1 Bathymodiolus heckerae thiotrophic gill symbiont
AGTGTTGTTACTATTGGTAATTTTGACGGCGTGCACATTGGTCATCAGCATATTGTTAATCGCCTTGTTAAGCAATCAAAACTATTAGGCCTGCCATCTGTTTTAATTTCATTTTCACCAACGCCGCAAAGTTTTTTTACACATGAGAAAGCAACTCTTAGCAACTTTAGACAAAAACATCAATTGTTAAAAAAATTAGATTTGGATGTTCATCTAATTATTAAGTTTGATCGAGAATTTTCTAACATGAGTGCTGATGATTTCATTCAAACTATTTTAATCGATAAGCTGCAAATGAAGTTCTGTCTAATTGGCGATGATTTTAGATTTGGATCTGGACGTGCGGGTGATTTTAAATTATTACAAGACACCTCAGCACAAGCAGGCTTTAAGGTTGAAAATACACAAAGTATTGTACGTGATGATTGTCGAGCAAGTAGCTCAACTATTCGTGACTTACTGGCAAAAGGCAAGGTTGAATCAGCGGCTAAAATGCTGGGACATGAATTCAGTATTTCTGGAAAAGTTATACGCGGCAAACAACTGGGCAGGACCATTGATTTTCCTACCATCAACATCCCAATTAAGCGCAAAATAAGTCCAGTATTAGGGGTTTTTGCAGTACAAGTGGATATCGTCGGTCAAAGCTTTAATGGTGTTTGCAATATTGGCAAGCGACCAACAATCAATGGCGAAAATATCTTGCTAGAAGTCTTTCTATTCGATTTCGATCAAGAAGTGTATGGCGAATTGGCTACTGTGGTTTTTAAGCAACGCATTCGTGATGAAAGAAAATTTGACTCATTTGATGCGCTCAAAGCGCAAATTATTTTAGACACGCAAAGTGCTAAAACGTATTTTAACTAAGGGTGTCTTTAAGTTTCCAGTGCAGTATTTGGCCCGCCATAAATGGCACAATGGTTGAGCCTGCATACTCATAGGTTTCTGGCACTGTCCAATCTTGCTTGATTAAAGTAATGGCGTTTGTATTTCTAGGCAAATTGTAGAAATCAGGGCCAAATTTTGAGGAAAATCCTTCTAGCTTATCAAGAGCATTTTTCGACTCAAATACTGCTGCATAAAGCTCAATAGCACAATGTGCGCTTAAAATTCCTGCGCAACCACAAGCAGATTCCTTGGCGTCTTTTGCATGTGGTGCTGAATCTGTACCTAGGAAAAACTTAGCATTGCCGCTGGTTGCTGCATCCAATAAAGCTAGTTGATGTGGGTTTTCACGCTTTAGAATGGGTAAGCAAAAATAATGTGGTCGAATTCCGCCAACTAGCATATCGTTGCGATTAGCTAGCAAGTGATGCGGTGTAATTGTAGCTGCAACATTCTCACCAGCTTCTAAAACAAAATCAACAGCGTCTTTAGTGGTGATGTGCTCGAATACAATTTTAAGATCAGGAAAATCTTTCACTACTTGGGTCAACACCTGATCAATAAAAACCGCTTCACGATCAAAAATATCAACTTTTAAATGAGTTACTTCGCCATGTACTAACAGCAACATACCAATTTTGCTCATCATTTCTAATGCTGGGTAAATATTTTTAACGTCAGTTACGCCACTATCAGAATTAGTCGTCGCTCCAGCAGGGTACAACTTTGCAGCTTTAACAATGCCGCTTTCTGCTGCTTGCTTAATATCTTCAACATTAGTGTTGTCAGTTAAATATAGCACCATTAATGGATCTATCTCAGCACCTTCTGGCAAGGCTGAAAGTATCTCATCTCGATACATTTGCGCTTGCACAGCATTAGTCACTGGCGGGTTCAAATTAGGCATAATGATAGCCCTGCCCATTTGCTTGGCACTCATACCAATAACTGATTTTAACGCCCCACCAGAGCGTACATGCAAATGCCAATCATCTGGCTGTAAGATTTCAAATTGCATAAATTGCTCCTAATACTCTTGATTGCTTGGCGCCCGTCACCTGGATTATATTCGATGGCTGTTTGTCCAGTGTTCGTTTAGCAAAATAAGCGAAAGCCGCCGCCTCTACGTAATCAACATGCACACCTAACTCATTGGTCATCATTATGTCACTATTTGGATTTAAATACATCAGCCGCTCAACTAAAAATGTATTGTGCGTGCCACCGCCACATAAATACACATCGCCTTCATCTGGAACATGGCTGGATATACTCAACGCTGTTAACTCAACCAAAGTCCTCTGTACATCTTCCGGCGACTCTTTGCCTGTTAAAAAACCAAGCAACCATTCAAGGTTAAAATATTCTGGGCCGGTGCTTTTAGGTGGCTTTTGCTTAAAATAAGCATCAGTTAATAATTTTTCCAACAACCCTTGGTCGATCAAACCACTTCTAGACCAAAGCCCATCGCGATCATAATCTGAGAATTTGTGGTGCTTTATCCAATTATCCAGCAATGTGTTTGCTGGCCCTGTGTCAAAACCAAAAACCGACTCATTATAAATTTGACTAATATTGGCGATACCGCCTAAATTAATGATCGCACCAGATTGGCCATTCAATAAATGATGATGATACATCGGGGTTAATGGCGCGCCTTGTCCGCCAGCAGCCACATCTTGCATACGAAAATCTGCCACCGTGGTTATGCCAGTTTGTTCAGCAATTAAAGCGCCATGAGCAATTTGCATCGAGTAGTGCCCACCTTGATGATAAATTGTTTGCCCATGTGAGCCAATTGCGCTAATTTGTGCTGATGAAACCCCTGATTGGTCCAATAAAGCCAAAGCAGTATCAGAAAAAATGCGTGCCACATTAATATCAATGTCAGCTAAAGTTGCTAATAAAACTTTCCCGCTTTGAGTCAACTGCTGCAGGTCTTGTTTTAATTGATCAGAATACGGCTGATAAGCCTGGGCAACAATTTGTTGGCACTGGTGATCGACAATAACGCCATCCACGCCATCAAGACTGGTGCCAGACATAAGCCCAATATAATATTGGGCTGGTATCGTGCTAGCCATGGCAGTTTTTGTATTTTTTGCCAGAACCACAAGGACATGGATCGTTGCGACCTACCTTTTCTCCCTTTTTTTTGACAGTTGTTGGCTTTTCAATCTCTTCAGTAGGCACATCAGCGCCATCTTCATGTTGTGCAATGGCACCTGCATTGTCTTGCTGTTCAACATCTGTCGCTCTGGTTCCTTCATTAATAGTAACACTAGATAAAGACTTAACAATTTCTATATCGATGGTGTCTAATAGCTCAGTAAACATGGCAAAAGATTCGCGCTTGTACTCTTGGGTTGGATTTTTTTGTGCATAGCCTCGCAGATTAACACTCTGGCGCAAGTAATCCATTGCAGCCAAATGCTCTTTCCAATAATGATCAAGTGTTTGCAACATCACAGCCTTCTCAAAACCGCGCATAGATTCAACACCAGTCATCTGCTCTTTGTAATCACAAATTGCGCTCAAACCCTCAACGATTCTACTCTCAAGTTCATCAACATCCACACCTTCATCGAGCCATTGTTGTAGAGGAAATTCAGCCTTGTAATCTGCTTTTAACGCATTATGCAAACCTTCTACATCCCAATCTTCTTCGGCCTGTCCTGCACTAATATAGCCTGAAAAAAGATCACCAATAACACTTTTTCTAATTGAGATAAAGCGCTCTTGGACATCGTTTGTACTCATTAATGCATCACGCAAGCTATAAATTACTTTACGCTGATCATTAGCAACATCATCATACTCAAGTAAATTTTTACGCGCATCATAGTTCATGCCCTCAACTTTACGTTGAGCATTTTCAATAGCGCGATTAACCATTTTATGCTCAATTGCCTCGCCTTTTTCCATGCCCAATTTTTTCATCATGGCAGCCATCTTGTCGCTGGCAAAAATTCGCATCAAATTATCTTCTAAAGATAAATAAAAGCGCGTTGAACCAACATCACCTTGTCGTCCAGAGCGGCCACGCAATTGATTATCAACACGACGAGATTCATTACGCTCAGTACCTACAATATGCAATCCACCTGCAGAAATCACCTTGTTATGTTCAACCTGCCAATCTTGTTTTTGTTGATCTGTCGCATCATCTACAAGCTTGCCACCTAAAACAATATCCGTACCACGTCCCGCCATATTAGTTGCAATAGTCACTGCACCGATGCCGCCTGCATTGGCAATAATGATCGCCTCTCTTTCATGCTGCTTGGCATTTAATACTTCATGGGTAATATTTTTATCACCAAGTAATGCTGAGATTGCTTCGGAGTTTTCAATACTGCTGGTACCCACCAATACAGGTTGGCCAGACTCTTGGCAACTTTCCACGTCATTAGCAATTGCCTCTAGCTTTTCTTCTAAAGTAAGATAAATTTGATCTGCCTTGTCATGACGTTCAGATAATTTATTTGGTGGAACGACTACAGTCTCCAGGCCATAAATATCTTGAAATTCGACTGCCTCAGTGTCAGCAGTACCGGTCATACCAGATAGTTTTTCATATAGTCTGAAATAATTCTGAAAGGTAATAGAAGCTAGTGTTTGGTTCTCTTTCTTGATACTGACGCCTTCTTTAGCCTCAATGGCTTGATGCAAGCCCTCACTCCAACGACGGCCCGGCATAGTTCTACCTGTAAACTCATCAACAATCACCACTTCATCACCATCAATAATGTAATGATCGTCCTTGCGAAATAGCATGTGCGCTCTTAGTGCAGAATTAATATGTTGCATTAATAAAATATTACTTGCAT
>NZ_FQTP01000103.1 GCF_900128515.1 Bathymodiolus heckerae thiotrophic gill symbiont
TGGTATCGTTCATCGTTAGTCAGTTGTTGATAATTCATTGCAATTTCCCGTAGTAAGAAAATAGCAAAGTTTATTACAACTGGCTATTTAATTACAATTAAAATTGCACTTGTTATGCGAATTCAAGACTTGTTCGATTGGTGCTATTCCTGATCTATTTCCAAATCCAGACAATGACCCTTCCAACATTTGAAATCCAGCTTGAATAGATGCAATTGCATTGGCGACTGCTAAACCTGTATCATTGTGAGCATGTAAACAAAATATTATCTCTGGATAATCAGAAATAAGTTGTGAGCAAAGTTGATGGGTAATATGAGGTTGCAGAAGACCAACTGAATCATTAATGCGAATAACACTAACGCCTAAATTTATAGCGATATCTATTTGTCGACAAATTTCTTTGTATTTCTTATCGTTATATTCACCTCTAAAGTTATTTAATATACTAGCCTTAAATTTTTTTGCCCCCAAACTCCTAAAAGACTTTATAGCATTTTCAAAAGTGTTTTGAGACTCTTTATATGTAATCATTCCAAAACTAAAAACTGTCTCTTCTATATTTTTTCTCAAGTATTTTTGTGATGAAAAATGCTCAAATGCCGTTTCCCAACAGTTAAGTAAAACAATAAATGTAGCCTCTACATCTTTCGGTATTTCTTTTTTTTCCTTCATAGAAAACAGACCCTCCCACACATCTGGAGATTCAGGTCCACAACCTACGATAAACTCCCTAATGCCTACTTGTGACATTTTTTTAAGTAACAAGCATTTATCTTCATTACTTATTGGAAAAGGACAGCGTTCAACACCTTCCCTTAATGTCTCATCAATTAAATAAGGAACCTTAAAATCATTAAATCTAAGTCGTATTTTTTTCTCATTGCAATTTTCCATAATTATTTCCTTTGATTTCCCTCAGTTAAAATACCTATTAGATGGAGGGGTTAACACATAACGCCATTTTAAGCGGCATAAAACTGTTGACTAAAATAGTGAGGAACGAACATAGCCAACTGTTTTATGTCCGTCTTGAAAATTCTTGTTAGGTGTGACTTTAATAAACCCGCCAGATGTAAATAGAAAAACATTACAGATCACTGCTAATAGATTTTTGTTGGTTTTTCAAAAGTAAGACATCATAGCTAGGCGATGTATATAGCAATATAGTACTTTGAACATAGTTTTCATCTGACATTAGCTTTAAATAAACTGTATTTTTATCAAAAGCTAAAAATGCTTCCCTATTTGGTAAAGCATCAACTGATTGAAATTCTTTCTGAGTCGAAGATGAAGAAGGGCTACCATACTTCTTAGACAGTCCTTCCATTAGGCTAATAGCAACATCAACAGAAGGAACAATAGCAAATCTCAAAAACTTACCATCTATAAAAAACGCACCCGCTTCTACTGCCTTACCACCAAACATGAAATCATCGCAACCATAATACTCTACCTCAGCCTGACCAGATTCAAGCTTTTGCATAGTACAAACATTGCGCCCAAAAATGCTGATAAAAATATATATTTTCTTAATTTCATTCGATTCTAAATGCTTCTACCATATGGCGATGAACACCTAACGCTTTGCTAAGCGGCGTGTTTTTTACGTCCGCTTGAGCTACTTGTTGTGTGTTGATAGTCTAATGATAACGCATAACATATTGAATGAGTGAAAACGACCATAAACAGACAAATGCCTTATTGTTGCGCTCTATTTATCGCCTTCTTTTACTGGCTCTTCTAAACAACCCTCAAGAATTCCATTAGTCAACATCATAGCCATAAGCTCTCTTGTCTCTTCTGGTGCTATCGGTATTTGATATACATTACCAACAAGCTCAGTCATGGACTCACTGTCTATGTTTAAAGTCTCGATATAATTTAAGGCCTGAGATATAGGCGCGTTGTTTTGGCGCATGCCATATATGTGCCGTGCTGCTCTCTACGTCATTGCAGAATGTAACTCTTTCTATGTCAACAGCGATAGAGCTACTGCTATATATTAAAGATGAAGTTAGTAAAGCTATTGGTAAAATATTCACGTTATTTGCCTTGTTGATGTTATTTGTAGAAAAATGAACATTTTAATCATACCTTGTACTAACGCTTACTAATTGACTTATTACGACAACTAATTAACAAGTTTTGGCGGTCTAAAATGGGTCCACAATAGATGATTGTTTTTGACACACAACGCTTTACATAAGGGGCGCGGGGCTTTTTCCGCGTCCCAGCCAGCGTATTTTTGCTGGCGAACTTGATGTTTTTGTTATATTTTTATTTCCAATCTAGTCTGGAATAACAATGTTTAAGCTATTTAACAAATAGTAATAAGCTGCCAAAGTTAAAATACCAAGACCTAAGACAAGAATTGAACGATATTTAAAACCATGACGATGATTTTTCTTTCTTTCCTTGTGGGAGGCAACATCCATCATTTTATCGCCAAAGTATATTGATAGAAATGTGCCTAAAGCACTTATTATTAATATACTCCAGTATGGATAAGGTTCAGTTAAAATATGATGTAGTAACTCTGTTGGAAAACTTAATTCGTACATACTTGGATATGCTTTTAACATGTACAAATTAATTGCGAGAGCAAAGAACCATAAAACCACTTGGGTTATTGCCATTTTTATTTTAAATAGTAGCCTTATAGGGAAAGCGAGGATAAAGCCTCCGTCAGCAACTGGAGTACATAATACAAAGAAACTCCATGTTAATAACGACAAACCCAAGCCCGTAGATGCATCATATTTCCAGCTCATATAAAGAAAATAAGCGACAAGAATAAGTAAGAGAGCAAGAAACTTTAATAACGTTTCTTTGTGTGTTTCATGCTTTCCATCAAAGCTTATAGAACTTTTATTTTTATTAAACATTCACTATTCCTGTGACCATACTGGTTATTAAAATATAACGCCTTGCTCAGCGGAAAAATGCGAGCGATAGCGAGTAGTTTTTCCGATGCAGCAACTTGTTATGTTACATATTTATAAATATTCGCTTGAACGACGAAATTGGCAATAGAAGTTAGAAAAGCATTTTCTGCATCTCTTCCTTTTTTTTAATGTGTGTTGTAATTCGATTCCGTGAGAGAAGGGAAAGTACAAAAATGCTTTACCGATGACTGCTTTTGTTTTTTCTTGTAGCTTTGAATATTTATCAGTATATCCAAAGAGCCCATCTTTTAGGCTAAAGATTAAATTATGCCTTAAATTTAAGCTGACATTGTTATCTGTGTACAATTTATTAAGAGTAAATTCAAATTGTTATAGGTCTAAGTCTGAGATTTCTTCACATATTATGAATGTAAATATATTGTCATATGCATTGTTCGTAACATCTGCTTTTTTCCATCATCATTTATGCAATAAGTATCATCGACCATCTTTGACTTTAAGTCTTTTTGTTTAGATAATTTGACAAGTGCTTCGCACAATTTTGATGTTGTTAAACTTGATTTAATTTCCCCAATAGCAACTACTGTCTCGACTGGGTAAAATACCCCTTGAGTATCAATATTGATAAACGGTGTTTCCAATTTATCAAAAACTATTAAATCTAACTGATTCGAAATCTCATTTTTAGAATTGATAACAAATCCATTCGAAACAGAATATCTCCCTGGAACACAGGATTCTATTAAGTTTTTACATATATTTTCTCTATATAAACCATATTCTCCAGCATGGAGCAGATTATTCTTAACCTCAGTATTTTTGTAGATTTCTTTAGCATCAATAAAGCTTTTCTTTAATGAGTCAAAGTTGCTATGGATTAGTGATTTGTAGTTATCATTTGGCACTGAATTTTCCTTTTAAAACATAACGCCTGCAACAACGGCACTTAGTTATGGTGCTGTTTTTGAGGCTCTTTTTTTTGCAAAAACCGCGACATGGCTAAAAGTGTCCGATTGCTTGCACTTGTTAAATGGCTAAACAATTAAGCTACTTAATAAGCTTCATGTAGGTTGTGCTAGTTTTATTATCTATGACTTCATCAGCAAATTTTTCACATAATTTATGTGATGCTATATTGTCTTCATCTACTTTCAGTTCAATATAAAATTCAGATATGCCGTTTCTAGCAAAGCCTTGCTTAAGTTCATCAATGCTTTGTGTCAGTACCTCTTGACCAAAACCTTTACCTCTAAATTTCTCTAAAGTAGTAATACCAACATCAAAGCACGGTTTTCCTTTATAGGGGGCTGTATTGACAGCAACACATGATGATTTAATTCGTGTACCAGTTGCCATCAACGCATAAGTAAAGCGAAGAGTACCTTCAGGTTTATCCATGTAAACCCGTAACTTTTTGTGGATTTCACCATTCTCAGTTTTGATAAGGTTCTTACTCAAAGCTTTTTGGAATGCCTTAAAAGCCATTGTAGCTGTTTCACTATTATCCATGATACCTCACTTTAATAATCACTAAAAAATATGGGAGAATTACGCATTATGCCAGCCATTTAACGCCTGAACTCACCTGACACGTCAGTGGTCAGGTGGAGTGATTTGTTAGGTGTTTAAAAATTATAGATAAAATTCAACGAGGTTCTGCTAAATTTTAAATCTGAGCCGTTTATATTAAAACTTCTAAAAGAATCAGCGTGCAATTTATGTTTGGCA
>NZ_FQTP01000104.1 GCF_900128515.1 Bathymodiolus heckerae thiotrophic gill symbiont
TGGCCTTTTATTTTGTCTCCACCTTCGCTATCGCTCAGACTCCGACAAAACAACCGGCCCTACGGCTATCGCGGACTAAAAATCTTCACTTCGCTAAAGCTCCGTTTCCAGGATTTTCAGCGAAGGTAATGACTTGCTTTTTAATTATCTTGATGATAATATTTAATCTTTCAAATTACAGGGAGAGACTTATGAAACAAGATTTTAGAGCATTCTTTTTGGCAATGTCTGAGCTTGAAAAAGTGTTATACGCACAAAAAGCGGGCACCTCTGCAGCTTATATACAGGCACATCTCATTACGCGTTACAAGATCCCCCGTAAAAAGCTGATGCTTAGCCTGGCTGAAGCGAGTGAAGATAGGGTTAGCGTTACTGATTTAACAAACTTTTTTTATGCAAAAGTAGAACCCAGAAAAAAAAGAAACAAGAAGAGCGCGTGTTCGACCCTTGTAGATTGTCAATAACGAAAAAAGCAGGTCCGGTGAAATGATCAAAATAACCATTGTTAGTACCAAAGGCGGCGTAGGAAAAACAACCTTAACAGCCAATTTAGGCGGTTTACTCGCCGACTCTGGTTACCGCGTGCTATTAATTGATGCAGACCCTCAGCCAACACTCTCAAGTTATTATGCATTAAAAGAGAAAGCCGACAATGGCTTGACTCATTTTCTGATCAACTCTGATAGTCGTACTGTTATCTCTCATACGCATATCGATAATCTGGATATCATCGTCTCTGATGATCCCAATGGGAAATTAAGAGACTGGATACGTGACACACCTGATGGTCGGGTAAGGTTGAAGCACATATTATCGCAACTGGATAATCAATATGATTTTGTGTTACTCGATACTCAGGGAGCTGTAGGCCCCCTTCAAGATGCTGCAGTGACTGCTGCAGACTTTATGCTCTCCCCTATTCCCCCGGAAATCTTATCGGCCAAAGAATTTGTCCGAGGAACCGTTAAAATGATTGAAAGATTACAGCCCATGGCAAGATTAGGTGCGCCTATAGGCCCGCTTCGCGGCATCATTTATCGTCAAGATAGAACGGTTGATGCCAGAATTATCACCGAAGAATTAAGAGCCGCATCATTCACCCCTAGCAAAGGCGCTATTACCATCCTTAACACGGTTATCCCCAGCTCCGTTGTCTACAGAGAAGCAGCGACTCAAAAAATCCCCGTGCACCGCATAGAGCAGAAAAATAAACGAAATAATAATTTGTCAGCAAAGCAAATTATGGTTGAGCTCGCTCGTGAATTAATCCCTAACCTTCCAGACATAGCGTAAAGACTGATGAATCAAAAGCAAGGGCAACAAAAAAGCAAGTACAGGGCATGTTATTAGAGGGTAATTTTGCGGAGCATACAGATACTCCTTTGGCTTTATCTGATCCTCTGACCGTCACCCAAATGATTTTAAAGCTATCTGAAATCAAAGCGTATGACAAAACCCACGCAAAGAAAAAAACCCACTTTATGATGAAATCAAGGCATCCGTTCTAAGTAATAAACGCCTGAATAATAACTTCAATATCACCAGAAGACCGGTGACCATCTGTTTATGATTGAATCAGGTGGAAATACACGCCTGCAAATACTGAATGAGCTGTATAACGAAACGGGCGATGAAGCCTTTAATCAGGTTCAATGCCTGTTTGTGCCATGGTCTTCTGAGTCAAATATTCTCACGTCTCATTTAATAGAAAATGAAATACGTGGCGATATGATTTTAATTGATAAAGCTTATGCGGTGAAAAGCCTGAAAGAGGAAATAGAAATTGAGCTTGGAAAAGAATTATCTCGTAACGAATTTTCTACACTAGCGGCAGATCGAGGTTATAAAATCTCAAGAAAAAGCCTGACTCGATTAAATTACGCAATAGAACTCGACCAAATGATCCCTCATGTATTGAGAGCTAATATAAGTACCCGCAAGATAGATGAAATAAAAAAAATATATCAAACCTACAGCGATTACTGCCGCGATAAAACTGATCGTTTTGACCTTATTTTTATGGGGATTATGTCAGAGCATGATAATGAAGAATTTAACATAAAAGATGTGCGCACTGACCTTGATGTACAGCTTGCAGCCGAAATCGAAGTTCAAAGCAATCATATTTTTCTTGAGATTCAGGCTAGGATAGTGAACTCTACAGCCTGTCAAAATACTAGTGATGCTTATAATTCATTGGCACAACAAAGTGGAGTGATTTATCCTAATAATACCGCTTCGATACCCTCCACTAAATCTCAAGAAAGTGATACGGGTGATTCACACGCTGCAGCAAGTGAACAACACCCAGAACACCTAGCTGAAAACAAAGCGACAAGCAATCAACAAAGTAACATCTCCCCTGCCCATCAAACCGCATTAACACCAGAGCCAGAAGGTAATGATGATATCGACCTGATGGGCTTACGTGGTAGAAATTATGAAATGGTATGTGACTTTGCTCGCCATTTCGTTATGGATCATGTCATCCATCAAAGTGATTCAGGACTCGGTTTTATTATCGAGTGCCCAGTTGAAGCATTTGATTTTGACGGCTCCCAGAGACAAAAAGAGACGGTATATCTTAAATATATTGTTTGGTGGTTTTTATTCGGACTGTCTGAACAAAATACTGATCCAAAACGATTCCATGCATGGAATCACTTAGAATTATTTACGCTTTTTCATCATCAAGAACGCGGTACTAATGCGCTGAATGATCGTGTTAAACAAGCACCTGAGATATTAAATTTATTAGCGATAATCATACAATGCCCAGTGGCATTAACTGACACAGGTTTTCTAAAATTGTTTAGGTTGATGGAAAACATTAGAAAAATAAAAAAACATTACCCGGACAAGCAGATTTGGGATTACCAGGAATAAATTTAGAAAATAATCATTACAATTATGGGGAATATATGAGCAATGCATCTGACTATGTATTTCAAACATTACTATATGTTTCAAGACTGGTGTCAGAAGGTGATTTTAAAAGCGCTGAATGCATGGGGTTAAATAACGAGCAAATGTCTATAATTGGTGATTTAAGAAGCCAGGATATTCATGTCTTGTCAGGCTTGACGCAAGCAAAGATTTTGTCTGTTCAGTTTGATAAAAAGGCTCTGGATAAAGCCCTGGTGATTATTGGCGACAAAAAAAGACATCAACATAAAATTTATGAATTACTCAGACAAGGAGCGTCATATCCAGTTATGAAGTACTTATATGGGCTAACAACTTCTGATATGGCCAATTATAAAAAATTCCTTAACTTACCCAGAAGCGATGGGAGACCCTCAGTGCCATCCGAAGATAAGCAGGATATGCTATGGAAGCATATTACACATGTAGATATTAACTCTGATGAGTTAGCAGATAAGCTGTTACACGCACCAAGAGTCACTAACATACGGATCAATGTGATATGGCTAGTATTAAATAAATGGGATAAAGAACTCCCTGAATATACAGCAAAGAGTGTTTGTTAAAAATAGCAGCATGCTACGGAAATGGAAAACGAGATATCAGATAACATAAAGATTCTATCGAACCGCATATCAAGTGAGTTAGAAAGGTTATCAAGTGAACCGCGAGGAAACACAAGCTCTGTTGACTCGCTGGTTTATATTGGCAATTGGCAGGATGCCATCCCAAGATCCATATGGGTTGATAAAGAGCTTGATTCAAGAGAAGTAAGGTCATGGGGGATTATTAGAACCCAGGCGATACATAGTTCGGCTGTTATGTTGAGCCTGAACAGATTGTTAACGGAAACACTGGATTACTCCAATGCAGCGGTATCGAGTATAAACTATGTTCTCAGGTTAACCGGGCGGATATCACTCTGCTCGCAACTGCGAACACAAGGGGGACAATTTAAAGGCAATATTTATGCTATCCACGATGCACCAGTATCTATCTCTGACTCTATCTATCTTGATAAAGACTATTTAACTTTTGTGCAGCAGCAGATATCGCATAAAAACAAAAAAATCAGCAAGCTTGCTGAGTCTATTTGGCAAGGCTTAGCTAACTCGGTAAAAAATGACGCCAACTTTTTACAGGCAGATTCTTCTGAATTAATCTCACAATCTATTCGTGGTTTGAGTGTTGGTCAAGCAGAAGGATCAGAACTAAACCGCCATGTTTATATTTTAAACATGGATGAAAATAGCCACGTTTATATTTTAAACGCGGTAGAAAATAGCCATGTTCAAAATTTAAACATGGCTGATAAAATCATTCTTACTGATACAAATCAAATACTTAATAACCACGTTCGTAACTTCTCATTATCCACCGGCAGCGGCCGCACGGATAGCGTCTGATAAGGGTGGAATATCCCCTATACCCATAAGCGATCTTTCAAATAATCCCAAAATGATAGGCCATGCTTTCGACAGGTCT
>NZ_FQTP01000105.1 GCF_900128515.1 Bathymodiolus heckerae thiotrophic gill symbiont
ATGATAAATTACAAAGGAAAATAGGGCTGGATTATGGCAAAGTTAATCCTTCCACATATTTGTAAGTGATTGATTATTTAATAAATGGGAGAAATTAGAGAGCTGATTCGGGACTATATGTCGCCTTGTAATCAGAATATATTTTTCAAGGCATTGAATATTATAGATATTTACAATTTGAATGCTATATTTCGACAGCCTAGTACCGGCCTGCTAAAGCGACTTGAAAACATGGGTATTGAATCGTTGATCACAATTGAAACTAATCCTGATAAAGCTGTTGAGGATTATTTGCAAGGAAACCTGATCACCAAAGATGCTGAACCTCATGAGCATGGGCATAAACATGCTGAAAAATAATGGCTGATTTTATCGCTGGATTCGGTATGCTTAAATACTAATGCTGGCAATATCATAGATCTAGGCGTTGCTGAGAGCTATGATCTGGAGGCAACACTGGAGCGTGTTCTGACGCAAGCTTTTGCTATTAATGATTTGGCAGCATTACGTAATGCTTTAGCTCAGAGTGTGGCTGTTCTTTATCTGGCAGATAATGCGGGTGAGACTGTGTTTGACAGAGTACTGATCGAAACTCTTGATCTTCCTGTCAGCTATGTGGTCAAATCTGGCCCGATTATAAATGATGCAACCCGAGAAGATGCAGTTGCTGCCGGCATTGAGCCAGTGGCAAATATTATTGATAATGGGTCTAGTGCTCTTGGTGCCTTGCTTGATCAATGTTCAGAGTTATTTCGTAAACGTTTTGCACAGGCAGGTCTAATTATCGCCAAGGGTCAGGCCAATTATGAAAGCCTAAGTGATAGTTCGCTCCAATTTTCTTTCTGTTACAAGCTAAATGTAATGTGATTTCTTGGGACTTGGGTGTTGCCGAAGGAGGAACGATATTGAAACAACAAGTAGTGAACTAGATGGATTACAATATGCGAAGATGGATTTTTGTACGTAATTAGAATAGATAAAAGGCAAAGTCTTTGCAGAATAACTTTACATAAAATAATAAGTATATTATAAATAACTAACGCACATTATAGTCAGGAGTTGTTATGAACAAAAACGTTAATACCCAGCGTCGTAAACTTTTAAAATTTGCAGGTACTAGTGCCTTAGCCACAGCAGCATTAGCAACATTTCCTGGTCTGATAAATGCCAAGACAATGAAGGTGGGGAGACATGCGTCGCTTGATTTTAATCCAGATGTAGAAATTAGCCTGACAGGAGAAGTCCGATATACACCGATTTTTAGTGGTCCAGAAACCCGGGTCTGGAAAGTCATTGGTAAAGTATTAAAAGGTGATAAGAATGCTATTACCAATGAAGATAGTTATCTAGCGCCTACTATCCGCTTGCATAAAGGTCAGAAGGTTCGTATTTATCTAAAAAATGAATTACCTTCGGCAACGATATTACATTGGCATGGCTTACATGTACCTTCCAAAATGGATGGTAACCCCATGTATGCGATTGATAGTGGCGAGACCTTTGTCTATGAATTTGAAATACTCAATCGGGCTGGAACCTATTGGTATCATGCGCATACCCATAGCTTAACCGCCAAGCATGTTTATTCAGGGCTTGCAGGATTTTTCATTGTCAATGATGATGAAGAGCAGGCGCTTAAATTACCTCGTGGCGAATTTGATATTCCTTTAGTGATTCAGGATCGTAACTTTGATCAGCAAAATCAGCTTAAATATGATGGCGGCATGATGATGAAGATGCGTGGTTTTTTAGGTGAACAGATACTGGTAAATGGTACGCCTGAGTTTGAAGTACCTGTTGCCACACGAGCTTACCGAATGCGCTTATTAAATGGATCAAATTCGCGCATCTATAAATTAGCCTGGGATGATGGCTCGCCTATCAAAGTTATTGCTACAGATGGCGGGCTTTTAGAACGTCCTGAAACACTTCCTTATTTAACCCTGGCTCCTGCAGAGCGACGTGAAATCTGGGTTGATTTTAGTGATAAGGCAATCGGTGCCGAAGTTACTTTACGTAGCCTGGAATTTTCTTCATCTGGTATGGGCATGATGGGAGGAATGGGGGGCGGTATGCGCGGTGGTCGTGACCGTAGAATGGGTGGTATGGGAGGAGGGCAGGCACATGCCGGAAAGAGTTTTACGGTACTAAAGGTACGTGTTAGTAAAAAAGCGTCCGCTAATGATGTTTTGCCCAAGCGCTTAAGTACAATAAAACAATTACGCTTAGCGGATGCTGAAAATCCGCATTCACCACGCCGTATAACCTTATCCATGCGTCATATGTCAGCGCTACTTAATGGGCGCTCTTATAAAATGAACGATATCAGGAAAGATGAGATTGTTCCTGTTAATACCTTGCAGTTAATGGAATTTGATAATGGCTATCATGGTATGGGTGGGGGCATGATGGGCATGCCACATCCTATGCATTTACATGGTGAGCAATTTCAGGTGGTCAAGCGAGAAGTTAGGAGCAAATCAGGAAGAGGGTATGCTTCTATTTCTGCAGGCTTTCTGGATAAGGGCTGGAAAGACACTGTACTAGTGATGCCTGGTGAAAAAGTCACCATACTAAAGCCTTTTAATGACTATACCGGTATTTTTATGTATCACTGCCACAACCTAGAGCATGAGGATATGGGTATGATGCGTGATCTATTGGTGAAATAGCCCCAAAGCATTGTGCAAATGAAATACTGTTTAACCTATAACGACCATAATACAAAGACCGGCATAGCCTTGATTTAAATCAAGGGTATTTCTAAGTTAAGTTGTTAATATGGTTTAAAAAACAGATTGATATGAATTTGCAATAGCTGTAGTGAAAAAATAAGAGAAATAGATATTTTATGCAAATAAGCAAAAAGATCGATATTAAAGGCATGGTCTGTGGTGGTTGTGAGACTGTTATAGAAGAGGCGGTCAATGAAATAGACGGGGTGATTGAGGTCAAAGCTGATTACCTTGCTGGGCTATGTGCCGTCAGCTTTGAAAAAAATAAGACCAGCCTGGAGAATATTTATCAGGTTATTGAAGACAAAGGCTATCAGCCTGGACTAACTCCGGTTAGTAAAGGTAATGTGTTTGTCAAAATCAGTATTTCGATACTGGCATTAATCGGTATCGTTGTATTGATGCTTTTCTCGCGCAAATTATGGCATGAGTTCAGTGTGCCTGATATTAGCTCACAGCTAAGTTACGGCATGATTTTCGTGGTGGGTTTAATTACCGGATTGCACTGTATCGGCATGTGCGGCAATTTTGTCATAGGATATACTGTTAAAGATGCAGAGCAGGGGCATTCAGCATATTTCTCACATTTACTCTATGGCGCAGGAAAAACAATTTCTTATGCCATGTTTGGTGCGCTGTTTGGTTTTATAGGTTCAGTGGTAAGCATTACGCCATTTATCAGTGGTATGAGTATCTTATTAGCAGGTGTGTTTTTAATTATTTTTGGACTCAATACGCTCAATTTATTTGCAACACTAAAAAGAGTACGCATTAAACAGCCACAGGCCATGGCACGCTATGCCAATAAAAAACGACGTAATTCGCGCAGCCCCTTTTTTATCGGTTTTTTCACTGGTTTTCTATTGGGCTGTGGTCCTTTGCAAGCCATGTATGTGATGGCTGCCGGCAATGCTGACCCGATTGAAGGCGCAAAATTTTTAATGGCATTTGGCTTAGGTACCTTACCGGCCTTGCTAGGTTTTGGTATGGCTACACGCTGGCTATCAGGCGCAATGACCCAGAGGATTACGCAAATTTCCGGAGTTATTTTGCTGGTGATGGGATCCATGATGCTCAATAAAGGCCTGATGAAAATCGAGTCGGGTTATGATCTTAAATCCATCAGTACCCGCCTGACCCAACAGCTCAAGTAAAAAATCATAGGATGTGTTGAGGCACGAAACGCATTACAAACTTATGCCGCGAATGATGCGTTTCCTATCGTCAACACATCCTATATCAAGGAAAGGTTAAGTTTTACACATACCTAAAACATCTCAATTGATACAGGTAATACCCGCCAAGAAATAACATCGCTCCCACGGTATCGGCTAGCCAGTCATTAATATCACTCATTCTTCCCGGCACAAATGACTGATGCCATTCATCCAGCATTCCATAAACACTGCAAAATACCAGGCTAC
Source organism: Bathymodiolus heckerae thiotrophic gill symbiont (assembly GCF_900128515.1). Lineage (GTDB taxonomy): Bacteria > Pseudomonadota > Gammaproteobacteria > PS1 > Pseudothioglobaceae > Thioglobus_A. The sequence continues at coordinate 4,160 of NZ_FQTP01000105.1, forward strand.
TTAGTGCTTGCACGAAAAAGCCATTTCTTGAAAATACATTACTATATTTAACGGAATATTTTTTAAATTTTGATTCAGCTTTACAAAAAACTCATCAACTCTTACGCGTTTTCTGAATACAGC
>NZ_FQTP01000106.1 GCF_900128515.1 Bathymodiolus heckerae thiotrophic gill symbiont
CATGAAGCGACTCAACACAAGACCTCGAAAAACACGAGGTGGGAAACAACCAGTTGAGTTATTTTTAGGAAAGGCTGTTGATTTATTAACGGCTTAGGAGAAATTGCACTTAATGTGCGAATTCAAGAATTTATAAGCAATAAATATTTTAATTTAATGTTTTACGCACTTAATACAGCACTTGAGTTATTTGTTTTTATAAAAGTTTGGTTTGTACTAAGTATGTTTTATACGGGGATTTTTTACAGAGATTTTCGAGAAGTTGTGATTCTTATACTAGTGTTTATCTTATTGTTTACAACTCGAATGTTGTTTAATATTGACCGCATAAAAAAATCATTAATTGAATGGGGGTTCTTGTTTATCTCAAGTTCTATTTATGGTCTTATTATGGCATACGAGTTTTTGTTAGATGAAGGTATTGTATAAGGGAATAATGCAAAGTAATGAAACAGCCTACTTTAAATAGCACAATATTCATTAAGATGATATAATTGCATTCTTTAATTAATTGAAAATTTACTATGATTGCCGCTAATCGCTTTATCCCTAATTTTGTTATTTTGTTTTTTTCACTTACTTTCTGCATGCAAGTATTAGCTACAGAAAATTTTTATATTAACAATCCTGCTGTTGATACCATAGTAAAAACAACTGCAATGGCGGTTGATATTACAATTACATCATCAAATGGTGATTATGAAATATCCTGTGGCCTTAAGGATGTCTCTGAAGAAGTTGGTGAATATACCCAAAAAATAGTCTATTGCTCTCCTACTGTTGATGATTCAGGCTTTAAACCAGGCGACTTAGTTAATATATCTTCTCCCTTTCATGGTGACTTTATCTTATGTATTGCTGATGAATGCGAAGACAACCCTGATAACAGTAAATCCGTTAAGGGAAAGAAAAATATTACTTTTTGGTAGTATGCACTCCAAAGCAGTGTAGGGTATTTAACCAGCTTATTTCATTTGTGCTTGAAAACAGGAAAAAACAATAGTACCACCTACTTGTTTTGTCTCTTAAAATGATTTGTTATGTTTTTAAAGACCTTTGAATAACTCACCAAAAAGACATAATTACCCTATATTTATCAATATATTTTTATAGACAGTTGTAAGTAATAGCTTTTAAGTTAACTTTTTCTGCTATCTTTTGCAGTTTCCATAAGTTCTCTCAACCACAAATTTTCTTTTGCTAATTGCTTTATTGCGAATTTTGTTCCTGTAGATTATAAAAAGGCCAGACAGAAAAACTACCGGTTTTTTTGAACAAGAGCTTGACATTAAGTTAATTAGTCAACCCTTAAAAACCACACAACAAACTGATTTATAACAATAAAACCACAATATATCACAGACAAATCAACCAGATTTTGATAAAACACCCTATCTTTCTTGGTCGTTTTGCTGATAAAAAATGCTAACAAAATCAACCCCAAACACAGGTCAACAAAATCTTTTTCATTCAGAGCTTTTCTCCCAATTAGACACTAAAGACCCTTTAATACAGCTGGCCAATGCCATTAACTGGGCAGTCTTTGATCATAGCTTTGAGCAGCATTACTAAAGACAACGGCAGACCCTCAAAACCCATTAGGCTGATGGTGGGCTTACTCATGCTTAAACAGTTGGAGAACCTCTCTGACGAGCGTGTTGTGTTGTAGTTTAAGCGCAACCCTTATTACCAATACTTCTGTGGCTATCCAAACTACACGCCTGATGTTCCTTGCAATGCTACTGAACTGGTACATTTTAGAAAGCGCATTGGCACCCAAGGTTTTAATCTTATTTTTAAAATGAGTATTGAATTGCATGGTAGCTTAGCACAAGAGCCAAGCGTGTTAATTGGCACCACCGTACAAGAAAAAAACATCACCTATCCTACTGATGCCAAACTGGCAATCAAGATTATCAATCGCCTTAACAAGCTGGCAAAACACCATAACATTCAACAGCGCCGTACTTATATCAAAGAGGTTAAAAATTGTCGCTTGGCAATCAGACACTTCCGTCATGTTAAAAAGCGCACCAAAGCTAAGAAAGCACTAACAAGACTTAGAACCATTGCCAATAAGCTCATCAGAGAATTGCAACGCAAACTACCTCAATATCTGTTGTTTACAACCTATCAAAAAGACTTCTTGCTCTACCAACAAGTGCTAGCACAAAAGCCTAAGGACAAGAATAAAATCTATTCATTGCATGAAGCTAATGTTTATGTCATTGCCAAGGGCAAGGATCATAAACAATATGAATACGGCAACAAAGTGTCCATTGTATCAACCAAAGACAATAACATTATTGTTGGCGTTGTGAGTCATAACAAAAACATTCACGATTCCAAAACCTTACACGCTGCCATTGGTCATGCTAATAGCAATAGAGATAAAAACAAGCCCATTAAACAGGCAGTATGCGATAGAGGTTATGTTGGTGCAAAAGAGGTATTGGGTGCAAAAATTATCCTCCCTAAGAAGGCACTTAAACAAGACAATCGTTATCAGCGCGATAAAAAGCGCAAACTGTGTAAAAGACGTGCTGCCATAGAGCCTATTATTGGACACTTAAAGTCAGACTTCAGGCTATCTAGAAATCTACTAAAAGGGCAGATTGGCGATGAGATTAATGTTTTAATGGCTGCTTGTGCTTGGAATTTAAGAAAGTGGCTAGTTGCCACTACTATTTTTTTGTTTTTACAAAAGGTTCGCTATTTTTTTATAAAGAATCATTGGTTTATGTTGCAGTATGCAAAAGCTTGTAATTAAATAAGGTTTGGTTATTTTGAATTGGGTTTTTAAGGGTTGACTATTTACACCTATATTACCAGAGATGGCAACAGTTAAAGAGCTTGAGTGTGGGACACTTTCAACGCTTGCAGAATTACAAAGTTATAAAGATATGGGTATTAATGTGCCAGATCTATTCGGAGTAATTTACAGAATTGATAGAGTACGAGACAGCAAACAGTTTATTGAGCACTTAATTACTTTATCTAAAGAAAAGCACTACACAGTGCTTAATACACAAATACCACAGGCAGTTGCTTTTAGAGAAGCCACTAGTCAACAAATACCTACTACTAAATTTATGAATGGTAACAAAAAACAACAATCAAAAGCACAAAAAAGTGCAACTGCAATCTCAAACTTAATTTTAGAGATAGAAAATCTATGGATAGCAAAACTAAAAACAGGATAGCTAGCCATTTAAAAACTCTAGCTACATATGAGTTGAATTCGTCTCAGGTTAATATCACTTATTTTTCAAAAAAACGACAATAACTTTTAAATAAAGGCTCTTGCTTAATCCCTTCTTTGTAAGAATTAAGGCCTTTTTTAACGACATTTTTCCAAGCTAAAATGTGTTGGTGTTTATATAGTTTGCTGGTTATTGCGTTTATTTGCACTAAAAATAAACGATTTGCCTGCCCAGATAAAAACTCTGCAAGAAAACCAATAGGAAGCAAGGCAATTGTTCTAACTAAGCCAAGTTTTTTTAGTGTTGCAAGATTTATTGGGGAAAATTGACCGCTATTATCAATTAAAAAAGGTGGTAATGGCTCAAAAAAATGTCCAATTACGCGTAAAGCAGCGCTTAATATTGTCCATAACATCAAATATTCTATATTGCTTTCAAAAGAAGAAAGCAGAATTGTTAGCGTTGTGAGTAATATTAAGTTAGCCAATATTGTAAATTTCAATTCTTTGATTAAGAGGGTTTGGACAATAAAAAGCAGTAAGGCTATATACAAAAAACCATGCCAAAAACTATCAAGAATTAATAGCCACGCAAACGCATCTACAAAAATAGAATAGTGAATAACTCTATTAATAATATTTCTGTGTAACGCTACATAAGAGACAGATTGAAAATCTAATTGAATATTTTTACTGGGCCAGAATGCAGTAAAAAATGGCAAAATTCTACCTATTTTTTTAGGGGGGATGATAAGGCAGAATATAAAGAGAAGGCAAGCGAAAAAAAAGCAAATAAGCCAAAGGTTGTGTATGTTTTCCATTGTGATTTATGAGTGGTTAGTGTAAAAAAAGAAGCAATATTTCTTATAAAATACTGAATTATACATTTTGGTAAAGCTTGAATTCGCATAACAAGTGCAATTTTAATTGTAATTAAATAGCCAGTTGTAATAAACTTTGCTATTTTCTTACTACGGGAAATTGCAATGAATTATCAACAACTGACTAACGATGAACGATACCA
>NZ_FQTP01000107.1 GCF_900128515.1 Bathymodiolus heckerae thiotrophic gill symbiont
TGGAGAGACGCTTATGCTAAAGCCGATGTCTTATCATATTATGTTTATGGGCTTGAAAAAGCCTTTAAGTGAGGTTGAGACTGTAGATATTAGTTTAAAATTTAAGAACGCAGGCAATGTTCCAATTCGAATAAAGCTTGAGCATTGATAACAAGGGAGCGAACTATGCTAAGTGCTGAGCATCAAAAAATTCTACAGGTGAATGCTTTATTTTCTGGTTTTACTGAGAATGAATTAGCACAAATAAGCAGATTCTCTGTCTTTGTTGAGGTAGAAAACCAGCAGCGTCTTTTTGAACAGGGGCAAATAGCAAAAGATTTTTTCTTGTTAGTCAGTGGCAAGATAAAGTTGGCATTTTTATCTGCAGAAGGGCTTGAAAAGGTGGTTGATGTCATCCAACCAGGGTATAGTTTTGCTGAGGCAGTAATGTTTTTTAGGCAGAGAAAATACCCCTTAAACGCAAGTGCATTAGGACATAGCGGGGTGTTGCGTATTAATACTGGGCGCTATTTAAAAATACTGGAAGCCTCACCTAAATCTTGTTTTAAGATTATGGGTAAACTGTCACAACGACTACATTGGGCAACAAATGAAATCAATCATTTAGTTTTACATAATGGTAAATATCGATTAATTAAGTTTTTGCTTGCCAATGCAAAAAAATCAAACAATGTGGATTTATCTATTGCCAAAAATATCTTAGCATCACAACTCTCAATTAAGCCAGAAACGCTTTCACGTACGCTCAAGGAACTTTCCAAACAAGGCTTGATAGCAGTTGACAGTAGTCATATTGTGCTGCTCAAACCATCCGAGTTAGAAGATATTATTATTTCTTGAACACTTGACTTATATCAATGAGTGTCAATAATTGATACAGTATGATTTAATTCAATTAAATAAGGAGAAGAAATATGAAACAACTATTCAAAAAATTAAGTTTAAGTATAGTGCTATCAATGTCATTGTCAAGTATTGTCATGGCAGAGGCAGGAGCAGAATCTTATATTGCCAATGTTGGTGTTGAGTCTAACTTAAGGGGCTTAGAGCGCGTTAAGCAAATATTGGTTGCACCTCCTTTCTTGCCAAAACATGAGCAACGCTATTCAGGCAAGTCTAGAATTATTGAAATGGAAATGGTCATCGAGGAAAAAGAAATTGAAGTTGAGCCGGGAGTTTTTGTACAGGCAATGACCTTTGCAGGCACTAACCCAGGCCCATTAATGGTAGTGCATGAGGGGGATTATGTAGAATTAACACTCAAAAATCCGAAAACCAACTTTTTAGTGCATAATATTGATTTTCACGCCTCAACAGGTGCATTAGGTGGCGGTGCTTTAACTAAAGTGGCACCTGGAGAGGAGGTGGTTTTGCGCTTCAAAGCAGACAAGCCAGGCACTTATGTTTATCATTGTGCACCAGGTGGTATTATGATTCCTTATCATGTGGTTTCAGGTATGTATGGCGCTATTATGATTTTGCCAAAAGACGGACTTAAGGATAATAAGGGCAACTTAGTAACTTATGACCGTGCTTATTATGTGGGCGAACAAGGCTGGTATGTGCCAAAAGATGCGCAAGGCAACTATAAGCGTTATCCTAATGCGGTTGTTTCTATGAATGATACTTTAAAAGTGATGAAAAATTTAGTACCAACACATATTACTTACAACGGTAGAAAAGGCGCACTAACGGGTAAAAATGCAATGAAAGCCAAAGTGGGCGAAACTGTATTGTTTATCCATTCCCAAGCAAACGAAGATTCACGCATTCACTTAATTGGCGGTCATGGCGACCAAGTGTGGCCAGGTGGTTCGTTTAACAACACACCAACAGTTGACAGAGAAACTTGGAGTGTGCTCGGTGGTGAGGCAGTAGCTGCAGTTTACACCTTTAAACAGCCTGGCATTTATGCCTATGTTAATCACAACTTAATTGAAGCAGTTCTGTTAGGTGGTGTGGCGCATGTATCTGTTGAAGGCGAGTGGAATAATGACCTAATGAAACAGGTTAAACCACCAAGTAAAATTAAATAATAAATTAAAAACGACCTTAATAAAGGTCGTTTTTTATTAAGGAGCCTTATGAAAAATTATTCAGATTTTTTTACTATCAAAAGATTGTGGGTAGCACTGATTGTTAGTTTAGTTTTGTCTTTTTCTGCCTTGTTATACCTTGGTGGACAGATTTATCAGAAGGCACCACCTATACCAAATGCAGTGCAAATTATCAATGGTGATGTTGTTTATAGCAAGCAAGATATTAAAGATGGGCAAAATATTTGGCAAACTATAGGTGGCATGCAGCAGGGCTCAATTTGGGGTCATGGCAGTTATTTAGCGCCTGATTGGAGTGCAGATTGGCTACATCGTGAAGCTTTATCTTTGTTAAATATCATAAAATCTAATGGCTTTTATCTAAACAATAAACGCCAAACACAAGAAGCGCACAAAATTACTTTACGAGATGAAATGCGAACCAATACCTATAATGATGCAACGGGTGTGGTTACTATTAGTCAAGATCGTGCCTCGGCAATTGCCGAAACACAGCGACATTATATTGATCTATATACCTCAAATGAGCAAAAATACCAACAGCTCCGTGAAGACTATGCTTTTCCAATTAAAATAATTCTTAATGAGGAAAAAGCTAGAAAACTTAGTGCATTCTTTTTTTGGTCAGCATGGGCAGCATCAACTAATCGTCCTGGAAATGATATAACTTATACCAGTAATTGGCCACACGAGCCATTAATAGGTAACACTCCCCCTCCTTCAGTTTTGCTATGGAGTATTATTTCAATCTTTTTATTATTGGCAGGTATTGGCGGTATTGTTTGGTATTATGCCTCTCAATTTGATAAGTGGCGTCAAAATTCAGAGCCTGAACAGGGTATTGCCACAGCTGATTTTATTGAGAATAATAAAATAACCCCCTCAATGAAAGCCACTGCAAAATATTTTTGGGTAGTAACCGCATTGTTTGTGTCTCAAGTATTGCTAGGTATTATTACTGCACATTATGCTGTAGATGGACAGGGCTTGTATGGTATTGATATTGCGAATTATATTCCTTATGCAGTCACTAGAACTTGGCACACGCAATTGGCAGTTTTTTGGATCGCAACTGCTTGGCTAGCGACTGGACTCTATGTTGCACCATTGATTTCAGGACATGAGCCAAAATTTCAACGCTTTGGTGTGAATTTTTTATTCTTTAGTTTGTTGCTAATTGTGGTAGGGTCATTTGCGGGACAATGGCTAGCAGTAAATGGTTTTATTGAGGACTTGACCTTAAATTTTTGGTTTGGACATCAGGGTTATGAATATATTGATTTAGGGCGTTTTTGGCAAATTTATTTATTTATTGGCTTATTGTTGTGGGTTGCTCTGTTGTTAAGAGCTTTACTTCCTGCTTTTAAGGATAAAAATTTGAAATCACTCTTATTTGTTGTTGTACTTGCCACTGTTTCTATCGGTTTATTATATGCTGCTGGATTTATGTGGGGAAAAAACACTAATTTAAGCATTGTGGAGTATTGGCGTTGGTGGGTAGTGCATCTTTGGGTTGAAGGTGTGTTTGAGGTATTTGCCACTGCAATTATTTCAGTTTTGTTTGTGCGTATGGGGCTACTAAGAACTTCGGTTGCAACTACAATGGTAATCTTTACCACAATTATATTTTTAGGTGGTGGCGTATTGGGTACGCTACATCACCTATACTGGAGTGGAACACCAATCTCAATTATGGCAGTTGGTGCGAGTTTTTCAGCACTTGAGGTGGTGCCATTAGTAGTGATTGGGTTTGAGGCATATAACCATAAAAAATTAGAAAATCAGCAAACTTGGCAAGAAAATTACCATTGGCCGTTCATGTTTTTTAGTGCAGTATTATTTTGGAATTTAGTTGGTGCAGGTTTGTTTGGCTTTTTAATCAATCCGCCAATCGCCCTTTATTATATGCAGGGTTTGAACATTACCGCTAATCACGGACACGCAGCATTATTTGGCGTTTATGGGATGCTTGGTCTTGGTTTAATGTTATATGCTATGCGTGGTTTAACCGACATAAAACAATGGGATACTAAACTCTTGAAAATTACTTTTTGGTCGCTTAATATTGGCTTAGCAATGATGACATTTTTGTCTTTGTTGCCACAAGGCTTATGGCAAAC
>NZ_FQTP01000108.1 GCF_900128515.1 Bathymodiolus heckerae thiotrophic gill symbiont
TTAGTTCACGTTGGATATGATGACAACTTAACCCTAGCTGAGCGCATTGCACCATTAGGTCAAGTGTACTTAGAAGGCGATATTGATGTTAACGTGATTAAGGCACCGGTCAAAACCTCTGCTAAAGCGCGTAGTGGTGAAGAAATCTACACAACAGTTTGTGCAAGTTGTCATGCCTCTGGCATTTTAAGTGCACCAAAATTTGGCAACAAAGCTGACTGGGCACCAAGAGTTAAGCGTGGTATTGCAGACTTGGTTAAGGTAGCAATCACGGGTGTTGGCGCCATGCCACCTAAAGGCACTTGTATGAATTGTTCAGATGACGAGCTAACAGCAGCTATCGAACATATGATTAAATAAAACGTTTCTATAATTTTATCCATCTAACTTAAATATCAATTTAGATGAGTATTTTTGTAAAGACCCCTAGGCTTTTATCTTTTTTGACTTTGTCAAAATCAAACACTTTGCCATTCATGGCAATATAGACGCCTGGATCTTTTAGCTGGACTGCACTCAGTGCTACGCCTAAGTTAAACAAAGCGTCAGATTGATTAATTGAATATGGAATCATTGAGCCAAACAAAACCACAGTTTTATCTTTAAGCATTTTGGCAAGGTGGTTCGCCGTCTCCACCATGGTATCAGTGCCATGAGTAATAAGAATATGTTGCTCGTCACAAGACTGACATTTATCCAAAATAAAATCGCGATCTGAATCACTCATTTCTAATGAATCTTTTAAAAATAATACCTCTGACAAGGTATCTGCCATTGAACGTCCACAATTAAGCATATCAACCATATGTGTTTCAGTAAACGATAGCTTACCCGTTAACTTTTTATAGGTTTTGTCAATCGTACCGCCAGTGATTAAAACTTTAATTTTCATATATATTTTTTTATTGCTCTAGATAACTGCTTAGAGCCATTTTTTTTAAGAGTTTTAATTACTTGTTCTCTATCTTCTTTTGAGCGATTTTGACTAAGTTTATATTGACCTTGAATTTCTTTAATATCAATCTCAATACCAATAATTGCACTCAACATTTCATCTACATATTCACCTAACCACGGATCAGGTTTTTTAGACTCATACTTTGAGCTTAATTCATCCACCATATTTTTAAGTATCTCATGATCGTTAATGACTGTTGCCTTGCCATATACATGAACCGCTTGATAATCCCAAGTAGGTACGCCATTTCCTACATACCAAGTAGGGGAAATATAATCATGAGGCCCTAAAAAAGTGATTAGAACTTCTTGATCATGGATACTTTTCCACTGAGTGTTTATCTTGGCCAAATGACAAATAAGTTTTTTATTTTCACTATCAAGTAAAAATGGAATGTGTGTCGAACAAGGGCGATCATCAACGATAGAAATAAGCTGACCAAATGAATATTGATTTATAAATGAAAATAATTCACCTTGATCTGAAACTTTAAAAGAACTTGGTATATGCATGACTAACATTGTACCAGAAAAATATTGGAAATTTCATGAATGACCGTTTTAAGCTCTTTTTCCAAAGATATCAGAGCCAATTCGCACAAAAGTAGCACCATTTTTAATGGCTAATTCAAGATCTGAGCTCATTCCCATCGATAAAGTGTCTAAATTTGAGTATTTTTGCATAATTTTAGCCATTTTATTGAAACTCTGCTCGTTATTCTCTGGATTGGGAATACACATAAAGCCTCGTAATGAAATATTTTGGAAATTTTCAAAATGGGTGATTAAATCCTCAATTTCATCAACAGAAACACCTGATTTAGTTATTTCGTTGTCTATATTCACTTGCAACAAAACATTGAGCTTTCCCAGCTCACTTGGGCGTTGATCATTCAGGCGTTTGGCAATTTTGAGTCGATCAATACTGTGAGCCCAACTAAAATTCTCAGTAATTTGTTTAGTCTTGTTAGATTGAATTGGGCCAATAAAGTGCCAGATTAAATTCTGGTTTTTTAATGCTTTAATTTTATCCAGTGCTTCTTGTAGATAATTTTCGCCAAAATGATGCTGCCCTGCATTAATAGCTTGCTGAAGATCAGAGGCGGGTTTAGTTTTGCTAACAGCAATTAAAGTTACTTGATTTTTAGCATCAACTGCATTAATACGTTCTTGAACTTTTTTTAAATTTTCAGCAATCATAAGCATTGGTTTTAGCGAGTATTTTTTTATTATCCTCCTAGAGGACTGCTGTATATCGCTAGTGCAAGGTGGATTTAAAAGTACGTAGAAAGTTTACGCAACTGAATATTTTTTAAATCCAACGCAGTTGCGCCCCCCTTGAGGGGTGGAATGAAAAAAGGCGAGACTAAAAAACGGTTGTTGCATCAAATACAGGGCCATCTACACATACTCGTTTCATTGCTGGCCCATTATTTGTTTGTACTTCAACCACACAACCTGCACAACCACCAACTGCACATGCCATGTTTTCTTCTAAAGAAACTTGGCAAGGTAAATTGTAGTCTTTGGCCAATTTTGCAACCGCTTCTAACATTGGGTGTGGACCACAAGAATAAATCTCAACTTGAGCCAACTCATCTGTAGACAAACTATCTAAATACACTTTGGCAAGATCAGTTACATAGCCTTTAAAAACACCTTCATAATCTTGCAAACTGGCCAATCGACAAGCCACACCCCAATCTTCCAATTCGGGCATAGTGTGACTAGCTTCAGGACACGGGTTACCCATTTTGCTTAATTCTGGTGTAAATGGGAATGGCACTTCCGAGCCCAAAATAACAAACGGATCATAATCTGTATCTTTGATTGATTGTGCAATCGCAATCATTGGCGGCATACCAACACCACCACCAATCAATAAAGGCAGCTTCTTATCAGTCATTTTAAAGCCGTTGCCGATTGGCCCAATGATGCTAATCATTTCGCCTATTTTACGTTTAGCTAATTGCTTGGTACCTTCGCCCACCACTTTGTATAATAAATCAAACGTGTTGTTTTCTTTATCTACTGACATGATTGAAATTGGACGTCTCATTGGTAGAATATCTGACACGCTAATATGCACAAACTGGCCAGGCTTGGTTTCTTGGGCGATGACCTTTGAAGCGAGCGTCAAAATATATTGATCACCCTCAAATTTGTAATGTGCCAGTACTTGGCAATCTACAACTTTAATTGTATTACGATTTTCTTTATTCATTACAGGTGATTAATGTACCAACGCCATTGTCCGTAAAAACTTCCAATAACACTGCATGAGGAACACGACCATCAATAATATGAGTCGACTTAACGCCATTTTTAACCGCAGATAAAGCGCAGCCAATTTTTGGCAGCATGCCGCCATGAATGGTACCATCAGCAATTAAATCATTTACTTTTTTAGCATCCAAACCTGTTAATAAATTGTCATTTGAATCTAACAAACCAGAAGTGTTGGTTAATAAAATTAGTTTTTCAGCATTAAGCGCTTCAGCAATAGCACCCGCAACTAAATCAGCATTAATATTGTAAGAGAAGCCATCTTTGCCAACGCCAATCGGAGCGATTACTGGAATAAAATCACCTTTAAGCAATAGATCAATCACCGAAGTATCAATGACATCCACCTCGCCCACATGACCAAGGTCAATAATTTCAGAGGTAAGATGGTCCACGTGCTTAAGTTTTTTAGCTGAAATTAAACTACCATCTTTTCCAGTTAAGCCAATTGAATGACCACCATGCTGATGAATTAAATTAACAATTTCTTTATTGACCAAGCCACCTAATACCATCTCAACCACATCCATAGTCTCGTTATCAGTCACGCGCATGCCACCAACAAACTCACTTTGCTTGCCAATTTTCTCTAGAGTTTTACCGATTTGTGGACCACCGCCATGCACCACAATCGGGTTCATGCCAACAGATTTCATCAATACGATATCGCGTGCAAAGCTTGATTTAAGCTTTTCGTCGGTCATGGCATTACCGCCATATTTAATGACAATGGTTTTGCCTTGAAATTTTTGAATATATGGCAAGCTTTCAGTTAGAACGCTGGCAATATTGTTTATACCGTCTG
>NZ_FQTP01000109.1 GCF_900128515.1 Bathymodiolus heckerae thiotrophic gill symbiont
TAAAGGATCATCCGCATATTCATGTGGTCATGCCGGCGGCAATCGTGGACAAGACCAATAAGCTTTGGCGTACTAAAGAGGGAAAATACCTGTTTAATCATAAAGCACTGGCGAAAGTCTTTCGCGCTAAAATGCTGACACGCATGAGCGAAGAGAAACTTCCTTTTCCTGCGAAGATTCCGGGAAAATGGGTAGTGGATTGCAAGTTTGTCGGTGCTGGCGATAAAGCCCTGATTTATCTGGGTCGATACCTTTACCGTGGCGTTATTCGTGAAAAGGATATTTTATCCTGCCAGAATGGCAAAGTGACGTATCGTTATCAAGACAGCAAAACCAAACGTTATCGAACCAAAACGCTTTCAGGAGCTGATTTTTTATGGTTAGTACTGCAACATGTTTTACCTAAAGGCTTTCGCCGTGCACGGAACTTCGGTTTTTTGCACCCCAATAGCAAAAGGGTGATTAAACTGATCCATACCCTGCTAAAGTTTGATCCGACGAAGATATTAAGCAGACTTAAAGTACGACCACAATTCAGTTGCAAATGTTGTGGCGGTGTAATGATCGTGGGGCGTAGGAGAATCCCCAGAGTGGAAGTGACCTTTCAGCCTGTGCCGACTTAAATGCTGGAACCACTAAAGGTTATGTAAATTCACACTCCTTCGCCCAGACAAGCAGCGCATAAGGCGCTGAGGGAGTTGTTTGGGCTAAAATCGGGGATTAAAGCATAAAAAATGCCCCGATACTTGAACTTTAGGAGTTGACTGCAATGGGCAACGCTCAAGGTTCAATTAAGTTGTAAAAACGAAGTCTGATTAATCAATCGAGCTAATCAGCAAAAAGCTATTTTCATAGAAACGATTTAACAGACTTCCTACTAACGGGCCGGGCTTGTCCAACAAACGGTTCAGATTGTGGCTCGCTTCGCGATCACAATCTAACCTTGTTCGTTATGAATAAAATAGAAACTGTTTAGCAAGCTGTCAATATTAACAACTATTAAGTTGGTGCTAAATTGTATATCATCCTAACTTTTATTTTTTAATATAAAACAATGGGTATAAAAAAGATAAGAGTGATCAATAATACCACTCTTTCTCGAATAATAACAATTCATTCCGATGGTTACATACGACTAACTTTTGAAGAGTTAAAACAAATTCCACTTGTGCATTTAATATCTTCTCTTGATGATAATTTCAATGAGTTATCACAAAAAACCGAAAACGTTAACTTTTCTGAAGTTACGGGATACACAGAATGGGGTAGCAAAACTAGTCCTGCTATTAGTATTGGGTGGGACTGGATAATAAATGTCTCTACAACCACAGGTAGTTACTATAAAAGAAATGCTCAGCCAAGAAGCAATTTAATGCTAATTACTACTAAAAATTGTGACATTGGTTCTTCTAAGACTAATTTATTGATTGAAAAATTGATTGATAAAGTAGTTTGGAGTGATGAAGTAAAGCATCATATAAGAATGCAATATATATCATAACCTGTCATTACTATCAGCTATTATCAGCTAAAAAAATAAATAAAAATACCTCATAAATCAATATTTTAGGAGGTTGTGTGAACGTTATAACAGGAAAAAAGAAAGAACTCCCCAAAGGTATATATGCGGATATTTCAAAATATCGTTATGGGGTATTTGTGAAAAAACTTGGTTGGGATCTTTCAACGTTCAATGGCGAGGAACAAGACCAGTTTGATAATTCTGACGCAATCTACGTTGTATCACGTGATAATCAAGGAAATGTTTTAGGGTGTGGCCGTCTTCTCCCCACTACTCAGCCTTACCTTCTTAAAGATGTTTTTCCTCAACTCCTTAATGGAATGACGCCACCCAATTCACCTGATGTTTGGGAGTTATCGCGTTTTTCTACAGCGGACTTTAATGTAAAAAAAACGGGCTCACGAAGACAGCATCCTTCTCCTGAAACAGTAAAATTACTTCATAAATGCCTTTCTGTTGCTGCTTCACAGGGGGCAAAACGTATTGTCACAGTATCTCCTATTGGGGTGGAGAAATTACTAATACGAGCGGGGTTTAATGCACACAGAACTGGGCCTCCAATAATCATTGATGGGTATTCACTTTTTGCGTGTTGGATTGAAATTGAAAACCAGTAAGTTAACTTTAATATAATATTATTAATGCAGTTTATTTTATTTACTTACTTTGATTCAATTATTAAGAATTTTTATCTAATTTATAATTTATGGGGGCTATATGAAAATAGGAACACTTGGACAAGCTGGAACCAATTCTGAGCTAGCAGCAAACTCGTACATACAAAAATTTGGGAAGGAATAGAGGCTGTGGAAGTCAAGTTGAAAGTAATCAGCGAGCAAAATGAAGACTGTAAACGACTGCTTACCATTCCAGGTATTGGACTGTTAACGGCAACTGCTTTGATAGCCGCGATAGGTGATATATCGGTATTCAAAAGTGGACGTGAACTTTCCGCTTGGCTAGGGTTAGTTCCACGCCAGCATTCCACGGGTGGAAAACAGAACTTACTCGGCATCAGTAAACGGGGAGATACTTATTTGCGTACCTTGTTAATTCATGGAGGACGGTCGGTGGTCAGAGTTGCCCACAAACATCAAGATAAGCGGAATCAATGGATTGGAGAGATTAAACAAAGGCGTGGAGAAAATATTTCCAATGTTGCCGTTGCCAATAAGAACGCACGGATTGTGTGGGCGCTGTTAACCAAAAAGCAAGATTATTGTGCAATAGGCGCATAAAGTGAAAAGAGCACAATTTAAGCATTCAACAGGGGCTTCGCCCCTAGCCATGCGGCTTACCCCACCCTCGTCGGGAGGCAGGAGTCAGAAAAAGCCTGACTTCTGCTCAGCAGGGTATTTCTGGTTTTGCGGCTGTCAAGGACTACTCGGCACAAGTGCCTGCGTTCCTCCTTGACAGCCGCAAAACCAGAAACGAACTAGAAAACAAAAAGACTATAACGATTACAACAAATTGCGTGGATAAAATTGAAGTGATGGCATAAAAGATAACATCTGCATTCCAGAGAACCTGACGGGGTCACGGGCTCATTAGAAGCCGAAGACTTGATGAGGTTGGAATGTGCGAATTCCATCAGGGCCCGAGATGACAAAATATCTCACTCCAAGGCCGGATATATGGAAGCAATATTTCTTTATGTTTCATGAATATTTTACTTGCAATACGGGGTGGACCATATATGATCCCGCCAGCTTTTAGCAGCGTTTAATGCCTTCCCTTTGCCACCCCAAGGCTTCCATGAAAACAATCGGCTTCTTTCCTTTCCATCCCTTACAATCCTGACTTGATAAGCCCCTTTCCATGGGATATTAATATTCAGCATGTTTTTAGGTTGTGTGTAGCTGGTCAAGTGTAATCCTCGCGTTGTTATAAGCACCTATGTAAAATTAATTTAACCTTTTATGAAAACTCAATTTTGTAGGTTATTCCAGTCCACTATTTTAAATCAAGGTCGCTATCAATCGTCAACATGTTTTTCCACGGGTGAAAAATAACTTCTATTAGTATGCCTGCTGAGATAATTACAAAACCAGCTACAAGGTCGGAATACGAGCTTTGATTTGCAAGAAAAAAACACCCGGATAATAAAAATAAAGTCACAGCTAAAGCTTTAATTGTATTTTTTTTCATTCTTAAATATCTCCTTCTGTCCAACTATTAGTTTATTTATCGAATTGTTTAAAATAGAGTTATCATTTGATAAATCATGAATTCCTATTGCAAGCCCAAATACAGTACCTATTATTCCTATAATTACTAAAGTTTTGGGGTTCAAAAAAACCAAAAAATAACCACAACCTATTGAAATCAAAATAAAAAAGACCATCAATAATGGTATAATATTGCCTGTACCACCAACCAATATTAACCAAAAAAGAGGCC
>NZ_FQTP01000110.1 GCF_900128515.1 Bathymodiolus heckerae thiotrophic gill symbiont
CTAGTGAGCATCGCAATTCAAATAATTTTTCTAGTGCTTTCATATTTTTTAACTCTCCTCAAAGTCTTCAATTTATAACGAATTATAGCTTCTTTTTTATTTTCTAGAAAGCTATTTAGTTTAAATCTGACCCATAATTATCTTGATATAGTTTTTCAATATCATTGATATCAAACTTATGGTTTTGCGTACCTAAATGGGCAATTTTAATTGCACCTAGCAATCCAGCTAATTGACCTGTTTTTTTCCAATCAAAATCACTCATAATTCCGTATAACAAACCTGCACGATACGCATCACCACAACCTGTTGGATCTTGAGTAGACTCTGCTTTGGCAGGTATAATAGTGATTATTTCGCCATTAGTGTGAATCTCAGAACCTTTGCCACCTTTAGTGATAATTAGCGAATCTACCATAGAAGCAATAGTTGCTAAATCTAGACCTGTTTTATCTTGCAACATCTGTGATTCATAATCATTCACCGCAACATAAGTTGCTTGCTCGATAAACGTTACCAACTCCTCGCCAGAAAACATTGGCATACCCTGGCCAGGATCAAAGATAAATGGGATCTCAGCCTCTGCAAATTGCAGAGCATGCTCAATCATGCCGTCACGCCCGTCAGGAGAAACAATACCAATATCCGCCACACTAACATCACTGACTTTATTTTCATGGGAATTACTCATAGCACCTGGATGAAAAGCCGTAATTTGGTTGTCGTCCATATCTGTAGTGATGAATGCTTGGCCCGTATAACTATCTTTAATCACTTTCATATGTGTGGTATTCATATGATGTAACTCCATCCAATTCATGTATGGAGTAAAGTCCTCGCCCACCGTTGCCATTGGAATTGAGTTAGCGCCAAGTAAATGCAAATTGTATGCGATATTACCGCCACAGCCACCAAACTCTTTACGCATAGTAGGGGCCAAAAATGACACATTTAGCATGTGTACCTTATCTGGTAAGATGTGGTTTTTAAAATGGTCTTGAAAAACCATGATTGAATCAAAGGCATATGAGCCACAAATTAATGCTGTTTTTGACATGTTATATTCTCCTAATTATTGTCTTAATTCTTCTGGCACAGAAAAGTGTACATTTTCTTCTGCACCGTTAATTTCTTCTACTTCAGTTGCACCTTGATCATATAGATAATTCACAACCTCTTGTACTAATATTTCTGGTGCTGATGCACCGGCTGTAACGCCCACAGTTTTGACGTTATTCAACCAATCTGGGTTAATTTCATCTGCGCCATCAATAAGATAAGCTGGGATATTCATTTTTTCAGCAATTTCTCTGAGTCGATTTGAATTGGAAGAATTACTCGAACCTAATACTAGTAATAATTCCGACGATTGTATTAGCACCTTAACCGCATCTTGGCGATTTTGAGTGGCATAGCAAATATCATCTTTTTTCGGTGATTGAATATTGGGAAATTTATCTTTCAATTTATTAACAATGTATTGCGTGTCATCAACCGACAATGTCGTTTGAGTTGTGTACGAAATATCACTGTCTAAATCAAAATTTAAATGCTCAACATCATCAGTATTTTCAACCAAGGTAACTTGTCGAGACTCGCTCGATTGACCTAAAGTACCTTCCACTTCTGGATGGCCCTTATGGCCAATCAAAATAACTTGTACATTTTGTTTTTGCTTGCGTACAACCTCTTTATGAACCTTGGTTACTAATGGACAAGTGGCATCATAAATAGTTGAATCGATGTCTTTTGATTGCTTACGAACCAGTTGAGAAACACCATGTGCACTAAAAATAACCACTTGATTATCAGGCACTTCATTAATTTCTTTAACGAAAATAGCGCCTTTTGATTTAAGATCATTAACAACAAATTTATTATGAACAACTTCATTACGTACATAAACTGGCTTACCATGTTTACTTAGTGCTCGTTCAACAATTTCAATTGCGCGATCAACACCGGCGCAAAATCCTCTAGGATTGGCAAGTAATATTTTCATTAAGAAATTTCTAAGACTTTAACTTGGAATGAAACATCAGTACCTGCTAGCGGATGATTGAAGTTAACTCGAATATCATCGACCTCAATACTATCAATACATCCCACGTACGAATCCCCTGTTGGGGTTTTAAATTCAACTGCAGCATCTAATTCTATTTTAAGATCATCTGGAAAATCGTCTCGTTGCATGACTTGAAAAGCTTCATCAAAGCTATCGCCAAATGCCTCGGAAGCACTTAAAAGAAAAGTTTGTAATTCACCCGGCTTGGCCTCTAGTACGCAACGCTCTAAACAAGGATCAAGCTGGCCATCACCAATTTCAAACAATAATGGCTCGCTCCAAGCTTCGTCAACTAAGGCACCATTTGCATGGCAAAGTTTATAATATATCTTGTATTTAGCCATTATTAAACGTCATTGCGCTTAATAGTGTGTGTACTTGCTTGCGTAAATCGCGGCGATGCACAATCATGTCAATTGCACCTTTTTCAAGTAAGAATTCACTGCGTTGAAAACCTTCGGGTAATTCTTCACGCACTGTTTGTTCAACAACTCGCGGTCCAGCAAAACCAATTAATGCATTAGGTTCAGCAATATGCACATCACCCAACATGGCAAAACTGGCTGATACGCCACCCATAGTTGGATCTGTCAAAATTGAGATAAATGGAATCTTTTTATCGCTTAATAACTTAAGTATAAGTGATGTCTTGCCCATTTGCATAAGCGAGAACAGACCTTCTTGCATACGTGCGCCGCCTGATGCCGAAAAACAAATAAGAGGTGCGCCCGTTTCAATACTGTACTGAGCAGCGCGAACAAATTTTTCACCAACAACAGAGCCCATCGAGCCACCCATAAATTTAAATTCAAAGGCTGCAACAACAACTTTTAAACCGTTCAATGTACCAGTTTTAACAATTAGCGCATCTTTCTCGCCTGTGTTTTTTTGCGCTTGACTATAACGATCTTTGTATTTCTTTTGATCTTTAAATTTCAGTGGATCAACCGCTTCTAAATTAGCTGCAATTTCTTCTTGACCCGCCTCATCCAAGAAGTTTTCAAGTCGAACTCTGGCAGAAATACGCATGTGATAATCACACTTGGGGCAAACATAAGTTGTACTTTTCAATTCTTCGGTGTAGATGGTTGCATCACACTTTGGGCATTTACTCCATAAGCCTTCTGGAATGTTCTTTTTAACAACATTGGTAATTGAGGGTAATATTTTTTCTAGCCAACTCATTGCTACTGCTCCTTATTTAATGGCGCTCGAAATTTCATTCGCCAATGCGCCAACACTTTCCAACATTTTAGCCTTATCATCAGCATATTGCTCAACAAATGCAACCAATGATGAGCCTACAATAACGGCATCAGCATGCTCGGATACTGCTTTTGCACTTTTAGCATCTTTAATGCCAAAGCCAACACCAATAGGCAAGTCAATCATTTGACGAATTCTTAAAAGATGCGTTCTGACCAAATCAACATCCAAATGCCCCGCACCTGTTACCCCCTTAAGAGCAACAAAATAAACAAAGCCTGAAGCAATATTTGCCAAAGATTTTAAGCGTTTATCGGTCGTAGTTGGGGCGACTAAGAAAATAAAATCAACCCCCGAGTTATTTAAACACGCCTTTAAATCACACGCTTCCTCAGGTGGCATATCAACAACCAAAACACCATCCACGCCACTTTCTTGTGCCGCTTTGGCAAACGCCTGATAGCCAAAAACTTCAATCGGATTAAGATAACCCATCAGCACAATCGCCGTGGTGTCGTTGCCTTGTCGGAATTTTTTAACCAACGCCAACACATCACGCAAACTCACCCCATCTGCCACTGCCCGTTCATG
>NZ_FQTP01000111.1 GCF_900128515.1 Bathymodiolus heckerae thiotrophic gill symbiont
TAAAAAATTATGGATATTTACCCTATTGCAAAATCTAACAAAAAACCACTTTGCGACGCCTCGCAATATGAGCAGATGTATACTCAGTCAATTAAAGACTCTGATAAATTCTGGGCCGAGCAGGCTAAAGAGTTTTTAAATTGGGATAAAGAGTGGGCGCAAGTTTCAAATGTTGATTACACACAAGGAAAAATTGAGTGGTTTAAAGGTGGTGAGCTGAATGTTGCTTATAATTGTATTGATCGTCATCTTCCAGAAAGAGCTAATCAAACAGCAATCATTTGGGAGGGTGATAACCCTGAAGTTAGTAAAAAAGTAACTTATCAGCAATTGCATGATGAAGTGGCGAAGCTTGCTAATGGCTTGAAACAACTAGGCATTAAAAAAGGTGATCGTGTTTGCATCTATATGCCAATGATTCTTGAAGCGAGTTATGCAATGCTTGCATGTGCTCGAATTGGCGCAATTCATAGTGTGGTATTTGGTGGTTTTTCACCAGAAGCATTAAAAGATAGAATTCTTGATTCTGAATGCAAAATTGTTATTACTGCTGATGAAGGTATGCGTGGTGGACGAGAAACTGCACTTAAGGCTAACGTAGATATAGCCGTCTGTGCTTGTGATTGCATTAGTAAAGTGGTCGTAGTAAAAAACACAGGTGGTGACGTTGCTTGGAATGATAAGGATATTTGGTATCATGATTTAATTGCTGATGTTCCTAGTGAATGTCCATGCGAATCATTTGATGCGGAAACACCTTTGTTTATTCTTTACACTTCGGGGTCAACCGGTAAGCCAAAAGGCGTATTACACACATCGGGCGGTTATTTGCTTTATGCGGCAATGACACATAAATACACCTTTGATTATCAACAGGGCGATGTTTACTGGTGTACTGCTGATGTTGGCTGGGTAACAGGACACTCTTACATTGTTTACGGTCCATTGGCTAACGGTGCAACAACACTCATGTTTGAAGGTATTCCGACCTATCCAGATGCTTCTCGTTTTTGGCAAGTGATCGATAAGCATAAGGTGAATATTTTCTATACTGCGCCAACTGCAATTCGCGCTCTGATGGGTGCGGGCGATAAGTTTGTTGAAAAAACAGATCGCTCAAGCTTGCGTGTTCTGGGTACAGTTGGTGAGCCGATTAACCCGGAAGCATGGGAGTGGTATTATCATAAAATTGGCCAAGGCAAATGTTCTGTGGTGGATACTTGGTGGCAAACTGAAACGGGTGGCCATATGATTACACCATTACCATACGCCACTAAGCTTAAGCCTGGATCGGCTTCCAAGCCATTCTTTGGTATTGAGCCGCAAATCGTTAATGAGCAAGGTGAAATTTTAGAAGGCGAGGCAGAGGGTATTTTGGTATTGGCTAGATCATGGCCGGGGCAAATGCGTACGTTGTATAAAAATCATGAGCGCTTCATGGAGGCGTACTTTTCAACTTTTCCAGGCAAGTATTTTGCGGGTGATGGTGTTAAGCGTGACAAGGATGGTTACTACTGGATCACTGGTAGAGTGGATGATGTATTAAATATTTCAGGACATCGTTTGGGTACTGCGGAGATTGAGTCAGCGCTGGTATTGCATGAGAGTGTTTCTGAAGCTGCAGTTGTAGGTTATCCACACGATATCAAAGGGCAGGCTATCTATGCTTATGTATCGATTATGAATGATGTAGAACCAACAGATGAACTAAAAACAGAATTAGTTAAATTAGTGCGCTCTGAAATTGGCCCAATTGCAACCGTGGATAAAATTCAGTTTGCACCAGGATTACCGAAGACACGAAGCGGAAAGATCATGCGACGCATCTTAAGAAAAATTGCTGAAAATGATTACAATAATTTGGGCGACACCTCTACATTGGCAGAGCCAGAAGTGGTCAAAGATTTAATCAATAATCGAATTGCTTAGCGTTGACTTAATCCAGCTTCAAGCTTCCTTAAGTTCTTTTTAATTTTTTCCTTAAGGTTAACTTCACATTGATTGTGGTAGCTTTTTTGCATATCAACATCTAAAGAAACCACTTTGCCAAAGACTTTGTTTTCAAGCTCCATGGTGTCTTTAATGTTGTCACAATAGTTATTAATTTCTTCGTTAGCATAAGAAACTAACGTTGCAACACCGATGGCTGGAACGATCAAGCCGGTAATGGTGATAACACTTGTTGTTTCTTTAAGCACCTTAATACGAGTAATATTTTTAACCACTCTTTGTGTATTTTGAGTGGTAAAAATATCTTCCAAATAGTTAACCTTTTCAGTAGATAAGCTTAATTTTTGTTGCGCTGATTGTAAGCTTCCTTGTAGTGTTTTCATCTGATCTCTAGCGTCAGTTATTTGTGATATTTCATCACTCAAAACACTGGTTTTACTTGTGACTAAAGATAGTTTTTGCTGTGCGATTTTCAAGGCTGAACGAGCACTAATTAACTGATTGTTTAAGGCTTCTAAAACAGAAAAATCATCACTTTTATTGGTATCTGGTGTTGATTCCAATACATTAATTTTGGTATTGTATTCTTGGGTTATTGTCTGAATTTTAGCTTCTAGTTCAGTGATTTTATCAGTGTAGAAAAAATAGCCTGCAATTAAAGCAAAGGCAAATACTATGGCGCTAAATAATGATTTGTTTTCCATGGATAATCCTCAAAAATGGTGCATTTAATAGCTGAGTATTATGCACTAGTCTAAGAATTATATAAGTATATTATTATATATTGATATTTAATAAAAACTAGTTATTTCAACCATTTAGCTGCTTGCTTAGCATAATAAGTTAAGATAGCATCACTACCAGCACGCTTAAAGCAAAGCAAAGTCTCTAATACAACTTTCTTTTCATTAATCCAGCCATTTTGACTAGCAGCTTTAATTTGTGCATATTCTCCACTGACATGATAAGCAAATGTTGGCATGCCGAAAGTTTGCTTAATGCGATAAACGATATCCAAGTAAGGTAGGCCAGGTTTGATCATGACCATATCTGCGCCCTCATCAATATCAAGAGCTACTTCGCGAATAGCTTCGTCAGAATTGGCCGGATCCATTTGGTAAGTTTCTTTGCTTGAAGTGCCAAGGTTGTTGGCTGAGCCGACGGCATCTCTAAATGGGCCATAATAGTGTGATGCGTATTTAGCCGCGTAAGCTAGAATATTGGTATGAATGTAACCATCTTCTTCAAAAGCTTCACGGATAGCGCCAATACGGCCATCCATCATATCTGAAGGGGCAACAATATCACTACCCGCTTGCGCGTGTGATAAAGCTTGTTTAACAAGCACTTCAACGGTTTCATCATTTAGTACGTAGCCTGAATCATTAATTAGGCCATCTTGCCCGTGAGTGGTGAATGGATCAAGCGCAATATCGGTAATAACGGCTAATTCTGGCTGAGAGGCTTTAAGCGCACGAACAGCACGTTGTGCCAAGCCATCTTCATTAAACGCCTCTTTAGCATCTAATGATTTTTTACTCTCTGGTACCACAGGGAATAAAGCCACGGCGCGAATGCCTAAATCAACTAATTCTTGTGCCTCAACTAATAATTGATCTATACTTAAACGCTCGATATCCGGCATAGAGTCAATACTTTCGCGTTTATTATCGCCTTCGATAATAAAGATAGGAAAAATTAAATCGTCAGTGGTTAGTGTATTTTCACGTATTAATTCACGGGTATGTGCGTGTTTTCTCATACGACGCGGTCTATGGGTTAAAATTGCCATCTTAAATTAATTATTAGTTATTTCACCGAATTATACAACATGAGTCAATCAAGCGAAACCTTAGTCAGTATGTCAAACGTCAAAGAGG
>NZ_FQTP01000112.1 GCF_900128515.1 Bathymodiolus heckerae thiotrophic gill symbiont
TTAACATGGCGCCCAATGAGCTAACTTACCCTCAAGTATTTTTAGGTAAAAAGCATGTTGGCGGTTGTGATGATCTTGAAGCATATTTAATGCTACGAGAAATGGGTATCGAAACTTAAAAAAAGTGCCCGCAAAAAAGCACGTATTTGTTTAATATTTGTAATTCAAGCATAAAAAAAAGGCCGCAAGGCCTTTAGTAGTGTGGGGCGAGAAACGGGGTTTGAACCCGCGACAACCGGAATCACAATCCGGGGCTCTACCAACTGAGCTATTCCCGCCATAAACTTGGTGCGCCCTTCAGGATTCGAACCTGAGGCCTACGGCTTAGAAGGCCGTTGCTCTATCCAGCTGAGCTAAGGGCGCATAAACCTAAAATAGGTGCCTCTCTATTGAAATCTATGAAGATTTTTAGAGGTTTATGAGCAAAATTTAAAATATGGTCGGAGTAGAGGGATTTGAACCCCCGACCACCTGGTCCCAAACCAGATACGCTACCAAACTGCGCTATACTCCGAAAAAAAAGAATTATACTTTGTTACACTGAATTGTAAACAGCTAAATTCAGAATTTTTGTAATTAATCAATCTTTAAATCTGACCAGATATCGTCAATCTTTTGAATGACGTCATCATCCATCACAATCGGCGTACCCCATTCACGATTTGTTTCACCTGGAAGTTTATTGGTAGCATCAATGCCCATCTTTGAGCCAAGCCCAGAAATAGGAGATGCAAAGTCAAGATAATCAATCGGCGTGTTGTCAATCAGTGTGGTGTCGCGTGTTGGATCAACACGTGTTGTCATTGCCCAAATAACCTCTTTCCAATCTTTTACATCAATATCATCATCGACAATAATAACAAATTTGGTATACATAAATTGACGTAAGAACGACCAAACACCCATCATCACGCGCTTGGCATGACCAGGATATTGTTTTTTAATGCTAACCACGGCCATGCGGTACGAGCAAGCTTCTGGCGGCAAATAAAAATCGGTGATTTCTGGATATTGTTGTTGAAGCAAGGGTACGAAAACTTCATTGAGTGCTACACCTAAAATGGCTGGCTCATCAATTGGTTTTCCGGTGTAAGTCGAATGATAAATTGGATTTTTACGATGAGTGATGCGCTCAATCGTAAATACTGGGAATCTTTCAACTTCATTGTAATAACCAGTGTGATCACCATAAGGACCTTCATCGGCCATTTCACCTGGATGAAGCACTCCTTCTAGAATGAATTCTGCATTTTCAGGTACTTGTAAATCATTGCCAATACACTTACAAACTCGTGTTTTCTTACCACGAAGTAGGCCTGCAAATGCATATTCACTCAAGCTATCAGGAATAGGGGTGACAGCTGCTAATGTAGTAGCGGGATCGGCGCCAATGGCGACAGCAACTGGATACGGCTCGCCAGGATTTTTCTCATACCAATCTTTAAAGTCTAGTGCACCACCGCGGTGTGATAACCAACGCATAATGAGTTTATTTTTACCAATAACTTGTTGACGATAAATACCTAAATTTTGACGCTTCTTTAAAGGGCCTTTAGTAATGGTTAAGCCCCAAGTAATGAGTGGTGCCACATCTCCTGGCCAGCAGGTTTGAATAGGAAGTTTGGATAAATCTACTTCATCACCCTCAATAATCACCTCTTGACACAAGCCTTTTTTGACAGTTTTAACCGGCATGTTAAGTACTTTTTTAAGCGTTGGAAGCTTTTCAATAGCATCTCTAAGGCCTTTAGGTGGCTCAGGCTGTTTGAGCTCTGCTAGTAATTCTCCTAACTCTCGTAGAGCGACTAAATCTTCTTGACCCATGGCTGAAGCAACGCGACCTGTAGTGCCAAATAAATTAGCCAATACAGGAATATTTGAACCTTTAACATTTTCAAATAACAATGCAGGGCCTTGCTTGTCTAACGTTCGACGACAAATCTCAGTAATTTCTAAATTTGCATCCACTTCAGTAGTGATACGCTTTAGATCCCCGCGCTTTTCTAGCTCAGTAATAAATTCTCTTAAGTCTTGATAAATCATATTATTTAAATGTTTTCAAAATAGTTATTGTGCGCTTCAATTTCTTGTGTATTTGCATGTACGACTTTAATTTTATCCAAATCACTTTTAACTCGAATAATCTTATGCTTGGCATTATTTTCACTATCTGACGATTGTTCAATGTTAAATAAGGTAGATTGACCACCAGTCATGGCTAGGTAGACCTGTGCTAGAATCTGTGCATCGAGTAGGGCGCCGTGCACGGTTCTGGCGCTTGAGTCAACCTCAAAGCGTCGACATAAAGAGTCAAGGTTGTGTAGCGTGCCTGGGCGCTGTTGTTTTGAAAGTTCTAGTGAATCAATAATAGTGCAAGTATCTTCAATGCGTTCATTAGATCCTAGCAATTTTAGTTCGTGATTTAAAAAGCCTAAGTCGAAGGGCGCGTTGTGAATTACCAAAGTAGCACCTTTGATGTATTTCATAAATTCAGAAGCAACTTCTTCAAATTTTGGTTTACCAGTTAGAAACTTATCCGTGATACCGTGAATTCGAACCGAATCACCTACATTGCGTTCTGGCTGAATGTATTGATGGTATTCATTATTTTCGGTAATCTCTCTGTCAATGATTTCAGTGCAACCAATTTCAATAATTCGATGGCCTTCGGAAGGTTCGATACCTGTGGTTTCTGTATCTAAAACAATTAGTCTTTCCATCAAATATTCCTTGAGATTATTTTCGTGTAAAATTGATTGATTTTATCATAACTAAAAGTTAGAGAGTATTATGGCTAGAGTAACAGTTGAAGAGTGTTTGGATTTTGTAGATAATCGTTTTGAGTTAGTATTGGTAGCTGCAAAACGCGCTCACCAGCTAAGTTCTGGCGGTTATAGGTCAACTTTAGATGTTGGTAAAGATAAGCCAACTGTGGTTGCTCTTAGAGAGATTGAGGCGGGTTTAATTAATGCTTCGATCCTAACTGAAGAATACGCAATGGAAGAGGAATTAACTGCACAGCAAAAAGTTCATGATGCGCAAACAGCTCAAGAAATTGAAGCGGAGTTATCAGCTGCTGCAGTAGATGAAGGTGTTGATGAAGTGAGTGAAGTAACAGACATTCAAGAATAAAACTTTTAAAATAATTTTTATTCAAATGGTGCTTGATTGCGCCATTTTTTTTAATTAAATTAAGACTAAACTTATAAATATGGATAGCTTTATTAAAATTGAAAATACCGAGATTCGTTTTCATGAAAATTGGCCGGATATTGATGTTAATTTAGCCATAGCAGGGTTAAATCTTGGTAGGGCTTCGTCTGAATTTAATTTTCTAATGGAGCGAGTTAGCACCCAATTTGATTTATCGGTGTTTGAACTTGAAGTGATGGTGTTTATTAAGGTCTTTTTCATATCCTCATCGCTTAACACCTTCTTCTTTATCAAATGCATTGATAGTTTCTTCAGGCGGACTAACCAAAGTTTTAATTAAGTTGGAAGCTAAACAGCACATTGTCCGAGATGCTAATCCTATGGACAAGCGAAGTAAGATTGTTAGACTGACAAGCTCAGGTGTTAAATTTATTGAGCATAACTATCCAGCTATTCAGTATGCTTCAAAACAGTTTTTTGAATCCAAACTCTCTAAGCGTGAGTTGCAATTATTAACCTCTTTATTAATTAAACTACTTAAGAATAAGGGTCATGACAACTTAAGCGACTCTTTTCTGAACATTTCAAGCAAAATCTTATAAAGATTTTGCTTGCGATTATTGAATCTAAATTCACATTCTTTCAAGTGTAGATTAAACATATTTTTATTC
>NZ_FQTP01000113.1 GCF_900128515.1 Bathymodiolus heckerae thiotrophic gill symbiont
AAACTGGCATGAATATTTTTAAAGAAATGCAGCGATTAAAAAGCCTAAGGGATTATTACATCCAGTGAGTAAAAAAGGCTAAAAAGAGAGAAATAAGGCTAAAAAAATCAGACAAACAAGGTGTTTTTTAGATTTTTATGGAAAAATACGGAAATTTTGAGCTATTTTTTTGAAAAATTGCAAGGGTTGAAAATAGGATGGGGAATTATGAATTATGCAAAGGTCTCGCATAATATAGAATAAATAACAATAGTTTGGCTTTTTATCACTAAAATATGCCAATTATGGAACTCTCGCCCACTTATCAAAAAATTCAAGATTTAAAACAACGCTTAAATGCTTTGTCTATACACATCAGCCTAGATGAGAAACAAAATCGCTTAGAAGAAGTGCTATTGGAAATGGAAAACCCAGATATTTGGTCTAATCCAGCAGTAGCACAAGCCTTGGGCAAAGAAAAATCAACCTTGGAACCTATTTGCCAAATTTTTAATCAGGCGAATGCAATTTTGGAAGATGCGACCGAGCTACTAGATATGGCACAGTCTGAAAATGATGAAGGCACTGCTAATAGTGTGATTACAGATTTAGACAATACCGAAGTTGCTATCGCAAAACTAGAATTTCAAAGAATGTTTAGTGGCGAGTTGGATGCCAATTCAGCCTATTTAGATATTCAATCAGGCTCAGGTGGCACAGAGGCACAAGACTGGGCAGAGATGGTATTGCGTATGTATTTACGCTGGGGCGAAAAACACAGCTTCAAGGTTAAACTCATGGAAGTCTCAGCAGGCGAAGTGGCAGGCATCAAATCTGCCACCATTCATTTTGACGGTGAATATGCCTTTGGCTGGCTACGCAGTGAAATCGGCATCCACCGCTTAGTACGCAAATCCCCTTTTAATGCCAACGGCAAACGCCACACCTCTTTTTGCCCCGTGTTTGTCTCACCTGAAATTGATGATAACATTGACATTGAAATCAATAAAACCGACATTCGTATTGACACTTATCGTGCGAGTGGTGCAGGCGGTCAGCATGTGAACAAGACCGACTCAGCCGTGCGCATCACCCACTTACCTACCAATACTGTGGTGCAATGTCAAGACGGCAGATCCCAACATGCCAATAAAGACCAAGCTATGAAGCAGCTTAAATCTAAACTCTACGAGCTGGAAATACAAAAACGCAACAGTGAAAACCAAGAACAAGAAGATGCTAAATCCGACATTGGCTGGGGTCACCAAATCCGTTCCTATGTACTTGACCAATCTCGCATAAAAGATTTACGCACCGGCGTAGAAAGCTCAAATACGGGTAATGTGTTAGACGGCAATTTAGATAAATTTATCGAAGCCAGCCTAAAAGCAGGATTATAACGCTTTCTGTTGTTGGTAATTTTTACCCCATTCCTCTAAGGATAAAATCGTATTTTTAAGCGATTTTCCATGTTTAGTAAGGCTATATTCCACTTTGGGCGGCACAACTCTATACACCTCTCGATGAACCAATCCATTACTTTCAAGCTCCCTGAGTTGTTTAGTGAGCATTCTTTGAGTGATACTTGGCATAAATTTTTTCAATTCGCCAAATCTTTTTTTACCATCAATCAGATGATACAAAATAATCCCCTTCCATTTACCGCCGATTAAGCTAAGGGTTAATTCTACGGGACAATTCGCCCCCCTTTTATTTTCCATTTTTTACTCCTTTAGTATAATAAAAGATACTATATGCTAATTATGTACCTACTTGACAATAATATATTAGTATTTTAACATTTGCACTTTACATAAATATCAAAAGGATAAAAAAATGAAGAAAATAGTAGAAGTAAAGAAAATAATAAAAGTTGTAACTCTAGTCTCATCAATAGCAGTATTGAGTGCTTGTGGTAATCTAAAGCCTGATAATGGTTTTACATTAAGCAGTACGGTCATTAAGCATGGTGAGCAAATTACAGCGAATCAATATTGGAATAATTTTGGTTGCACAGGTAAAAACGAACGACCTGATTTATCATGGCAAGGTGCACCTA
This sequence comes from Bathymodiolus heckerae thiotrophic gill symbiont, assembly GCF_900128515.1. Classification (GTDB taxonomy): domain Bacteria; phylum Pseudomonadota; class Gammaproteobacteria; order PS1; family Pseudothioglobaceae; genus Thioglobus_A. The sequence goes on from NZ_FQTP01000113.1 coordinate 2,039, forward strand.
AAAATACTAAAAGTTTTGCCGTAACTTTGTATGATAAAGATGCCCCAACAGGAAGTGGATTTTGGCATTGGACGGTTTATAACATCCCTAAAAATGTAACTCATATTAGTGCAACAAGTTTGCCAAAAGGCGCCGTTGATGCTAATACTGATATGGGTAAATCTGGGTTTTTAGGTCCTTGTCCACCAGTGGGTCGCGCCCATAACTATGCGTATACAGTGCATGCACTAGATACAGATACATTAACTCCGCCAAAAAATGCCACTTCAGCGCTAGTTAGGTTTTTTATGAACAAACATACCATTGCTAAAGCGAGTTTTAGTGTTATCGCAGGGCCGAGAAAATAAAGGGAGCGTTTAAAATGAAAATAATAAAAATAATAATTGCCAGTTTGTTTGTTACTATTGGGTCAGTTTATGCAATGGATTATGATTTGCCAAAAGCACAGGTTTTGGTTGTTGACAGGAGTATGTCAAATAATCAAGCAGATAAAATGATATTAGCAGCAAGACGATATGCTGCATTTTGGCACACTGGCAAGGAAAAATATGTGACTCAAGCCTTGGATAAAGACTTTATAGATTTAAATCTTCCCAAAGGCAGAAAGCAGGGTATTCAAGGGCCTTTAGATGCTTCAAAATGGTTTAGAGGCGTAGTGCCAAATTTAACGGCAAGCATCAAGCAAATGATGGTGGTAGCCGATAAAGTGGTGTTGCAACTGGAATTTAATGGCAATTTCACGGGCAAATTTCACGGCACTCAAGGACAAGGACAGGTGATTAAATTTGTTGCAGTGGATATGTATACGATTAAAAATGGCAAAATAAAAAGCAACTGGCATTTAGAAGATAACCAGACATTGATGCAACAGTTAAATAAAGGCAAAATGTAATGAAGCATTCAATCATTAAAGATTTAAATTGGCGACACAGCACTAAGAAATATGATGCCAGTAAAAAAGTATCAAAAGAAGATTTGCAGGTGCTTTATGAGGCAATGCGTTTATCAGCTTCATCTATCAATTCACAGCCTTGGCGGTTTATTGTTATCCAAAGTGATGAGGCAAAAGAGCGGATGACTGGAACATTTGCTAATAAATTTCAATTCAACCAGCCCCATATTTTTGAAAGTTCTCAGATTATTTTATTCGCCCATAATCCTCGATACAAACGAGAAAACTATGCAGAAGTGGTTGATAAAGGTATTGAGGACGGCAGAACTAAACCCGAAGATAGAGAAGATGCTTTTGGCGGTTTTTTCTTTGCCGAACTCAATACCGATGAAAACGGTAATACTGCCCCATGGACAAAAGCACAATTATATTTAGCACTGGGCAATACACTGCACACTTTGGCTCGTTTAAAAATTGATTCAACGCCGATAGAGGGGCTGGATATTGAATTGGTTAATCAAGAGTTTAAACAGGAGTTAGGTGGTTATCAGTGCGAAGTAGCACTGGCAATAGGTTATCGGCACGCTGAAGATTACAATGCTAAATTGGCAAAAACGCGTCGTAGTCTGGAAAGTGTTCTAGTTGAGATATAAAAAATGAATATAGAATTTAACCATATCGCCATGAGATGTAAAAATATTGATGCTGTTGCTACCTTTTTTACAGAAGTTATTGGCTTAGAAAAAGGCTTTTGAAGTTCCCCCAATAAACTGGACACCAAATTACAACAATTTAGGAGTCCAAAATGACCAGAAAATACACAGCCTTTACCAAAGCGTTTAAACTAGAAGCCCTGCATTTGGCAAATCAACCTAACAC
>NZ_FQTP01000114.1 GCF_900128515.1 Bathymodiolus heckerae thiotrophic gill symbiont
TTGATGATTTAAACGAGGGTAGTTTCGAGGAATGTTTTGCTTTTATGCGTAGCGTGGGTGATAGCTATATTAAGTCCTATAGACCGATTGTAGAAAAACGTAAAGAGTTAGAATATGGTGATCATGAAAGACAGTTTCAGCTCTATCGACGTGGACGTTACGTAGAGTTTAACTTGGTTTATGATCGTGGCACTTTGTTTGGCTTGCAAACAGGTGGACGCACAGAATCAATCTTAATGTCACTACCGCCATTGGTGCGCTGGGAGTATCAATATGAGCCAGAGCCAAATACGCCTGAGGCTAAACTGTATGAAAAATACTTAAAACCACAAGATTGGATTAAATAAAATGAAAACTGACTTAGATGTAAAAAAACTACTATGCCCAATACCGGTGATTCGATTGGGCGAATTGATTGAAAAAATTGCTGTTGGTGATACTATTGAAATGCTTGCAAGCGATCCAGGTGTACTTCATGATATCCCTGCTTGGTGCAAGGTACATGGCCATAAAGTATTAAATATTGAAGAAAAAACCGATGAGATTGTACTTATTGTTGAAAAAATAGGGTAGAATTATTTGCTGTTTTTGCTATAAAAATTAGCTTAATACAAAAAAAAGAATTTACACGTAACGGCGCGTGTTGCTTGACAAAGATTGTCAGTTAAATATTAAAAAAGTTTAAATAAAGGAGAATATATGTCTGCTAAAGATGTAATGAAGATGATTGAAGACAACGAGGTTAAGTTCGTTGATTTTCGTTTTACAGATACTCATGGTAAAGAGCACCACGTAAGTGTTCCTTCCCATACAGTTAATGAAGCTAAATTTGAAGAAGGTCAAATGTTTGACGGCTCTTCAATTGCCGGCTGGAAAAATATCAATGAATCTGACATGATTTTAATGCCGGATACAACAGCATGCGTTATGGACCCATTTACTCAAGAGTCTACGTTAATCGTACGTTGTGATATTGTTGATCCAAGTGATATGAAAGGTTACGAGAAAGATCCTCGTTCAATCGCTAAACGTGCAGAAGTATACATGCAAGCACAAAATATTGGTGATACTGCTTATTTCGGTAATGAAAATGAATTTTTCGTATTCGACAGTGTTAAGTGGGATACAGGTTTCGGTATGGGTAAGGCGTTTTATGAAATTCATTCTTCAGAAGCAGACTGGGAGTCTGGCTCTGATTTAGAGGGTGGAAACAAAGGTCACCGTCCAAACGTTAAAGGTGGCTATTTTCCAGTTCCTCCAGTAGACTCGTTACATGATCTAAGATCAGAAATGTGTCTTGTTATTGAAGAGATGGGTGTTGAAACTGAAGTACATCATCATGAAGTAGGTACAGCTGGCCAATGTGAAATTGGTGCTAAATTTAATACCTTGGTAAGAAAGGCCGACGAAACTCAAATCCTTAAGTACTGTATTCATAATGTTGCTCATATGTACAATAAAACAGCTACATTTATGCCTAAGCCAATTGCGATTGACAATGGTAATGGTATGCATGTTCACCAATCAATTGCTAAAGATGGTGTTAACTTATTTGATGGTGACGAGTACGGTAACTTAAGTCAAATGGCGTTGTACTACATTGGCGGTATTATCAAGCACGCTCAAGCATTAAATGCATTTACGAATGCATCAACTAACTCTTACAAGCGTTTGGTGCCAGGCTATGAAGCGCCAGAAATGTTAGCTTATTCTGCTAAAAACCGTTCTGCTGCGATTCGTATTCCTTATGTAGGTAACCCATTGGGTCGTCGTATTGAAGTACGTTTCCCAGACAACACGGCTAACCCATACTTAGCATTCTCTGCAATGTTAATGGCCGGCCTTGATGGTATTAAGAACAAAATTGACCCTGGAAAACCCCAAGATGGTGACTTGTACGAGTTAACTAGAAAGGAAAAAGCAAAGATTCCTAAGGTTTGTAACTCTCTAGAGCAAGCACTTGATGCACTTGATGCTGATCGTGAGTTCTTAACATCAGGTGGCGTGTTTACCGATGGCGTAATTGACTCTTTCATTGATCTTAAGATGAAAGAAGTAAATGCGGTGCGTTCAGCACCTCATCCGGTTGAATTTGATATGTACTACAGCCTGTAGTTTCGTAATTTAAGTTCAAATAAAAGCCGTGCAAATGCACGGCTTTTTTAATGTCTAATGCAAAAGGATTGAGTTAAAATAATCATTCTAAATTATTTATCAAATATCTTTATGACACAATTACGAAACGACTGGAAGCTTGAAGAAGTAGAAGCTTTGTTTGCATTGCCATTTAATGATTTGCTTTTTAAGGCGCACAGCATTCATAGAGATAATTTTGATCCTAACTATGTTCAGGTTAGCTCTTTGCTTAATATTAAGACTGGCGCTTGCCCTGAAGATTGTTCTTATTGCTCTCAAAGCTCTAAGTATGACACAGGACTTGAGCGTGAAAAACTAATGGAAATTGATCTGGTTTTAGAGCAAGCTAAAATTGCAAAAGATCAAGGTGCAACCCGTTTTTGTATGGGTGCTGCTTGGCGAAATCCTACTGATAAAAGTCTGGATAAAGTAATTCCAATGATTCAAGGTGTTAAAGCCATGGGTATGGAGACTTGTGTAACCCTAGGTATGCTATCTCAAGAGCAGGCATTTACTTTGAAAGAGGCAGGGTTAGACTATTACAATCATAATTTAGACACTTCAGAAGAAAACTACTCTAATGTTATTACAACACGTAATTTTCAAGATCGATTAAACACGTTAGAGTCTGTGCAAAATGCGGATATTAATGTCTGTAGTGGTGGAATTTTGGGTTTGGGTGAAACTCAAACGGACAGAGCCTCTATGTTAAGATCTTTGTCTAATCTTGAATCTCACCCTGACAGTGTTCCGATTAACTTATTGGTGCCAATCCCAGGTACACCATTTGAAAAAATTGAGCCACCATCAGAAACTGAATTTGTCAGAATGATTGCGGTTGCTAGGATTATGATGCCAAAATCAGTTGTGCGTTTGTCAGCAGGTCGTACAGATATGGGTGAAGCTATGCAGGCTATGTGTTTTTATGCTGGTGCCAATTCAATTTTTTATGGTGAGCAGTTGCTAACAACAGATAATCCCGATACTGGCAGCGACAAAGCATTGTTTAAAAAGCTTGGTCTCAATATGAAGCAACAATTTAATTAGGATCATGACAACTTAAGCATATTTAAAATCATGTTAAAGTACCGTTATGAAAGTAAAAAACAAGTATGTAAATCGTTCCCGTATTTCAGAGAAGAAATTTAGAGAAATAATTAAGTATTTTTCTCTTGATTTGAACGCAGTTCAAATCAAGGAATTAACAGGATTGAGCAGACAAACAATCAACAAATATTTAACCGCTATTAGGCTTAGAATTGTGGAGCTATCCATACTTCAATCTGCCCCACTAGTGGGGCAGATTGAAGTCGATGAAAGCTATTTTGGCGCACGGCACGTCCGCGGAAAACCATTGTTTTTGGCTTGCTAAAAAGAGGTGATAAGGTTTATACTGAGATTGTTCCAAACTGCAAGAGTACTACCCTACAAAGGATTATCAAGGGTAAAACTAGTATTGAAAAGCGTCATTCATTCTGATGGTTGGCGAGGGTATAATGGTTTAGTAGATTTTGGCTATAAGAAGCATTTTAGAGTACATCATAGCAAGAATGAATTTGCTCGTGGTAATGCACCTATTAACGGCAT
>NZ_FQTP01000115.1 GCF_900128515.1 Bathymodiolus heckerae thiotrophic gill symbiont
CCTAAGGCGCCACGGCCGCGTTTTCCGCGGACGCGCCGTGCGCCAAAATAGCTTTCATCGACTTCAATCTGCCCCACTAGTGGGGCAGATTGAAGTATGGATAGTTCTACAATTCTAAGCCTAATAGCGGTTAAATATTTGTTGATTGTTTGTCTGCTCAATCCTGTTAATTCCTTGATTTGAACTGCGTTCAAATCAAGAGAAAAATACTTAATTATTTCTCTAAATCTCTTCTCTGAAATACGGGAACGATTTACATACTTGTTCTTTACTTTCATAACGGTACTTTAACATGATTTTAAATATGCTTGAGTTGTCATGACCCAAGATTTATTAGTTGTTAAGTAGTATTTCAATCTAGAAAAAACATATCATAAAAAACTCAATTTTATATTGACGTTATTATTATAAATACAGTATAATTCATTCTTTGTTGCCCCTGAAAAAACAATGGGCGATTATTTGGACGTTAAATTAAAAGTATTTTGGAGAAAAAGCAATATGTCAACAGTTAATCAATTGGTACGTAATCCACGTAAAAAGAAGGTTAGTAAAAGTGGTGTGCCAGCATTAGACAGCTGCCCTCAAAAACGTGGTGTATGTACTCGTGTATATACAACGACACCAAAGAAGCCTAACTCAGCATTACGTAAAGTTGCTCGTGTAAGACTTACTAATGCAGCTGAAGTAACTACCTACATTGGTGGTGAAGGTCACAACTTACAAGAACACTCAGTAATTCTTATTCGTGGTGGCCGTGTTAAAGACTTGCCAGGTGTTCGTTACCATACAGTACGTGGTGCGTTAGATACAGTTGGTGTTGACGGCAGAATGCAAGGTCGTTCTAAGTATGGCACTAAGAAACCTAAGAAATAATAACAAATATAAAATAAGAGAAACACTATGAGAAGAAGATCCGCCCCTAAAAGAGAAATCCTGCCAGACCCGAAGTTTGGTGATTTAGTATTGGCTAAGTTTGTAAACATCTTAATGTTAGATGGTAAGAAATCTGTAGCTGAGAAGATCGTTTATGATGCGTTAGATACAATTGAAGCTAAAGGTAATGCTGAGCCAATTGAAGTATTCAAACAAGCTTTAGAAAACATTGGACCAATGGTTGAGATTAAGTCTCGTCGTGTTGGTGGTTCAACATACCAAGTTCCAATCGAAGTAAGAGCTGAACGTAAAATTGCGCTAGCCATGCGTTGGATCATTGAAGCATCACGTAAACGTGGTGAAAAAGGTATGAAACTTAGATTAGCAGGCGAAGTATTAGACGCGGTTCAAAACCGTGGTACCGCATTTAAAAAGAAAGAAGACACTCACAGAATGGCTGAAGCAAATAAAGCATTTGCTCACTTTCGTTGGTAATCACAAGGATTTAAGAAAATGGCAAGAAATCACCCACTTAGTCGCTACCGTAATGTCGGTGTTATGGCGCACATTGATGCTGGTAAGACAACTACTACTGAACGTGTTCTTTTGTACACGGGTCGTACTCACAAAATTGGTGAGGTTCACGATGGTGGTGCAACCATGGACTGGATGGAGCAGGAGCAGGAACGCGGTATTACCATTACCTCTGCTGCAACAACTTGTATGTGGAAAGGTATGGATGAGCAATTTCCAGAGCACCGTATTAATATTATCGATACTCCAGGACACGTTGACTTTACCATTGAAGTTGAGCGTTCTCTTAAAGTATTAGATGGCGCGCTAGCATTGTTCTGTGCAGTGGGTGGTGTAGAGCCTCAATCAGAAACAGTGTGGCGCCAAGCAAACAAGTACAATGTTCCCCGTATTGGTTTTGTTAACAAGATGGACCGTGCGGGTGCAGATTTTTTACGTGTATGTGAGCAAATCAGAACTCGTTTAGGTGGAAATCCAGTGCCAATGCAAATTGCAATCGGCGCAGAAGAAGATTTTAAAGGTGTGGTTGATCTAATCACTATGAAGGCTATCTTTTGGAATGAAGAAGACCAAGGCGCAACTTACGAAACAACCGATGTTCCTGCAGAGTTATTAGACCTTGCTGAAGAGAAGCGTGAAGCTATGGTTGAAGCCGCTGCCGAAGCTAATGACGTGTTAATGGAAAAATACCTGGAAGAAGGTGAATTAACCCATGATGAAATTAAAGAGGGTATTCGTCATAGAACTATTAATAGTGAAATTATTCCAATGTTCTGTGGATCTGCCTTTAAAAACAAAGGTGTGCAAGCCGCACTAGACGCAATCATTATGTATATGCCATCTCCAGTTGAAGTAGATCCAATTGAAGGTATTCTTGATGATAAAGATGAGACTCGTGCACTACGTCCTGCTTCTGACGATGAGCCATTTGCCGCATTAGCTTTTAAAATTGCAACTGACCCATTTGTTGGTACGTTGACATTCTTCCGTGTGTATTCAGGTGTTCTTAAGGCGGGTGATTTTGTATACAATTCATCAAAAGGCAAGAAAGAGCGTATTGGCCGTATGGTGCAAATGCACTCTAATGAGCGTGAAGAAATTAAAGAAGTTCGTGCTGGCGATATCGCCGCTGCGATTGGCCTTAAAGATGTAACAACAGGTGACACATTGTGTGACCTTAAAGAGAAGATTGTTCTAGAAAGAATGGAATTTCCTGAACCAGTAATCGCATTGGCAGTAGAACCTAAAACTAAAGCAGACCAAGAAAAAATGGGTATTGCATTAGGCAAGCTAGCTGCAGAAGATCCGTCGTTCCGTGTATCTTCTGATGAAGAGTCTGGCCAGACAATTATTGCTGGTATGGGCGAGCTTCACTTAGATATTATTGTTGACCGTATGAAGCGTGAATTTGACGTTGAATGTGATGTTGGTGCACCACAAGTATCTTACCGTGAGGCAATTACGACATTGGTTGAGCATCAGCATAAATTTGCTAAGCAATCAGGTGGTCGTGGTCAGTACGGACATGTTTATTTACGTATCGAGCCTCAAGAGCCTGGTGCGGGTTATGAATTCGTTGATGAAATTAAAGGTGGCGTTATTCCTAAGGAATACATTCCTGCAGTTAACAAAGGCGTTCAAGAACAAATGGAAAACGGTGTATTAGCTGGCTTCCCATTAGTAGACATTAAAGTAACAGTTTATGATGGTTCTTACCATGATGTTGACTCGAATGAAATGGCATTTAAAATTGCCGCTTCTAAGTGTCTTTCTGAAGGTGTAAGAATGGCCAACCCTCAACTTCTAGAACCGATGATGGCTGTAGAAATTATGACACCTGAAGAATATATGGGTGACGTAATGGGTGACCTTAACCGTCGTCGTGGATTAGTTGGTGCTATGGAAGACCTTCCTAATGGCAAGCAATTAAAAGCAGATGTTCCATTAGCAGAGATGTTTGGTTATGCAAATGACCTTCGTTCAATGACACAGGGTCGTGCAAGCTACTCTATGGAATTTGCAAAGTACACAGCAGCACCGAAGAACGTTGCTGATGACGTTATTGAAAAATTAAACAAATAAATATAAAAGAAGTAAGGAGCATTTAAAATGGCAAAGGAAAAATTTGAAAGAACCAAACCCCATGTAAACGTTGGCACAATTGGCCACGTTGACCATGGTAAGACAACCCTAACTGCAGCAATTACTAAAGTAATGGCTGAAGCTAACGG
>NZ_FQTP01000116.1 GCF_900128515.1 Bathymodiolus heckerae thiotrophic gill symbiont
CCGACCCCTTGTTGGGTCGGGACGAGGTGACGAGGACGAATCGGGGCGCCGAAGGCATTAGCGGTCGCGTTAAGTTTTTGCCGCTTGCTTGGGCTGGGATGCCCAAAACAAGCTTTCGCAAAAATAGGGACTCCCCGCGTCATCTGTAGCTGGGGTATATTTAATATCTGACAGGTTAACAGGAAAACTCTATGTCGGTAGTGCATATGGAGCGGGTGGCTTTTGGTGCCGTTGGTCTGATTATTACTCAAACTTCCACGGTGGTAATACAGGATTAAAAAAACTTTATAAATCAGGCGGCATAGCCGCATTTGAACAATTCAGTTACTCAATACTCGAAACATGCGATATAGATTTACCTCCTGAATCGGTCATCACAATTGAAAACCGCTGGAAAGAAAAGCTGTTGAGCAGAGAATTTGGTTACAACGAAAATTGAAATTCTAACGAATAAGGATACAAGTATTGAATGCTGTGTTTATAGCTACTACCATCGTATGCAAGTGTGTAATTTTCAATTAGGTTTTCCATATAGGAAAATAATCTAAACTTATTTAATGATTCTTTAAACAATATCCAAGGGATTATTATGATTAGCAGATTTGTACTTATCACCATCTTTTCTACTTCACTATTTGCAGCAGATACATCAACTAATTTTTGTTTAGACAAGCAATCTGCAATAAAAAATGATAATTTTGCAAAAAAATATCCTCAAGATGAAAAGGTTATTATGCTTGTAGCACTGCGTACAGGGTAAGCGCTCAATTGTCAGCGTAATTCACACCATCACAAATTACTGCCACACTATACCCATCGTTAAATAACACGGGAGATTTAAATGGCAGCACTAGAACAAATACAGACCAGAGCTTTCTGGCCTATTCACATAGAACACTGGCAAGCATCAGGGCAATCCCAGGCAGCCTATTGTCGGCAACATGATTTATGTCCGCAAAAGTTTAGCTACTGGAAACGCAAATCGACAGTCAAGCCTACTGGCTCTCCTGGGTTTACACGTATTCGGGTTGACGCGGGTCTTTCATCTGCGTCAGTCGGTGGATTGTCTTTGCGATTTAATGATGGTATTCGGCTGGGAGGTATTACGCAGGACACTATACCGTGCATTCAACCACTGCTTGAGCTGTTGCGGTGACGGTTGTTATGCGTCCCTCTCTGTCTTTAACAGAAGTGTATCTGTATCGGCAGCCCATTGATTTTCGTAAGTCACACCGAGGGCTATCGGCGATTGTTGAATGTGAGTTAGGGCATAATCCTTTTGAGGGGGCTCTCTATGCCTTTACGAATAAACGGCGGAATAAGATTAAATGTCTGTTCTGGGAAGATAATGGTTTTGTTCTTTATTACAAGTCATTGGTAGAAGACAAATTTAAGTGGCCTAAGGGTGAGGAAGAGACATTAACCTTAACAGGGCAACAGTTAAACTGGTTGCTGGATGGCTTTGATATCAGTGCGATGAAAGGCCATAAAAAACTTCAATATGAGTCTGTTTTTTAGCTGTTTTTAGGTTCATTATTGCCACTATAAATGCTATAATACAGCCATGATTTTAGCCAATATTTCAAATATAGAACAACAAGATAAAGCCGGTTCTTTGCTGTCGGAGAGTGTTGCTTTGTTACTTGAAAAAGAACAGGCTATTGATGAGTTAACGCGTGTTATTGAAGTTAAATCCGGGGTGATTTCCGAACAGAAAAAACGCATCCTTATTCTGGAAGAGGTACTTCGCTTATCTAAAATAAAACGCTTTGGGTCATCCAGTGAACAATCTCATCAATCCTCTTTGTTTGATGAAGCAGAGAATGAAGCGGATAGCAATGAGGAGCTAGACCTAGAGGCTGATGAAGGACCTGAGGACGAAAAACAAACAAGTTCTACTGGCACCAAGAAAAAGCCGGGACGCAAACCCTTCTCAGACAAGTTACCCCGCGAGCAAATTTTTATTTATTTAACGGATGAAGAAAAAGAAGGCGCTATTGATACTTTCTTCACGAAAGTGAAAGAAGAGCTGGATATTATTCCTGCTAAAGTACGTGTTCTTGAATATATGCAGGAAAAAGCTGTTTTTACCGAGCTGGTTGACGGCGACAAACAACGCCAGGTTAAAGCCGCACAAATGCCCAGACATCCTATTGCCAGAGCAATGGGAAGCATCAGTTTAATGTGCTTTGTTATTGTTGCCAAGTATGCTGATGGCTTACCTTTATATCGGCAAGAAGGCATCTTGTCTCGTTATGGGTGTGACCTCTCCAGAGCAACATTAGCAAACTGGATGATCGCACTGGCTAAACAACTCCAGCCTTTGATTAACCTGATGCGAGAACATCAACACGCAGGGGCCGTCATACTGGCTGATGAAACGCGGGTTCAGGTACTAAAAGAACCGGGGCGGCTAGCGACCTCAGATAAATATATGTGGGTGACGCTTGGCGGGCCACCCGGTGAAAAAAGCATCTTGTTTGAATACGATCCTTCCCGCAGCCAGGAGGTGCCCATGCGCCTGCTTGATGGTTTTAGTGGCTATCTGCAAACCGATGGCTATGCGGGATATAATACCGTGTGCCTGAAAAACGGCATCACTCAACTGGGGTGCTGGGATCACGCGCGTCGTTATTTTAAAGATGCCCAGAATGCGCAGCCTAAACCCAAAAAGGGACAAAATAACAAACCCTCAAAAGCAGGTAAAACGCTGAGCCTGATTAATAAGCTGTATGGCATTGAGCGAGAAATCAAAGAACTGTCAGTGGATGAAAAATATCAGCAGCGTCAGAAGAGGAGCGTTCCTATACTGAACCAACTCAAAACCTATCTGGAAGAAAACCAGCATAAGGTACCTAAAGATAGCCTGACAGGCAAGGCAATGACTTACCTGAGTAACCAGTGGGAAAAACTCAATGTGTATTGCACCCAGGGTGAACTCAATATTAGCAACATCCTGGCAGAAAATGCGATTCGCCCGTTTGTGATAGGACGCAAAGCCTGGTTATTTTCTGATACCCCTGCAGGTGCTCGTGCCAGCGCAATACATTACAGTCTGATAGAAACGGCTAAAGCAAATGGGCTGGAACCTTATGCATATCTCAAGCAGGTTCTGACTGCTTTACCTTATGCTGATACGGTTGATAAAGTTGAAGCCCTGCTGCCCTGGAATATTAAAAAATCTGATATTTCTGAATAGGGATAGTACGTGCTTCATTGAGCGCTTACACTTGTCAGGCATTGACCACAAGTCGTTAAAAATCTCTTTAAAGCGGTATGCCTGCCCTAACGTAGGGTAAAGTTCAATCATTTCAGCTAATGAAGCTTCTTGCTTGGTGGTTAGATTTTCTCGGTTCCTTAAAAAGGTGTATTTATGTCCTTTGAGTGCAGCATGCTCTTTTCGCTCTTCAACCCGTACTTGATTCATCGCTTCATTTAATAATTTGACGACATGAAATCTATCGAAGGTTATCTCGGCTTCGGGAAAGGCTTCTGCAGCTCCAGCAATAAAGGAGGGTGATAAATCCATACTTATTTGTTCAATTTGTTCTTTCTCTACTCCTTTATTCTTAAGGT
>NZ_FQTP01000117.1 GCF_900128515.1 Bathymodiolus heckerae thiotrophic gill symbiont
TTGCTTCATGAGTAGCCTACTTCAATATTTACCAAAAAAAGCCATTGAACGTTTACAGGTCAATAAAGAGGCGGTGTTAATCGATGTTCGTTGTGAGGCTGAAAATAAATTTGTAGGCCGACCCATTGAGGTGCTTTTCGTGCCTTGGTTAGATGACCCTGATTGGGAGCCAAACGAGCCCAGCTTTATTGCCGCGATTAAGCGCTTTTTAGGTGATGAGGCGCTAAATAAAGAAATTATTTTAATTTGTCGCAGTGGTTACCGATCAGACGATGCAGGTAAGTGCCTGCTTAAGGCTGGATTTAGCAATGTAGCGCATGTCGTTAGTGGCTTTGAGGGCGATCTTGATGAAAACGACCAACGAGGCAATGTTAATGGCTGGCGTCATGACGGCATGCCCTGGGTGCAATGCTAGAAAGTATTAAGCTATTTATTCACCCACGGGTGATGACCATGCTATTTCTTGGATTTTCTGCTGGTATACCTATCTTGCTAATTTTCTCTACTTTGGGATTGTGGCTAAATGAAGCGGGTATTGCCAAATCTAGTATTACTTTTTTCTCTTGGGCGGCCTTAGGCTATTCATTTAAATTTGTATGGGCGCCATTGGTTGATCGCTTACCCTTGCCTTTTTTAACCAAACTTTTAGGCCGAAGAAGGGCGTGGATGCTCATCTCCCAATTGGCAATCATGGCCTCAATTTGGCTAATGTCTTCTGTTGATCCACGTGCTAATATTGATAACTTAGAGTTGATGGCTATTGGTGCTGTGCTATTGGGGTTTTCATCAGCCACACAAGATATTGTGATTGATGCTTATCGCATTGAGTCGGCTGATAAAGATATGCAGTCGATGCTCAGTGCCACTTATATTGCCGGCTATCGAATTGGCATGCTAGTAGCGGGTGCAGGTGGTTTATTTTTAGCCAGTTATTTTGGCTCCACTAAAGAGCTATATAGTTTTTCAGCTTGGTCAAATACTTACCTGGTGATGATTGTGGTGATGATGGTTGGCATAGTGACAACACTCTTAATCAAAGAGCCAGATTTAGGCAGTCATAACAAAGAATATTCAACCAAAGACTATTTTAGATTTTTTGCATTATTTTTAGCCATTGTTGCTGCTTTTATTACTACATTTGTTATTAGTTCTGATCTTGGAAAAGTTCTTAAATCAAGTCTTACTGACATATTCTCTAATAAGCATTTGGCTGGATTCATTGTTGGAACGTTCAGAATGATGCTAGCCCTTGTGGGTGCTATTATTGCAGCAAAAATACTCATAATGCTTAATATCGTCAATCGATCAATGGTTAGTAATACTTACGTTGATCCAATTAAAGATTTCTTTAGTCGTTACGGTTTGAATGTTGCATTGCTACTGCTTACAGTAATTGGTTTGTACCGAGTCAGTGATATTGTGTTAGGTGTTGTGGCTAATATTTTTTATCAAGATATGGGCTTTACTAAAATTGAAATTGCCACTGTATCTAAAACATTTGGCTTATTTATGACCATTGCAGGTGGATTTTTAGGTGGCTTGATGGCGATTAGATTTGGCGTGTTTAAAGTGTTGTTTTTAGGTGCGGCGCTTTCCGCAGTAACTAACTTATTGTTTATTATTTTGGCTAATGTTGGCCATGATATGACTTGGCTCTACGTTACTATCGCCATGGATAACCTATCAGCAGGGTTGGCGGGCGCAGCCTTTATTGCTTTCTTATCGAGCCTTACTAATATTAAATTTACTGCGGTTCAGTATGCCGTCTTTTCATCCTTGATGACTTTACTGCCAAAGATTTTTGGCGGCTATTCAGGTACGATTGTGGAGGTATTCGGCTATAGTGAATTCTTCATTCTTACTACGCTGATCGGCTTGCCTATTTTGTATTTGGTCTACAAGGTTAAACCTTATATTGATTAAATTATGAAACTAGGCCCAATCATGATGGATGTGTCAGCATTGACACTGACAAAAACAGAAATATTGAAACTAGCCAAACCTTCAATTGGCGGTGTTATCCTCTTTGGGCGTAACTTTGAAACAATCGATCAAGTTAAAAAACTCATTAACTCCATCCGAGAAGTTAATCCTGATTTATTAATTTCGGTGGATCACGAAGGTGGGCGAGTACAACGATTTAGAAAAGGTTTTACCCATCTTCCGGCAATGGCCAAGTTGGGTGATTATTACGATCGAGATCCAGAATTGGCTAAAAATTTAGCTTTTTCATGTGGCTTTGTATTGGCGTATGAACTGCTTGACATAGGTGTTGATTTTTCTTTCGCGCCTGTTTTAGATGTAGATTATGGCCAATCTTCAGTGATTGGCGATCGCGCTTTTCATTCCAACCCTGAAGCAATCTCCATACTCGCAGGTAGTTTAATTGCCGGTATGCATGAGGCCGGCATGAAATGTGTTGGCAAGCATTTTCCAGGACATGGTTTTGTTGCTGCTGATTCGCACCTAGATTTACCAATTGACGATAGATCAATGACTGAACTGCTAGCTGATATGTCACCTTTTAAGGATTTAACGAATCATGGATTGGACGGCGTTATGCCCGCTCATGTTGTGTATCCACAAGTGGATGATAAGCCTGCCGGGTTTTCTAAAAAATGGATTAAAGATATTTTGCAAGATCAGATTGGTTTTGGCGGTGTAGTATTTAGTGATGATCTCTCTATGCAGGGCGCTTTTTTTGTTGAAAAAATTCAGGATCGAGTGCGCGTCTCACTAGAGAGTGGTTGTGATATGGTATTGATTTGCAATCATTCCGAGATGGTTGATGAAGTGATTAATGATAATTGGGGTGCTAATGAGAAACTTCAATTAATGCAAGGGTATAAACACTTTAACTGCGATAAAATGATGCACTCAAACCATTTAGATAATATACGAGATTTATTATGAGTGATGAAACAACAAACGATATTGAGATTAGAATGCTAAGCGCGATGAGAAAAACACTTATTGCTATTGCCAAGGATACGATGACCAAGCCAGGCTTACGCCATCCATTGACACAAAACACGCAAAAAATGATTACTGATTGTTTAAATTTGGTTATTTCTCGTCAAACTGATATTGAGAAGGCGGCAGGCACGCATACTAAAATGAAGCCAGTTTATACCGACGAACAAACCGTTCAAAGTTTCTCAGTTGATGATCTTAAAAAGACACTAAATTAAACAAATTCTAAATTGGCATAACTGGCAATTAGCCATTTAGTGCCAGCAGATTTAAACTTAATTTGAATTCTGGCACTATCGCCTTCGCCTTCAAAATTAAGCACCGTGCCATAGCCAAATTTACCATGCTTAACACCAGCGCCAACCGATAATTGGCCATTAGCTTCAGGCTCGATATCTTGATTGTAAATATCATCATCATTATAGTTGGCTTGAGTTGCGCCAAATTTAGCTTTAACTTTATTAACATATTCACTTGGGATTTCATCCAAAAAACGAGAAGGGTAAGCGTATAAAGATTGGCCATGTAAGAAGCGCTTAATAGCAAATGATAGTGTTAGTCTTTTCATGGCTCGAGTCATGCCAACATAGCATAATCGCCTTT
>NZ_FQTP01000118.1 GCF_900128515.1 Bathymodiolus heckerae thiotrophic gill symbiont
ATGGATTTTGATCTTGATTTAGCAAAGTCAAAAACCAATGAAAACCCGGTGTTTTATATTCAATATGCACATGCGCGTATTTGTTCGGTTTTGGCAAAAGAAAGCAGCACTGAGCAAGCAGATCTAAGTTTATTAAATAACGACTATGAACAAATATTAATCAAACAGCTTAATCGCTATACTGACGTGGTTAAAAGCTCAGCTATTAATTATGAGCCACATGTTTTGGCTTATTATTTACGTGATTTAGCGGGTGATTTTCATAGCTATTATAATAATTGTGATTTTTTAATTGAGGATAAAATATTGCAAGCTTCACGTTTAACACTCATCATTGCCACCAAGCAAATTTTAGCAAATGGATTAGGTTTATTGGGTGTATCAGCACCTGATAAAATGTAGTTTATGGATAATAATTTATCACGCATTAAAATTAAAGGTTTTAAATCGATTAAAGCGTTAGATTTAGAAATGAAACCAATTAATGTGTTGATTGGTGCAAATGGATCTGGCAAAAGTAATTTTATTTCTGTTTTTAAATTGTTAGATGTTTTATATCAAAAAAAGTTACAAACTTATATTTCTACAAACGGTAAGGCAGAAAGATTTCTACATTTTGGTAGTCAGATAACTCAAGAAATAATTATTGATTTGAGCTTATCCGATGCAAATACATATTTTTTAAAATTGGCCAAAGATGTTGACAATGATAGTTTTGTTATTGACATAGATAATGCGGCTTTTACAGTTTATAGAAAAACGCATGATGTTAGCTATTCTAGTCTGGAAAGTAATATTTCAAATGAAACAAGTAGTGGAATTATAGAAAATTCTAAAAATTATTTACAACAATGTAAATTGTATCATTTTCATGACACATCTGAAAAAGCAAAGTTTAAATCTAATCAAGACATTAAGGATAATGACTTTTTATGGAGTGATGCAGGCAATCTTGCGCCATTTTTATTAAGATTAAGTCAAGATTACCCGGAGGATTATCAAAATATTGTGAGTGCTATACAAACGGTTGCATCTTACTTTCATGATTTTAGTTTTAAAAAAGATAGTAAGGATGTTTTGTTAAGGTGGCAACATAAAAATAATTTAGAAGGCGTTGGATTTTCTGCAAATAATTTATCTGATGGCACCGCACGTTTTATTTGCATGGCGACACTATTCTTGCAGCCCAAAGAATTGCGCCCTGCAACAATTGTATTAGACGAGCCAGAAATTGGCTTGCATCCAGTGGCATTAACAGTGTTATCAGAAATAATCAAAGCAGTTTCCAATGATGGCTCACAAGTAATTATTTCCACTCAATCGGTTACGCTTGCAAATTGTTTTAAGCCTGATGACTTTATTGTGGTGGATTATGTTGACGGTGTGTCTAGTTTTCGTCGATTGAAGGAGCAAGAGCTGGATGTTTGGCTAGAAGAATATCAAATGGGCGATATTTGGAATAAAGGGCTTTTGGGTGGTCGCCCATGGTAAGGCTTGGTGTTTCTGTTGAGGGTGAATCAGAAGAAATTTTTGTCAAAAAAATATTAAAACCACATTTAGAAACTATAGAAATAACTGTTGTTAATTTAAAAGGCGGTATTAATTTAGGTGGAGTGACAAAAGAATTAAATAGACTGTTAAATAGTTTTGATAAAGTAACAACTTTATATGATTTTTATGGGTTTGATAAAAAAGATGGAGCAATTAACCAGCAAGAGTTAGAGTGTAAAATATCAGACCGTGTTTCGCCTCAATTAAAGCATAAACTTATTCCCTATATTCAAATGTATGAATTTGAGGCATTATTTTTTGCCCAGCCACGTGTAATAGGTGAGGTTATTGGCTTTAATTCTGAAGACTGGGGTAAAAAGATATTAAATGCATCCAATCAAAATCCGGAAGCCATTAACAACTCTTATGCGACAACGCCTAAGCATAGAATTGAAGAAGAAAGTAAGGGTCAATATCGAGAAACTGAACATGCATCTAAAATTCTTAAGCGTATTGGATTGGTAGAAATCAGAAAAAAATGCCGTGGATTTAATGAGTGGCTGGAGCAATTAGAAAAACTTGGTGAATGATTTATTCCAACGCCAACAAGCACTAGATACCTCGCGTTCTTTTTTAATTCAAGCACCTGCAGGTTCTGGCAAAACCGAGCTACTAACGCAACGCTATTTAAAATTATTATCAATTAGCGATTCGCCAGAAAGTGTTCTGGCAATGACCTTTACCAAAAAAGCAGTTAGTGAGTTAAAGGCTAGAGTAATTGATGCGCTAAAGTCAGTAGAAAGTGGGCGCCCTCAACAACCACACAAACAAATCACCTTTGATTTGGCTGTTGCAGTATTAGCAAGGTCGAGGAAATATGAGTGGCATATAATTGACATGCCTCAACGGCTGAAGATTTCTACTATTGATGGCTTGTCCAATCTAATTACCAATCGTTATCCGCAGCCAGGCACTTGGATTAACAAACAAATTATCACTCAAACTTGGCAACAAGAGGCTATATATTTGCAAGCTGCCAAGCAAACCTTGCTTAGTATTGATACTGAAGAATTCGGACAATGCATTAGCGAGACATTGTTATATTTGGATAATAATGTTAATCATTTTTATCAGCTGATTACTTACATGCTGTCAAAACGAGATCAATGGCTTAATAAGCTGTATATCAAGAATGTATTAAACGTTCAAAGTCTACAAGACAGTGCTGCCAATATTATCAGCAAGCACTTGATGCAATTATCAGCCCAAGCATGCATACATTTTAATGATGCATTTTTTAATGCATTAAAGGCTAACACCAACATTGAGTTATCAGGTATTGAAAAATTACCTGCTACCAATGCCTCCGAATTGAAACAGTGGCAAGAGCTGGCCAATCTGTGCTTAACTGAAAAAGGCGAATGGCGTAAGACCTTAACTAAGAAAAACGGCTTTCCTGCTGAATTAAAAGTGCAAAAGAAAGTTGTATTGGAGATGCTTGAAGTCTTGTCAGACAAAGCAGATATTAAGATGCTGCTAAATGAAATCAACACCATGCCAGATGTTGATTTCGATACCTTGCAAATAGCTGCTTTAAAGAATATCGCCCAGGTATTGAAAATTGCTGTGGCACAACTTAATGTATTGTTTGATGAACAGCAATCGACTGATTTTATTCAAGTTGCTTTAGATGCGGACCGAGCATTGGCAGATCATGAAATGAACGATATTGCTTTATTTTTGGATTACAAAATACAGCATTTATTAATTGATGAGTTTCAAGATACTTCCAGTACTCAATTTTCATTAATTGAAAGACTGATTGCCAACTGGCAAAAAGACGACGCTAAGACCTTATTCTTGGTGGGCGATCCTATGCAGTCTATTTATTTATTTAGACAATCACAGGTAGGGTTGTTTTTGCAAGTGAGAGAGATTGGTATTGCGAATCTTAAGCCTTCTTTTTTACAACTAACAACTAATTTTAGATCTG
>NZ_FQTP01000119.1 GCF_900128515.1 Bathymodiolus heckerae thiotrophic gill symbiont
GATTACCATAACCACCAAACCAGTTAGGCATGCCTTCAGCTGGCGGTTGTACGGTTGAAGCGTCTGCTAGGCCACTTGCTAGACCTTTTCTAAGTCCTGCCCTGCCCTCTGTTGTGCCTGCTTGAGTTATCTAGACCCAATCTTGACTATTTATTTTTTATAACATATTATTACCATGTATGTTATAATAGTATTCAAATGAGCAAAGATAATACACACAAAATTACTTGGACAAATAAAGCGCAAAAAGATTTAAGAAAAATACCCATAAATAATGTTAAACAAATTCTGATCAAGATAGATGAGCTAGAGCATCCTAGAAACAAATGGAGTAAGAAAATTGAAAAATTAGCCAAACATCAATATGATTACCGCATGAGAGTTGGCAACTATAGAGTAATGTTTGATTTAAATAAGACAGCAAAAATTGTTCACATTGAAAAAATAGGAAAACGAGATGGAAACACATACTAAAACACAAATCATCAAACAAAATGGAGTGCCTGCTTTTGCAGTACTACCTTGGGATGAGTATCAAAAAATTATTAAGAATTCTTCACGCCCAAACAACAACTCTAATTGGTGGGGGGATGACACACCACACGAAGTGGTAGTGGACGTCTTTAGTAACAACAAATCTAAGATTAAAGCTTGGCGTGAATTCTTACACTTAACCCAGCAATCTGTTGCAGACAGTGCAGGTATTAAACAAGCATCACTTGCACGTATTGAAAATAGCAACTCTAAACCGCATCTTGACACACTAAAAAAAATTGCGTATGCTATGGGCATATCTTTAAGTCAATTGGAAGAATAGAAATAGAGTAATAATTAACAACAAATCTTAAGCGAGCTTAAAACCCTAAACAGTAATATTGCCACTCAAGGCGATATGCAGGACTTAAGTAAAAATATATATGAAAATTAATCTTGAAAAAATTAAGTCAAGCATTCAGTCGATTGGTAATAGTTTGGTAGTTGCTGGCTTAGTAGCTTCGGTTTTTAAAGAACAAATCGATTTATCGATTGTTTTAACGACCATACTATTTGGAATTTTCTTTATTATATTTTCATCAACGGAGAAGAAACAATGACAACGATAATATTACTAACTATAGTGGCTGTTACTCTTATTGGTATTGCAATTTATGCCAAAAAACACCAACAATAAAACCATGAACACACAACAACAAATCTTAAGCGAGCTTAAAACCCTAAACAGTAATATTGCCACTCAAGGCGATATGCAAAACTTAAGAGCGGATATACAAACTATAAGTAAAGATACAAAAGCGAGTATTAACAAACCCTTGCAAAGCTACAACTACCCAAGCATTCAGGCGATTGAGCATACAGACGATTTTATTAAAATCAAAAAACAAATTAAGCAAAACTGGGGGCAGTTTTTCACAGGCGTTGTTTTTGTGGCTGCAGTTTCTATCATCAGTGAAAACCAATTACTTGGCTTTGAGTTTTTTGAAGTAAATATTGTGCTGGGTATTGTTGGTGGGTTGTTTGCTTTGCAGGGCTTGAAAAAATTTAACAACACGCTTAAACAGCGCAATATTGAATTTAACAGAGACTGCGAGCCTAAGATTGAGCATAGGTTTGATAATGATATTCACATTACCCATCGTAACGATAATTGGGATGAATTGTATAATCCGGCATATAGTTTTTTAGGTCAAAATATACATCACAAACACTAATTAATTTATTTTTTATCATTTCTGTAATCCTCCACATCTACATTATCACTTTTATCATTTGATGCATCTGTTACTTTGTTAATGTAATTATTCATACTTGCTTTAAGATTGTCACTACTACTAGAATTAACTAACATATCGTTAAACTGGCTGCGATGTGCTTCAAAATTTCTAATATCATCGTATTTAGTTGATTGACTAGAATCGGCCCCAACACTAACACTGGCATCACCACTAACTTTTGCACCAGTAAGCTTCTCAGCAGCCCAACCTACTACTTGATTAGAACTGTCAAAACTTGCACCCATTTTTGCATTAACTCCTTGTGAAGTGCTGGCACTAAAACTATCCGTATTACTCCAACTAGCACTGCCAACATCACTGACATTACTAACCGCCGCTTCTATAAATTGTTTATAGTGCGGATTGGTGTAATTTTCACTCATTGCTGCCTGCTTAGCTTTATCATAATTAGCATCAAATGATTTATCTGCACTGTCCCAAAGTTTTTGCTCATCTCCTGCTTGACTTGGGCGATCTTGTAGCGCAGTTGCCATGGCATTTTTATCCAGTCCAGTTTTAATCTGGTTGGTTGTATCGTGGGTATTGGTTCTAGTGTATAAATTATTGGCACTATCAACGTTGTCTTTCCTATTAATATTACTAATATCTGTTAGTTTTCCACCAATAGTCTCATTTCTGAAGTTATTAACGTCTCTGTTTTCAGAGTAATTTCCTTCTTTATGAGTGTTGCTATAATTTTCTCTATTTCCTTCCTCAATGCTATTAACTTTTACAATGAGTTGATTAGGCATGGTGGTATATTTGAGTGGGTTAAATTTAAATCCTTTTAGAGACCTTTGCATAATTCATAATTCCCCATCCTATTTTCAACCCTTGCAATTTTTCAAAAAAAATAGCTCAAAATTTCCGTATTTTTCCATAAAAATCTAAAAAACACCTTGTTTGTCTGATTTTTTTAGCCTTATTTCTCTCTTTTTAGCCTTTTTTACTCACTGGATGTAATAATCCCTTAGGCTTTTTAATCGCTGCATTTCTTTAAAAATATTCATGCCAGTTTTAAGGTTATGACTCATGGCAATCAGTTGTACTCTGGTTTTGTTTCTCTCTAGTCCAAGGTATCTTGCCTTGCCTAAACCGTGATGAAGTTTTAGCAAGCCAAAAGTGCGTTCTACGATATAACGAATGCTTGAGCGCTGTTTGTTTTCTTGTTTTTGTGCTTGCGTGAGTGGTGTATTTCTGTAGGCTCTGTGCAAGACTTTGTTATTTTGCTTGCCCAGTTTTTTGTCATTCTTTTTGTTGGCATATGCGCTATCGGCATAGACTTCACCACAGGTTTTTAATTTGTCTTTAGCCCTCCCACAATCCAGCAACTTGTCAAACTCTTGTGAATCATGCACATTGCCTGGTGTAAAGGTCATCTTCTTGACAAAGCCATCCTCGTCAACATTAGCGTGCGCCTTAAAGCCATAGGTGGTTTTACGCTTGCCATCAGCTGCAGTTTTAACATTGTAGCCCGCTTCAGAGTCTTGAGTGTTGTTGCCATCTTTGCCTTTGCGCTTGCGAGACTGTTTGGCTTCAATGACGGTGGCATCAATAATGTTGATTGATCCGAGTGAGACAGTGATAGAGTTTCTCTCTAGGTGAGTGTTGATTTGCTTCAGTAGAGGCTCTAGTAGCTGCTCGGTGTTAAGCAGCTGTCTAAAGCGCCAAATA
>NZ_FQTP01000120.1 GCF_900128515.1 Bathymodiolus heckerae thiotrophic gill symbiont
TATCTATAAAAGTCGTTGGGCTTTTGGTAGTATCTACAACTTGATTGGCTGCATAAACACTACCCATACTACTTAATACAAAAGCGTTTATGTGGCTTAGTATTAAAAACAGGGTGAATGACTTTTTAAGTGTGTACATTAAATATTATTTTAGGCTGGCTTTCTAAAAAGTTTCATTTTAACCTTAAAAATCCCATTTTGGGGGGGTAAAATATTGATTTTGGTATTGTAATTTGGCATGGTTGATTTTAGCCTTTGGAATCTACACTAATAATAAAGCCTTACTGACTTTGGTTTTGGTAACCGCCACTTCCGAGATTGCTTGGTATGTTGAACTGTTTGCGATTATATTTAATTTGGACTACAACCTAACTTTACTGGATTATTTATTAGAAGACAGAGATTAGATGGTAGTCATTAATGACTGGATGAGTTTTGTTGTTCATACCTTGCTGTTTCCAGTTGCTTTTTATTACGTCAAAAGCGTTGGATTCGACAAGCAAGCCTTATACAAGATTTTGTTATTTGCTGTTAGTTTACTGGCAGTCAGTTTCTTTTTAAGCACAAGTGTCAATACAGGTGTGTATCTTAATTGCGTAACTACTCAGGTTAATTGTGGATTATTTGATGGAACTAGTAGTGATTTATCCCATTTGTTTTTAGTGAGTGTGTCAGTGATTGCTTGGATTGTGTTTTTCTTCTTTTTATTAAAAAGGTTATTTAAGAGCAAATGGTTAAAAAATTAAAAGTTGTATTTGTGTCGTTAAGTTTACTTATCAGCCTTATTGCTGCTGCCGATGTCAATGATGATATTCAAAGAAAGCAAGCGCAAGACAGGCAACAGTTAGAACTTGAAAAATCCTTAAAGGAACAATTTAAGCTAAAAACAAAACAGCAGGTAATGCCAAGGCAAAAGATTGGAACTAATATTGTCGATTCAAGTAAATGTGTCAATATCAAGCAAATCAACACCTCAAAACAAAATTTAATAGATGCTCAGTTAATTCGTGACCTTAAGCAAGAATATCAAGGCAGGTGTCTTGGCGTTAAGCAAATCAACCAACTGATTAAAGAATTGCAAAATATCTATCAGAATAATGGTTTTGTTACCACTAAAGTGGGACTTGGCGTTCCACAAACTAAACTTAAACAAGGCATTTTAGATATTAGTATTGAAACAGGTTTTACAGATTCAGTCAGCTTTAACTCACGAGTCATTGACAATACAGATTTTGCAAGGCAGTTAATTTTTGATGACTTGATTGGCAAGCCCTTGAATATCAATGACATCAACAAGCGTGTTAATCATGTCAATCGATTAAATTCTCATCAAGCAAAACTAAGCATTAAGCCCAGTAAAAAACAATATCACTCCGAGATTATTATTGATGATAACAAACAAGATTATCAGCCATTTAGCATTACTTTGGATAACTCAGGTTCCAAGTCAACAGGTGTTGACAAGATGAAGCTGAACGCAGATTGGGATGATTTTTTGATTCCACTGTCCAAATGGTCGTTTAATTATGCTTTTCCTGCCCATGCAGAGAAAGACAAGAAAGATTCAAATGCCTACACCTTGGATGTGTCTTTTCCTTATAGAGATTATTTGCTTAATTACAACGCAACAAAGTCTGACTACGACACCAATCAAGTGCTAACAACGGGCGATACTTTTTATTCATTTGGCAACACCACAACCAAAAACTTTTATCTAACAAAATATCTAAACAAGACCAATGAGCAAGATAACAAAATCAAATTGGGGGTAAGTTTGAGTGACGAAGAGAGCTATTCTAAATTAAGAGGTATTATCACTAAAAATGAAGTCGGCTCTAGAAAACTCAGTGTTTTGTCTTTGGGGTATGAGCATAGTTTTCAACTCAGTGATAAGTCAACACTGTATTTAAATCCAAGTGTCAATCGAGGTATCGATGCTTTTGATGCGTTAAATGATGATGAGTCTGGATTAGATGCCAAAGCACAATTTAGTTTATTCAAATTCTATGGTTATTATGCAAAACCTTTAGAATTAAACAAAAAGCGATTTAATTTAATGAGTAGCTTAAATATGCAAATCAGTGAAGATGAGTTGTTCGCCGCACAAAGTTTTAGCATTGGTGGACAAGGCAGTGTTAGAGGTTTTAAAGATGAGTCGATAGCTGCAAAATCAGGGTTTTATATTCAAAATAATTTATCGGCTAACTTAAATCAATGGCTGGGTAATAAAACAAATGATAACAGTAAAATAATTGGCACGATATTTTTTGATTATGGTCGTATTCATCCAAATTCATCAGACTATCAAACTTTGTCAGGCACTGGTGTTTCAATTAAACTTCAAAATAAAGATATTGAGGTTGAATTAACAGTGGCTAAAAACTTGAAAAAACCAAATTCTATCAATGAGAATAGTGCGAGTTATTTTACGGTTAGTTATAAATTTTAAAAAAACCAAATTCAAGATTAGTTTATCCACCGATAATCACTTTCAATTTCTCAGCTGTTTTTTCCGAAGGCTTTCTCTCTCCACTTTCCCAAAATTTAACAGTGGTTGAATCAACTTCAAGCAGTTGAGAAAATTGTTTTTGATTCAGCCCTTGGTGGAGTCTGTGAAGTTTAATTTTTTCTGAAAATGTAGTTGGTGATTTTTTTGTATTGTTGATTAAAGGACAAGAGTTTAAAAATTTCATAATCTTAGGATAATATTTTGCAGGAATATTTTTAGTGCTATTCTTTTCCCAATTAACTATTGTAAAATTATCAGTTCCTATGATTTTTCCAACATCTTTTTGAAACAAATTATTTTCCAACCTTTTCTTTTTAATATGGTCGCCCAGTGTGATTAATTCTTTAGGCATACCTGCAATAGGCTTTGGAACAACAAATACGAGGGAGGGCAACAAGGCACAGAAACCCTGCCCTTGCGGATATTATGGCGATGGCACGACCAAATGTCATTGCACTAGAGACCAAATAGATAAATACAAAAACAAAATTTCAGGGCCATTGTTGGATCGTATTGATATGGTTTTAGATGTGCCACCATTGCTTAAAGAGGTGTTACTATCCCAGCAAAATGAGAACATAGAAAATAGTGAAACAATCAGAGCTCGCGTACTTGATTGTTATAATAGGCAGCTGCAAAGACAAGGTAAATTAAACGATCAGCTTAATACTGATGAAGTAGATAAATTGATTGTTTTGAATGCCGATAATAAGCAACTTTCAGCAAGAGCTTATCATCGAATTTTAAAAGTGACTAGAACCATTGCTGATTTAGATCATTCTCAGGTTGTTGAACAGCAGTATTTGATTGAAGTAATTGGGTATCGTCGACATAATGGAT
>NZ_FQTP01000121.1 GCF_900128515.1 Bathymodiolus heckerae thiotrophic gill symbiont
TAGTTCTACAATTCTAAGCCTAATAGCGGTTAAATATTTGTTGATTGTTTGTCTGCTCAATCCTGTTAATTCCTTGATTTGAACTGCGTTCAAATCAAGAGAGAAATACTTAATTATTTCTCTAAATCTCTTCTCTGAAATACGGGAACGATTTACATACTTGTTTTTTTACTTTCATAACGGTACTTTAACATGGTTTTAAATATGCTTGGGTTGTCATGACCCTAAAATATTAAAATAAGTCCTAAAACTAGACTATATCCAAGCATATCGCTTGCACCCTCTTGCGGGGTATGACTGCTATTTCAGATTAAACTAACCGACTTGGGTTAGTTTTTTTAGTTTTGGGCCAGCTTTAAAGCTAACTACTTTTCTAGCGGAGACAACCACCTCTTCACCGGTTTTTGGATTTCTACCTGGTCGGGCTGATTTTTCTCTAATACTAAAGTTACCAAAACTTGATAACTTTACTTCTTCACCTTGGGCAAGTGCCGTTTGAATTTGATTAAAAAAATCATTGGTTAGTTGCAATGCTTGAGCGTGAGTAATTTCCATCTCACGCACCAAGCCATCGGCAATATCTTTTTTACTGAGTGACACTATCTTAGCGTTGCGCCAAACTTATTTTTCATTAAAGCTAACACTTCATCAACTTTAGCATTAACCTCATCATCAGCTAAGGTTGCCTCTAATGATTGATAAGCCAAATTCAAAGCAACACTTTTCTTGCCAGTTTCAATGTGCTCACCTTGATAAACATCAAACAAACTAACACCAACAAAATGCACCTGATTTAATTCATTAATGGCATCAGTCAGCTGTGCAACCGGTGTTGACTGATCAACCACTAAAGCAATATCACGCTGTGCTTGCTGATACGAAGAGAAAGGCTGGTATTTTGAGATATTTCCAGATAAAACAACTTCTAGATCGATTTCATATAAATAACACTTAGGCAATGATAATTCTTTTTGAACAACTGGAGACAATGCACCAATCCAACCAACTGGCTTACCATTGAGTGTAATTTTAGCACTTTGGCCTTTTTGTAACGCAGGGCGCTCAGCTGCTTCAAAAGCAAAACTTGCTGATGTCAGACTTAATAATGATTCGAGATCAGCCTTAGCATCAAAGAAATCTAGCGCTTGTAATTCTTCTGACCATTGCGCCTCAAAGCGATTACCAGTAATAATTCCGGCTAATTTGTTAGATTGCTCATCAGCTTTAACACCATCAAAACATAGGCCAATTTCGAAGAAACGAGCATCTGTATGTCCACGTCTTTGATTGGATTCAACCGTTTGCAACAAACCTGCCCAAAGCGAAGAACGCATGGTGGACATATCTGCAGAAATTGGATTGGTTAGAGCAATCTTTTTAGCCGATGGATCAATCAGATCTTGGTATTTTTCAGAAATAAAACTGTAAGTAATCACTTCTTGATAGCCGCGACTAACAAGCGCTTGCATTACGTCATATTTATCAATTTGATCTTCTTTGATGGCATTAATATTGGCATCTAACGATAGCTTTTGCACTGGCAATTTATCATAACCATACAGCCTTGCTAGCTCTTCAATTAAATCAGCCGGAATACGAATATCGAACCTAAAACTTGGCGGTATGATTGTCCAAGAATCAGGGGTTTTGTTGCTAATTTCAAAATCAAGATTAATGAATTTTTCTTCAATCCAGTTGCTATCTAGCTCAAATCCTAAGATCTTTTGAATCTTGGCTTTAGTGATGGTAATGGGTGCCAACTCAGGCAATGCTGATTTGTCAATATTAGATGTAATTTCACTAGCTGCACCACCGCAGACTTCAACAACCAGTTGCGTAGCACGATCAAGTGCTAATTCAGTAATATTAAAATCAACACCACGCTCAAAGCGCAGTGATGATTCAGTATGTAAGCCATAATCTCTTGCTTTGCCTGCAAGTGATACTGGCTCAAAAAATGCACTTTCTAATAAAATATCAGTTGTTGTTACTTGTGTAGAGCTTGATTCACCGCCCATAACACCAGCAATTGCCAGCACTGATTTTTCATCAGCAATAACTAATGTATTTTCTTTTAAGGTTGCAGTTGAATCATTTAACAAATCAATAGTTTCGCCTGATTTGGCATTTCTAACTTCGATACTACCATTAATTTTAGCCAAATCAAATGCATGCAGCGGCTGACCTAATTCCATTAATACATAATTGGTAATATCAACCACTGGCGAATGAGTTGCCTGACCTGAGCGCGATAACTTATCAGACATCCATTTTGGCGTTTGTACGC
Source organism: Bathymodiolus heckerae thiotrophic gill symbiont (assembly GCF_900128515.1). GTDB lineage: Bacteria > Pseudomonadota > Gammaproteobacteria > PS1 > Pseudothioglobaceae > Thioglobus_A. The sequence goes on from NZ_FQTP01000121.1 coordinate 2,288, forward strand.
TGTTATCAATACCTTTGATTGTTCTGGTTAAATATTTAGGACAAGCAGCTGTATTGCTAACACTAGTATCTACACTTGATTCACCTTGTGCAGTAACATTAATCTCAGGCATAACAAATGCCATACCATAATTAGCACTAACTTCACGAGCCACACCTAGCACTGAAAAACAATCACCTCGGTTTGGAGTGATATCCAGTTCAATAATATTATCATCAAGATCTAGATATTCTCTAATATCTTGGCCAATTGGCGCCTCAGAATTTAGCTCAGCAATGCCATCAGAAGAGCCACTCATACCTAGTTCAGATTCAGAGCAAATCATGCCAAAAGATTCAACACCGCGAAGTTTGGCTTTTTTAATTTTGAAATCACCTGGTAAATTTGCACCAACCAAGGCAGTAATAACCTTGAGTCCAGTTCTAACATTTTTAGCACCACAAATAATTTGCACTAGGTCAGCTTCACCAATATCAACTTGGCATAAATTAAGCTTGTCTGCATCCGGGTGTTTTTCACAAGTAACCACATGACCTGCTACAACCTTATTAAAAGCTGGTGCAACGGTTTGAATGCTGTCCACTTCTAAGCCGGCCATTGTTAATTGCTCTGCAAGCACCTCGTCAGTAACAACGGGTGAGATCCATTCACGTAACCATGATGTTGAAATATTCATAAGTTTAATTAAATTGTTTTAGAAAACGAATGTCGTTTTCAAAGAATAATCTTAGGTCGTTAACGCCATAGCGCAACATTGCTAAACGCTCCACACCCATACCAAATGCAAGGCCTGTAAATTCTTCAGCATCTACATTTACCGAATCAAGAACGTTAGGATGGACGACGCCACAACCTAACACCTCTAGCCAGCCAGTTTGCTTACAAACACGACACCCTTCACCACCATTCTTTTTAATACCCCCTTGAGGGGTGCAGATTACACACTCGATATCTGCCTCAGCAGAAGGCTCGGTAAATGGAAAATAAGAAGGGCGAAAACGCACTTGCAAATCTTCCTTTTCAAAGTATGCACGTAAGAAGTCAATCAAAAGACCTTTTA
>NZ_FQTP01000122.1 GCF_900128515.1 Bathymodiolus heckerae thiotrophic gill symbiont
GCGTTTACAGTTACGTTTTTACTATCCGCCTGTAGTTGGTCACATGCAGCATTAACCGCGCTTTGCGTTACCTTGCTTTTGCGTTCCATAATTCCACCAGTAATGTAGTAGGGAGAGTAGTAATATTGCTACAAACACTACAAAAAGATAGGATTATCTTCCTTATTTAATTATGTAATTATTTACTTAATAAATTAAAGAAGTAAGTACATACTTATGTATTTACTTCTTTAAATCTTTACTGCTATAATTATTTATGTTTTTAATTATATAGGGTGAGTCCATGACTAAAGTTATAGCAATTTTGAACCAAAAGGGCGGCGTAGGTAAAACCACCATAGCCGCGAATATAGGCGTTTCTATTATTAAACGGGGGCATAGTGTCTTAATGGTAGATAGCGACCCACAAGGCAGCTTGAGAGATTGGAGCGCAACAAATGAGGGTGAGCTTGTATCTGTTATCGGGCTAGATCGTGAAACACTGGCAAAGGATATTGAAGGCGTAAAAGCCCCCTATGATTTTGTCATTATTGATGGAAGAGCCAAGGCCGAAAAAATGGCAGGGGCAGCAATTAGAGCCGCTGATATTGTCTTAATACCCGTTGCACCGTCCGCGCTTGATATATGGGGAGCTTCCGATATAACCGAGGCCATAGCCGCAAGGCATGAAGTCACAGAAGGGAAACCACAAACCCGTTTTATTATTAATGCAGCAACCAAAAATACAAAGTTAATTGAAGAAATCAGGCCAGCCACAGAAGAAAGCGGCTTCAAACCCTTGGATACTGTTTTACATAGTCGGGAAATTTACAAGCAGACAATGGGGGAGGGGGTGACAGTACACGGCGGAAAAAACGCTGATGCACTGGAAGAAATCGAAAACTTGACCACTGAAATTATGGAGATTTTGAACAATGAAAGCTAAACCAACACGCAAAGAATTAACTCCTAAAGAGCAAGTTATCAAAGAAGCAATGAAAATTGATAGTGATGATATAGTCACTATGACTTTTAAAGTACCTAGAGAATTGCAACAGGGCTATAAAATGGAAGCCTTGAAGAATAGCGAGAGCATGACAGATGCTTTTATTACACACATGAAATCGTACATAAAAAATTAAACAATTATTTATGTATATTATTAAAGATGTATTTAATTTTTTAAGTAATTAAGGAAAGATTTATTAAGGTTCAGGTTGAAGCATTGAACCGAAAATGAACCACTAAAAAGGAGGTCATAGCATGATTGAATTATCAAAGGCATGTGTACATGATTTTAGTGCCAAGGATGATAAGGACGCTGTACTTATCCCTTATTATGATAGAAGTGACCCGAGATATTTTGACAGGAAGGCTCATAAAATGAGCGATACCAAGAAGAAAGGGAAAAGTATGAGTAAGAAAGAGTCACCTAAAAAAGCTCCGCCAGCCAAGGCTATAAAAAGTATTCAATATGACTTGTTCAGCCAATTTGTAACAAATGACCCTGACAGCGTTTCAAACACGGTGGAGCTTTGGGAGAGCATCCCTAAGTATTTTTTTACCCCCGCACAGGTTGAGAAGTTACGCACACCAACAGGCCACGCAGACCCTTATAAACAGCCTTACAGCTATAAAGGTATGGATTGTACTGTAACTATACAACCCGCTTTAATAGAGCAAGAGAACGGGAGTTATAAAGCATTTTTTCCAAGTGTTACCGAAGAATTAATCGAAGAAGCCTTAAAGAAAATTCTAACCGATCAAAATTACGGCATACACGACCCCGCCAAGTCTGAAACATGGGTAAAGTTTTCTTTACGTATGGTTGAAAAAGAACTTAAAAAACGCGGAAAAAGCCGCAGTATTGCAGAAATTAAGCAGGCTATACAAGTTATGAACCGTTGTATTATCACCCTTTCCAAAGGTAAAAAGGAGCTATGGAGCGGGGCAATTTTACAAGATTTAGTGACGGTTGACCGCGATGAATATATAGAAGATACGGGAGCACTTCACGCCGCACGATTACCGCTTTTTATATCCCACGCAATCGACAAGCTGGAATATCGCCAATACAACATAGATAGGCACATGACCCTAAAAACTCAGCTTTCAAGGTGGCTTTATAAAAGATTTGTGCATCGTTACAAGCAAGCCAGCATGACAGAAACCTATCATTTTAGGTATTTAACCGTAAAAGCAGAAAGCCGCTATCTGGAAGGAAAAACCGAGCGCAACAACCGTAAAAAAATGATTGATACATTAGACGAACTCAAAGCGAACGGCATTTTAATGTTCTATGAAGCGCAAGAGATCAAAGAAGGGCGCAAAATCATAGATGTAAAATATACCGTGACTGCTTCGCTTGATTTTCGTACCGAACAAAAAGCTGCAAATGCCGCAGCGAATAAACGCAAGCTTGGCGTTGTGGATAAATTAAAATAGGGTGGAAGGTATGACGTGCAGTTCGCCGAATAAGTGGAAGGTATGACGTGCAGAAAGTGGAAGGTATGACGTGCAGTTCGATTTTTTGGGCTGAATTATGTTAAAAAAATGCTTTTTGTAGTGAAGAAAGTGGAAGGTATGACGTGCAGTTCGCCGAATAAGTGGAAGGTATGACGTGCAGTTCGATTTTTTGGGCTGAATTATGACAAGGAAAGTGGAAGGTATGACGTGCAGTTCGTTACAAGGTGGAAGGTATGGCGTGCAGTTAAAAATTTATTTTTAATCTATTTGTTTGAAAAACATAGATATTTTGACTTATCAAAATTCCCTAACCTTTCCTTTATTTAACCTTTTATATTTAACCTTGTATTTTGCGCTTGTGGATAAATTAAACCAAAATTAAAAACCTGCATTTATCATCGTTCCCCAAATATCCAAAAAAAGAAAGCCGAGCGCATGGAGCAAATGGATTTAATCGACTGGCTGGACGGCAAGCGGATAATCAGACAACTACCGCCGACCCAATCCACACAGCACCGCCTTTTCATCATCGAGCAACTAAAGCCCATCATGCGGGAACTGGAAGTCTTGGAGCTATCAGCCCTTACCATTTCTGAAGCAATGGCACATTATCAAAATCACTACCAAGAAAAAGCACAGCAAGCGATTTTAAGAGCGTCTGAATAGGGTTAATGATTTATTGTGTAATTTGTACATTTAAGCGATAAAAAAGCACCAGCGGACAACCTCAAGCGATTACGGGCACTATTTTCATACTTTCAAAGGCGAAAAGATCAAGAGCCAGTTAATTAGGCCGAAAATGAAACTTTCGTTTTATCTATCAAAAAAATAAATTCTTTAGACCTTAATTTTTTAAATTTTGGTTTTCTGTTCAATGGCTTTCAAAAAATCATCA
>NZ_FQTP01000123.1 GCF_900128515.1 Bathymodiolus heckerae thiotrophic gill symbiont
AAAACAAAACAGATACAAGCCTAGTCTCCGACGGGGACAAACGCCAAAAGCAGATTATTAAAAGCAAGAAAAAAGCAAAGACAGATATTTACCAAGAGGTAACAGATCAGATCGTAGATTTAATGGAAACGTTAGGATCGGGCTGGACGAAATCATGGACGGGTGCCAGCGGCCTTCCTCTTAATGTTTCTTCAGGTGTTAATTATCGAGGCATGAATGTTTTGTTGTTGGGTATTTCTGCAATGGTAGGTGGTTTCAAGTCTTCTACTTGGGGAGCGTATAAGCAATGGGCTGAAAAAGGTGGACAGGTAAAAAAGGGTAGTCAAGGTACGCGCGCTATTTTTTATAAAACATTGCTTATTGATGAAGCCAAAAGCAGCACGGGAAAAGAAGAAAAGATTCCTATGCTAAAAAGTTTTGTATGTAGTGGTCAAGTAAAACTGGCCACAGCTTAGTAGGCAAACCAGAACTTCTGCTCTGCCGCGTTTGGCGATAAACCGCCATTATGTTGATGAGGCCTTACTTGACTGTAATATCCGATGATATAGCGAATAACAGCATTTTTGGCTTCAACAAAAGAACGGTAACCTGTTTCAGGCACCCATTCTGTCTTTAAACTTCTAAAGAATCGCTCCATGGGACTATTGTCCCAGCAATTTCCACGGCGACTCATGCTTTGCTTGATTTGATAACGCCATAGTAATTGACGATATTTTCTACTGGTGTAATGGCTTCCTTGATCTGAATGGAACATTAAATTATCAGGCTGACCTCTGGTTTCAAAGGCCATAGATAACGCTTTACCTGTTAACTCACTATCAGGTGACAATGACATCGCCCAACCTATCGGTTTACGTGAAAATAAGTCCATCACTATGGCTAAATAAGACCATCGTTTTCCTGACCAGATGTAAGTCACATCACCGCACCAAACTTTGTTTGGCTTCTCAACATTAAACTCGCGTGCCAAATGATTAGGAATGGCGATATGTTCCTGTGTTGCTTTTTTATATGCATGCCCTGGTCGCTGGCAACTTGTTAATTCTAACTGCTTCATCATCCGACCTGAACGGTAACGGCTAAGGGGTAGTCCACGCAGTGTTGAAATGGCTGCAATCGTTCTGGCACCTGCGGAACCATTGCTTTCACCATGAATTAATTTAACCATTGTTAAGGCTTTAGCTTTATCACTTGAGGGTATCAATGGTCGATTAATCCAAGCACGGTAGCTACTGCGGTGAATATTGAACGTCTGACACAAGGCAACAATACTGTAGCTCTCTTTTAACCGTTTAATCATCGTAAATTGTTCCACGAGTCGGACATCAAGAGAGCCGAAGCCTTTTTTAAAATCTCTTTCTCCATCTCAATACGTTTTATCTTTTTCTCGAGCTCTCGTATTTTTAGCTGGTCTGGCGTTAAGGGTGTGGCTTTACCTACAATGCCATTACGTTCATTACGAAGCTGACGAACCCATTTATCCATGGTTGATTTACCCACGTCCATAGCTTGAGCAGCTTCTCGAACTGAATAACCTTGGTCAACCACTAATTGAGCCGACTCTAATCTAAATTCGGGTGAAAATTTAGGCCGTTTTTGTTTTGTCATTATGTCACCTGTTGTATTTATGAGGTGATAATATCACCTCTTATCAGGTGGCCAAATTTACTGTACCACTACATTAACCACAATACAGTCCAAATAGACAATTGGGTACACCGTATCCAACGGCCTAGATTGCCACTCAACAATCTGTTCAAGCACGGCATTCGTGACGTTAGAAATGAGCGTAGGTGAAATATCTGCGTCATACATTTCTGTAAATGTATCAACAATATCGCGTGTACTCATTCCTTTGGCATACAGGTGCAATATTTTGTCGTCCATGGAGGTAAAGCGCGTTTGATGCTGTTTGACTAATTGCGGCTCAAATTCAGCTTGCCTGTCACGAGGAATGTCAATTGTGAACTGACCTTCTTCGGTTTGAATACGTTTGGCTGAGAAGCCATTTCGACTATTTTCAGTCTCTGCCACCTCATGTTTTCCGTATCCTAAATGGGTTTCTAACTCCGCATTTAAGGCCGCTTCAACGGTGATTTTGGTTAACATCTGGCTAAAGCTGTTCAGCTCTTTTTCTGTTTTAATGCTTTTGGCTGCTTCACGTGCAAAAGCGTCGAGTTCTTTTTTGTTCATGTTCCCTATCCTTTCCCAATAAGGGGCTTATGATAGGCAGATACACAAAGTTATTTACAGTCTCCTTAGAAACCTTACAGTTTTACTTGACCATTACAGTATTGACCGAGCTAACTAACCGCGGCGTAAAAGATATTCTTATCGCCTGTGTGGACGGTTTAAAAGGCTTTCCTGACGCGATTAATGCTGCATTCACAGAGACACATATTCAATTATGTATTGTCCATATGGTGCGCAATAGCTTGAAGTATGTGACCTGGAAAGACTATAAAGCGGTCACCGGTGATTTAAAACAGATCTACAAATCAGCCACCGAAGAGGATGCTGTATTAGCCCTTGAGGCGTTCGCCTCAAAATGGGATGATAAATATCCTCAAATAAGCAAAAGCTGGCGTAGTCATTGGGAAAACCTCAACACCTTCTTTGATGATCCAACAGATATTCGCAAGGCGATTTACACCACCAATGCAATTGAATCATTAAACAGCGTTATTCGTAAAGCCATCAAGAAACGTAAGCTATTCCCATCAGATGATGCCGCTAAAAAAGTAGGGTATTTAGCCATTATGGCCGCATCCAAAAAATGGACGATGCCTATTCATAACTGGAAAATGGCGATGAATCGTTTTATCATTCAATTCGAAGAACGTTTAGCGGACTTCATTTAATTAAAAATGGCAGTTACACAAAACTTTTTACAGGCTCTATAAATTGAATCCATCATCATTTGGAAGACTTTCAAACAGCCATCCATTGGATTTTTTGATGCTTTTATTTTGGCATCAATGCACCACTGCAAGCCGTTTAAACGAGGTTGCATCTTTTGGGATGCATTATCAATGGCTATTTTAATCACTTCCTTGCGTTTTTTCTCAAAACCTTCAGGATCTTTCTTGGCAAGATCCATCCACTGGTCAAAATCAAACGCGGTTCTTTCATCATTTATCATGCGGACTCTCTTAGTCACAATAGCGTGAACAAATGTATAAAATAGTGACTGTTAGTATAACCTAGATAAAGTTAGAAATGTGATCAAGGTCAAGAATTTGATTTTTGAATTATTAGGGGATCGTTTGAACGTCGAATTTTGTTTGGCAACAAAGCGATTTTAAAATTTAATGTAGTTAGAATACCGACAATTACTGGC
>NZ_FQTP01000124.1 GCF_900128515.1 Bathymodiolus heckerae thiotrophic gill symbiont
CGGAATGCAATTCTTTGCCTCCCTCGCGCGCTGCTAGCGCACTTCGGATCAGCGAATTGCCCTGCCGCCTACCAGGGACTAAAAATCATCACTTCGCTTAGGCTCCGTTTCCCTGATTTTTAGCGAGTGACGACATCGTAGCCAGGATAAATCAATGTCCAGGCAGAGCCACCTTCAGCACTGGTAAATAAAACCTACTGTTGAAATTCTGGTTGCTTAAAAAATTCGTCTACGGAATCAAACTCGCTGACTTTAAAAGCCGGAAGCAAGCCATTAATTCGATCTGCAAAAATACTCTCTTTACGCACCGCTACATGGACATTTTTAAGTGCATTAATCTGCTGCATATCACTGAACTGCTTACGCTGGTAATCGGGCACAACCAGAGCGAGATGGGTATCAAGGTCACTGCGACTGTACAGGATTCGAGTGGAAGCCAGTAAACTAAGATTAGGCGTAATTCCTGAAACAGCAATATCGAAATGGTCTTCTTCTAACTGCTGTATCAGATATCCGCTCTCATAGGGGATAAATTCAATTGCTACCTGCAGATCTTCGGCAAGATACATCATAAGATCGATATCAAAGCCGACCAATTGCCCTGAGCTATTGTAAAAAGAAAAGGGTAGGTTATCTTCATTTACGCCAATTCTAATAACCCCGCGCTGTCTTATTCTGCTGATTAAGTGCTGATCGGGCTCAAGTGCAACCGAGTTTGGCAGGGAAAGGCTGGAAATGCTATGCGGTATACGCTGATTTAACAGCTGTATTTGTAATATCTGTGGCTCAGTTGCTGTTGAATGATGCTGTTGTTCGAGAAAGCTGCGGATTCCCAGTCCAGCACAAAAATACAGTAAAAGGCTGAGCAAAATACTGCGGATCAGCATCGGCCAGTTAACTTTAAATAAGCCCGTCATCAACGCAGTTGTTAAGATGGTAAAGGTCATTAAATGCATGGCTCCGGCAACATCGGCGGCACGTCCACAAAGAATGCCGACGGTGATAAACAGATTAAAGATATCCTCGGGAAGATGGTATAGATCGAGTAAAAACGGGATGCTGGTAATCAGTTTGCCAAAATTTAAAAATAAGCCTAAAACGAGCATTTCTGGGTAGTCCAGAAATTCCAGTGGCTTGTCATAAAACCAGGCGGCAAATGCAACAAAAACCAGACTGAGCAGCTTGCCCATATCTGGAAATGGATAGGCGAGGGGCAGTACCAGATCTGGAATCCGCGCATGTCGGGACTTAGTGGTGACATGCTGATGAAATAAGCGGCTCACGCCGTTAATCAGTAAAGGAATCACAGCAAAGACACTGCCGATTATAAATACGGTTAATAGGGCATTTCTGGATTCGCGGAAGATTTGCCGATAACTGAAAGGTGTACTACTGGCAATCAATAATGGCATGACTACCAGAGTGACTAAGGTTACGCCAGCAATTAACATCAGGATATAGGCCTGCACCCGGCCAAATTGCTCTAGCGTCAATGTTCCTGCAGAACTCGCTGCAATGCCAAAGATGCCGATGGGAGCCAGCATAACCACAAAGCTATTGACGCGCATCAGGATTTTAGTCACATGATCACAGTATTCCAGTAAGGACTGGTGCTGCTTGTAACCTATACAGGCGGTACCAAACATCATGCTAAACAGCACGACGGCGGGAACCGAATTTTCTGTGAGTGACTGGAAAAGGTTGGCAGGGATAAAAAGCTGTAGAAAGTCAATTTTTGCCGGAGTCTGGATTAACAGCGAGCTGAAAAAAACGCCATTATCAATCGTGGGTAGTGCCATCGCAATTGCCCAGACGCTTAGGCTGCCGATCAGCCATAATCCGGATAGCACGAATAGGCCCTGGCGCGTGAGAAGCTTTGCTTCAAAAGCGCTGAGCCGGCCTATATTTGCAATCAGCGCGAACATAATATAAGGCAGCACAGTCATTTGCAGTAGGCCGATGTACACATCGCCCAGGAATTGCAGTTTTCCCGCCTGTTCACCGATTAACAAGCCAAAGGCGATACCCAGCAACAGGCTGCCAATAATATATTTAGTTGAGCTAAAGTGGCTGATATGGCGGTCCATTTTATGAGCTGTGGCTATGATTAAGCGTGAAGCATTAAGGAGTCTGAAAAGGTTATATATTACATGGCTTAATCGCAATTTGATCAAGCAGACACTGTTAGACTTGATCAAAACTAATGACCGGTATTCTCTTACGAGCAGTCACAATGAATAGCATGATGATTGTCAGATGACGGCCTACTGCAGTCAATGAAATTCAGTCTTTTTATCTGACAATGATAGCGTATACGAATCATTTAATCATGACTGATTCAATAGTAATTGATACAAGCGTTATCATCAGTACTCTGATAGGGTCTCAAAGGCCCCGAGCCGAGAGATTTTAAGGCGATGCTTGCAAGGCATTTATAATCCCTTGGTTAGTAACACCCTATTTTTAGAATATGAAGATGTGAGTAAAAGGGAAAAAATACTTGAATTATGCCCGATAACAAACAACGAAATCAGAAAATTACTTAATGCATTTTATAAAACCTGTCGATGGGTTCCCATTTACTTTCTATGGAGACCAAATATTAAAGATGAGGACGATAATTTTCTAATTGAGCTTGCATTAGCTGGAAACGCCCCATGCATGAGTCAAGGGGTCAGCATGAGGCAAGTCAAGGAGTCAGAGTTTAATACCGCTACCAGTGACACATTAACTTGTTGAATTATAATGATTAAAGCTGTGTTTCTGCCATGTTTCCTGAAAGGAAGGTCACTTAAATAACAAGGGCTTAAAAACCTGTATATTAAATTTATGGTGTGGTTTTTAAAAAACGTTCTTCGCAAGCTATTGTTTATAGCTATAGTGTCATTTTTCAATCAAGTGATAAAACCCATAACTGATTGATTTATTAAGTGTAAAAATGACTGGTAGCGGCATTAGAGTCAGAGTTGTTGAATTTCATGGCTCATTTGAGGCCGTTTAGGAAGTGGGCGGACCATCCCATTAGAGTTGTTGAATTTCAACAACTCTGACCCCTTGACCTTACTCTGACCCCTTGATGCCTTTCCTTGATGCCCTAGCACTTGTCCAGCTTGTCTTGCGCGTTGTTATTCAGCTGTTAACATCTAAATCAAGACCCTAACCTATCTTCGTGACTTATACAGTCAATTACCCATTATTTCAATGAGTTAAATTTTTCAATCGGTCCCAGTTGGCACTACAGATTTCATATCAACGATCGTTTTAACTTTTCCAATCGGGTCGGG
>NZ_FQTP01000125.1 GCF_900128515.1 Bathymodiolus heckerae thiotrophic gill symbiont
GAAAGGAACGATAATAGACAGTATCGTGTAAACAAATAAAGAGGCTCGTTCACGGCCTAAATCGGTTTGCGAAAAATGATCTTGAAGCGGAAGTAAAATATCGCGTAAAATGAACATGAATGAGGCCGTTTTGTTTGTATAATCAATGCGTTAGAAACTTTTATTATACACCAAAACCAGGTCTCATTCATCATTAACCTGTTGTTTTTAAACTAATATATCTTTTTTTCGATAATGCAACTCACCTATATTAGTTAATGGTAATATTTTTCAAAATTAGCCTTTACTAATGTTTGTGTGCGCTAAAAATTAGGAAACTTCAGTTAAGTGGGTAGCCGTAAGATTAAAGCGATAAATAGCAGTTCGGTCTTTTTGGTCTTAACGGTTTTATGTAAGGAGTGTTCAACACTGTCATAATCCAGTGAGCCTTTAAACGGGGGATTGGCGAGGATAAGGCTGTACTGATCACGCATTTCTGCATTAGCCTCACTTAAGGCATCGCGGCCAATAAGTTGTGGGCTATCGATACCATGTAATTGTAGGTTCATGGCAGCGATACGCAGCATGGTGCTATCAAACTCTATACCGGTAAACATAGCGCGATTATAGTGCGCTCTAAAGGCTTGCTGATGAAACCAGTCAGGATGATGATCGTGGATATATTCTCCCGTAGCGACCAGAAACCCTGCGGTACCGCAGGCAGGATCACATAAGCTATCTTCCTGGGTAGGCTGCATGATTTCCACCATCATTTTAATAATATGGCGCGGGGTTCTGAATTGTCCGTTGGTGCCTGCGGTGGCGATTTTTGATAACAGGTATTCGTATAGATCGCCTTTGGTATCCCGGTCATCCATCTGGATTTTGTCGATCATTTGCACGACTTGATCTAACAGTTTAGGTGTCGGGATCATAAAGGTCGCCCCTTTCATAAATTCAGCAAAGACACCCGCATGACTGCCGAGCTGCTTCATAAATTCAAAGGTGGTGAGGTTGTCGCTATCAACTTGTGGTTGGGTAAATAAGGCAAACAGGGATTCTGGGTCTAAATTCTTAAAGGTATGCCAGCGAAATTTCTGATGCACTGCAAGATAGATTGGCTTCTCTACACTGCCACCTATCATATTGGCTTTCTTTTCAGCCAGGAGTTGGCGTTCATCCAGGCGGCGTAAGAATAATAGAAAGGTGAATTGCTCAATGACTGTTAGCGGATTACTAATCCCGCCGGTCCAGAATGCTTCCCATATTTTATCCACCTGATTTTTAAGTTCACCGGTTATCATCTGATCCTTTGTTTAGTAACATTGCACTTATTTGTATTATTAAAGATGCGTATTGTGTCATTATTTACAGTCTTACGGAAAAGAAAAAGTTCCGTTGTGGGAGATACTTTATTCGATGCTGATTCTATACAATGCCATTTATTATTTACCATGAAGAACATGAAGGCATTGAAGCTATGCTCCAATTTACAGTATAAGTTTTATTGCAGCACTTCATGTTCTCCAGCAGGCTGTTCAATAAGAATCTTTCTCTTTTCCTTCACGCTCTTCATGTCCTTCATGGTAATTAATGAGCTCTAATAATCCTCTGAATTAGCTCTCATATAATGAACAAATAATGCGGGACTGCTTTGTTGCAATCTGGCTCTAAGCTGGATAACTGTGTCATTGATGACTTCTTGCGTATTGAGGCTAAGTTGTTTTATAAGCTGCAAAGCTTCATTGTCTATCACTTCAGAAGTCACTGTGTTTTTTGCAAGGGCGGGTTTATTCATCACCACCCAGGCAGGAAATAATGAAGACTCCAGCTCAGGGTCTAATTCGGCGAAGGACTGCCAGTCAGCAAACATTAAGCGATTAGCACTGTCTTTAATTAAGCACTCAGCATCATCGGGAAAGCGGATAAACAATTCAAACCAGTGCTCTATTCCTTCCCTGTCTTTATTGAGTTTAAAACAGGATTCAGCATAGCGAAATATTAATAGCGGCTGTTTGTTCCAGTCCTTTTCCCGCTTAATTGACTGCAGGGCTTGCTGCCATTGAAATTCCTTAAAGGCGGTAAAGCTTAAATGATTTTGAGGCTGGTCAGCATCAAAATGCAAATCTGCTACTTCTGCAGAAAGTGTGTGCCATAAAGGTGTCAGAAAATCGAGCGTAAATCGTCCTAACAACTCAAAAGCCAGCGGGGTTGTGTTTTGTATAAGGACAGCTATTCTTTGCTCAGTGCTTAATGTATTGTGTATTATTTGTTGCTCAAAACCCAATAGCTGTTTGAATCGTAAATGTTTATCTGGATTTAAAGTCGCTAATTTCAGCAGTAAATCAGCAATATTTAGACTATCCCCTTCGATAATTGCGTTGACTACGTTTGCTACAGCACAGCTATCCGCACTATCAAAAAACAAATCCATTTGTATGCGATCATGAGCAGGCTCATACACAGTTGTGAAGATAAGCTCATCTGCCGCTGAGCGACAAAAATGTAGTGTTTGATTATCCGTTGATAGGTAGGTTTCTCTGGAAGATTCTAGTTTAAGTAAGCCCGCGTAAGCTTTAACAGTCTCTAAAGCAGTTATTATGGTAGCGACGGGGGTTTTAAAATGATCTTCTAAGTATTTTGTTGTGCCTTTTTTCCAGTCTAGATAATCATTATAGTCAAGGTGCCCTTCTCTCAGTAACCAGTTTAAAGGTGAAAAACTCCCTTCTTCGAAGAGTATAAAATCAAGTTGGTTGTTGATAAGACTATGTGGCATTTTGTATACGCAAGTGTCGGAGTCTGGCTTTGCATTTGCAGATATTTAGTTTAGCACTATTTGCCAGTACCTAGTTACGTTTAGCCTTCTTGCATATTGATAGCGTAGGTTTTTTATCTGTAGGGTGAGGCTTTAACCCACCGTATTCACGATGCACTTTAATTGTATATTATGCATTCCCACGCGGAGCATGGGAACGATGTTGATTGTCACGGGCTAAAGCCACGCCCTACCCTGAATAGACAAATTTTACATCGGTTTTGCACTCTTTCTATTTTAATCTCTATCAAGAGCGGCATTATCCATGTAAAATTGAACGATTTTTTTCTATATTATAGACTTTCAGAAAAATAACTTCCAAAAAAGCGAAGGTGATTATTGAAAGCTGGTTTATAATTTCCGCTCCGACCGGCCTCATTCATAAAAAACATTCAAAGTGGCAATCCTCACTTTTTCAAAA
>NZ_FQTP01000126.1 GCF_900128515.1 Bathymodiolus heckerae thiotrophic gill symbiont
AATGAATAAAAATATGTTTAATTTACACTTGAAAGAATGTGAATTTAGATTCAATAATCGCAAGCAAAATCTTTATAAGATTTTGCTTGAAATGTTCAGAAAAGAGTCGCTTAAGTTGTCATGACCCATTTTTTTATCATGCGCTGTTGTTGTAGGGTATATTGGCATTCAAATTTAAAATACTCACGGGGGGGTAATTATGTTAGATCAATTTTTTAAATTATCTGAAAGAGGAACATCTATAAAGACTGAAGTTATTGCAGGTCTTACGACCTTTTTAACCATGTCTTATATTATTGTCTTAAACCCAGATGTTTTGGGTATGGCAGGTATGGATAAAGGTGCCGTGTTTACGGCCACCATTATTGCCGCTATTGTTGGGTCGTTAATCATGGGTTTATATGCTAACTATCCTGTTGTGCTAGCACCCGGTGTTGGCCTAAGTGCATTCTTTACTTTTGGTGTTGTTATGGGTATGGGCCATACTTGGGAGGTTGCGTTAGGTGCGGTATTCTTCTCTGGCCTAGTTTTCTTATTAATTAGTATATTTAAAATTAGACAATGGGTTATTGATAGCATTCCAATGACGCTGCGTTATGCAATTGCCGCGGGTATTGGTTTTTTTCTAGCGATTATCGCGCTTAAAAACTCAGGTTTGGTTGTTGCTCATCCAGCAACATTTGTAACTCTGGGTGATGTTACTAAGCCTGAATCTTTGTTGACTTTATTCGGCCTACTTTCAATTGCTATTTTGGCTTATCGTAAAGTAATCGGCTCTGTAATGATTACTATTGTTGGTATTACTATCATTGCATTAGCAGTGGGTATGGTTGAATTTAATGGCTTCATGTCAATGCCACCTTCTTTAGAGCCGACTTATATGAAGCTTGATATTGCAGCTGCATTTGACGTGGCCATGATTGGCGTTATTTTCGCCTTTCTTTTTGTGGATCTTTTTGATACCTCAGGCACGTTAATTGCGGTTGCGCACCAGGGTGATATGCTTGATAAAGACGGCAAACTACCAAACATGAAAAAAGCGATGACAGCAGACAGTGTGGCCACTATTATTGGCTCAGCATTGGGAACTTCTACAACAACAAGCTTTATTGAATCAGGTGCTGGTATTAGTGCAGGTGGACGCACTGGTTTGACAGCTGTTGTTGCCGCTGGCTTGTTCCTCGTCGCTTTATTCTTTGCGCCATTAGTTTCAATTGTTCCTGCTTATGCTACTGCACCTGCCTTATTGTTTGTAGCTGTGCTAATGTCTGCAGGCCTTGCAAAAATTGACTGGTCCGACTTAACTGAAGCCGTTCCAGTATTGGTTACAGTGCTGATAATGACTTTCACTTTTTCAATTGTTCAGGGTATCGCATTCGGCTTTATCGCATATATGGTCATGAAGGTATTTACAGGACAGGCATCCGTTTTAAGCTCAGGTGTTTATGTCGTAAGTGCACTATTCATTGCTAAATTTATATTCTTATAGTCCATGTCCATTGACAGGGTTTATATTGATGCAAATAAGTTACTACTAGACTCTTTCAAGCTAGGCGTTGCTATTCACAATAGCGGTTTTAAACCAGACTTCATTGTCGGTGTTTGGCGTGGCGGTACTCCAGTAGGTATTGCCATTCAAGAAATTCTTGACTATCTGGGCAATAAAACCGATCACATTGCCATTCGAACCTCTTCTTACAATACCATTGATGATCAACGAGATCAGGTGCAAGTACATGGTTTGAGCTATCTTGTTCGTAATATTAATGCAGAAGACAAGCTGTTATTGGTTGATGATGTGTTTGATTCTGGAAGAAGTATTAGAGCTATTATTGATACACTGCAAGAAAAATCAAGAAAAAACGCGCCGAATGATATTCGCGTTGCCGTGCCTTGGTTTAAGCCAAATAATAACAAAACTGATATTAAGCCCGATTACTTTATTCATCAAACCGATGATTGGCTTATCTTTCCACATGAAATGGACGGTTTAAGTAAAGACGAGATTTTTGAAAATAAACCAGGATTAAAAGACATTTTATCTAAGGTTAATTGATTAAAAAATCAGAAATATTGCTTATAAGTGTTTTTCAAGGTGAAAATCCTTAGATTTACCTAAAGTAACCCTTAAAAACCTAATAATTTAGCCAAAAACAGCTTTTTTAATAAAATCTCTCTAAAATTGGCGACTTTCCCTTGTTTTTAATAAAATTCGGAAATAATCAAAATGACTACTTTTTGATTTATGCATGTTGATTTACCCAGTTTGTAAAATCTGGAGCGCTTAAAGCGCCTGAAACGCGATTAATTTCTTTGCCATTTTTAAACATTACTAGAGTGGGGATTGAGCGAATTGAATATTTTGCAGAAATGGCTTGTTCAACTTCGGTTTCAATTTTGATAAAGCGTGCTTTTGGTTCTAGCTGGCTAGCTGCTTGTTTAAAAGTTGGGGCGAACTGCTTACAAGGACCACACCAAGTTGCCCAAAAATCTACCACTAATAATTCATCCGTTTTCTCAATGGCGCGTGTCAGCTGGATGCCTGTCATTGAAATTGGTTCGCCTTTATATAAAGGATTCTTACATTTTCCACAATTTGGATTATTGCTTAATTTTTCTTCTGGAATGTTATTTAATCCGCCGCAGCTTGTACACATAACAATCATAATTTTTCCTAATTTATTTTGGGTTATGACAACTCAAGCATATTTAAAATCACTTGAATTCGCACATTAAGTGCAATTTCTCCTAAGCCGTTAATAAATCAACAGCCTTTCCTAAAAATAACTCAACTGGTTGTTTCCCACCTCGTGTTTTTCGAGGTCTTGTGTTGAGTCGCTTCATGACAAATTCAATCTGTGAATTTGTCACCTTGTTAAAGTCAGTACCCTTTGGGAAGTACTGTCTAATCAAGCCATTAGTATTCTCGTTAATACCTCTTTCCCAAGAAGAATACGGATGAGCAAAATATACATCCACATCCAGTGCTTTAGCCATACGCTCATGTTCAGCAAATTCTAAGCCATTATCGTAGGTAATGGTATGAATCTTACTTGACATTGGCTTTAGCGCTTTAATAGTCTTATCAGCCAACTCAGTGGCATTCTTGCCATT
>NZ_FQTP01000127.1 GCF_900128515.1 Bathymodiolus heckerae thiotrophic gill symbiont
GGAATGAACATTCCTATTTCATTCGTCTGTTTAAGTTCATCACTCCCTTCTACAGGCAGAGTTCCGACTTTTTTTTAGTGTGGCATAAACCTGTCTGGTGACCTACAACACTCATAATATGAGTTTGACGGCCTTCTTCATCAATGGCACTACGCATGGTTTTTCCAT
Organism: Bathymodiolus heckerae thiotrophic gill symbiont; assembly: GCF_900128515.1. Classification (GTDB taxonomy): domain Bacteria; phylum Pseudomonadota; class Gammaproteobacteria; order PS1; family Pseudothioglobaceae; genus Thioglobus_A. The sequence goes on from NZ_FQTP01000127.1 coordinate 169, forward strand.
CAATAGCCAGACCTTCGTCTTCTTCGGCAAATTGCGCGTTCCACCCTTGCAGTGCTCTATCGAGTTCTTCAGGGTTGACACTGATTAAGGTTTCTCTAAACGTGGTGCGACTAGGAACTGAATAGTAGCCATCTCGTTTACGACACTTAAAGCGCGCCCGCGCTTTTTGGCCTAAATCATCAGCCCAGCCACTGATTGCTTTATAGCCTTCCATTCCACATAATACTGCACCCGCTGAAATGGCCAAAATGCAGGATAATGAATGACGCCGTCCTTGTTTGCGGCGTGGATCGGGAATGTCAGCAAAAAATTCGGGTAAGGTTCGCATTTGATCAGCCATCAACATGATTTTTGGTGCTCCATAGCAATAATAAGGGTCAAGAATAGACTGAGATAATCGAGCTTGAGAGCGCGACGATAAAGGACGTACATAGATCTGCTTGGGTTGTTTATGGGTTGGGCTGTAGCCCTTGCTAGTGCGACGGAACCCGCGCGTCTCTCCGGCATGAATCCAGTTTGCAGCACGGTAAATAGTGCCATGAAAATACTGGGGATCGACGAAGGTTTCTAATAATAGTAAGGGGTAGCCAAACTGTTTCTGCCAGTCCTGGGAGATGCGTCGCTCGCACAGCGACAGAATACGAGAAGCAAGATTAGGGTAATGATGCTCAGGAAGAATCAGAAAGCGACTGTTGTTGGCGATCAGATGCAATCGGTCGTATTGATATCGAAAGCTCCAGCCGATCCACTGATCACGTGCCGCACATTTCCAGGCCGCTGCAGAAAAACTGATTAATGCCAACCATTCGTTTTTGTAGCAGGCTACATACCACAAGGTATGACCTATCTTTGGTAATGCCCCTAGATAATGATGAGCCTCCATTAACGACTGGAAGCGTTTCTGCTCACTTGGCAGGATAAGTTGTAAGGTGATCTCTTGTAGGTTCAAAGCAAACTATCTCAAACATAAAATCTCAGGGTGATTTATACTTGAAATAAGAGGGTTTGTCCAGAACTAATTATTACCCTATTGATTTGTATGGTATATTTTTTACAGAACAGTTCCGCCGTGTGTACCGCATAATGTCTAGAATATGAACAAATTAACCCTGCTATGTCACCGTTAAGTGTGGAATTTGATTTAACAAGAGCGTATAAGTTACATAGCACACTAAAACAAGGAGATAGTTATGAAAGCCTTAGAGAAAGAGCGGGGGCAGGTCTTTAATTGTGCGTTGTTGATAATTGAAATAACCGTGACCAATAGCCATGCCCTTGAAGCCCTTCGAACCACAACCTCCAGTTTTTTAATAGTTTACTGCTTTTTAATCCGCTCAATCGTGGTCGTGGTGGATTTGCCAGCTACAAAATCAAGAATTTGTACTTTTCCGCCCGCTTTAATAACAGCCTCTGCACCGACAACTTCTTCGGGCTTGTAATCACCGCCCTTGACTAGCACATCCGGTAAAAATTTATTATAAATACGTTCCGGGGTTTCCTCAAAGAATGGGATAACCCAATCCACACAACCTAGAGCAGCAATAATGGTCATGCGGTCAGCTAATTTATTAATCGGGCGAGATTCGCCTTTTAATTGCTGTACTGATTCGTCGGAATTGATGGCGACCACCAGGCGATCACCTAGTAGCCTGGCTTGCTCAAGATAGGCCACATGTCCTGCATGTAAAATATCAAAGCAGCCATTGGTCATCACCACTTTTTCGCCGCTCTGCTGAGCAAAGTTGATTTCTTTTTGTAATTCATCTTCAGTGATCACGCCACTAATATTTTCCTTATCGCCATGCAAGGCGCGATTAAGCTCGTGGCTGGAAACGGTCGATGTACCGAATTTACCCACCACGATACCTGCCGCCATATTCGCCAGATGCATGGCATGTTGTAAGCCCAGACCCGAAGCTACTCCTAGTGCCATACTGGCTATTACGGTATCGCCAGCGCCGGTGACATCAAAGACTTCCCGTGCGTGCGTGGGTAAAAAATGAGTTTCATCTTTTTTAATCAGTGCCATGCCATGCTCACTTAAAGTGACCAGCAAGGCATCGATATTATGTTGCGCTAGTAAGGCCTGGCCTTTGCTAATCAGTTGCTTATTATCCTGACATTCTCCTACAACAGCCTGAAATTCAGCCCGATTGGGTGTAATTAAGGTTGCGCCTTGGTAACGGGAAAAATCGGTGCCTTTGGGGTCGACAAAGCTTTCCACACCCTGCTTGTTTGCAAGCTTTAGCAATTGCGGAATATGCTCTAAAACACCTTTGGCATAATCGGAGAAGATAACCACATCGGCTGTCACCAAGGCCTTGTTATAGTGTTTTAGTAATTCAGAGTAATCAAAGTCTATTAAAGGCTCTTCAAAGTCCAGGCGTATCAACTGCTGATGCTGGGCAACGATACGTAATTTACACGCGGTTGGCGCATGAGCACTTTTAATAAAATCACAGGAAACGCCTTTTGTTTCCAGTAAATTTTGTAGCTCTCCAGCTTCGGTATCATCCCCGACGATACCTAGTAACGTGACATTGGCTGCTAATGAAGCAATATTCAAGGCGACATTCCCGGCACCGCCTGCGCGCGCTTCTTTTTTGGCTACCTTGACTATAGGCACAGGCGCCTCGGGTGATACGCGCGTGGTGTGGCCCGACCAGTAATAATCCAACATCAGGTCGCCGACCACCAGTATGTTTAAGCCTTTGAAATCAGGAATTTCACTAATCATTATCGACCTCAATCATTTTCGACTTCATCTACCATTTCACACCACCAGTGGTAAATTAATTGATGTGCTTCCTGAATACGTGCGGTGGTTTTGGAAGGTATGACAATTGGCATATCTACCTGCGATTTTAAGCGTCCACCGTCGCCGCCCATTAAACCTATGACTGACATGCCTTGTTGTTTTGCGGCGACGCTCGCCTGAA
>NZ_FQTP01000128.1 GCF_900128515.1 Bathymodiolus heckerae thiotrophic gill symbiont
AATGGGTCGGCCTACAAATTTATTTTCAGCCTCACAACGAACATCGATTAACACCGCCTCTTTATTGACCTGTAAACGTTCAATGGCTTTTTTTGGTAAATATTGAAGTAGGCTACTCATGAAGCAATTATAGCAACATCTTCACCAATTTGAACAAGATCAAATAACTCGATAATATCTTTATTATGCATGCGAATACAACCTTTAGATCTAGATATACCCATTGGTGTTTCATCAGGCGATCCATGAATATAAATATATCGATTTTTAGTATTTTTATTATGGCTTTCAACACCATCAAGCCAAAGAATTCTAGTTAAAATCCAATCTCTATCAGGATGCTTCTGGGCCAATTGAGTATTATAAATTTCACCGGTAAAAACCCTACCTTTAAGTACTGAATTTAGCGCCAAATCTTGGCCGATTTTTTCACAAATCCTAAACTTCCCAAGCGGCGTGCAAAACGAACCTTCTATCTCACCCACACCATTAGCCGAACTACTAATAGCGTACGATTTATCTTTAAAGGTGAGCGTTTGATTAGCAATATTGATTGTAATCATTGGGCTGGCTTATTTAGTAAATAGTGCAATGGATTCAACATGCGCCGTTTGCGGGAACATATCCATAACCCCGGCAGTTTCTAGCTTATAACCAAGCTCAATCAATTTTTCGGTATCACGCGCCAATGTTGATGGATTACACGATACATACACCAAACGCTCAACCCCTAATTTAGGCAACAATTCAACAATTTCAATCGCACCTGAACGAGCTGGATCGATCAATGCTTTGTTGTAAGTTTTACCTCTAAACCATTCAAAACCCTCAACTTCTTTAAACAAATCAGCTTTGTAAAAATTAGCATTAGTAATGCCATTTTTTTCAGCATTATATTTTGCACGTTCGATCAAACCCAGATCTCCTTCAACACCAACCGCATGCTTGGCATATTTTGCCATTGGCAGGGTGAAATTACCCAGACCGCAGAATAAATCAATCACTTCATCATTGTCATTAAGCTCGAGCATGTCTATGGCCAAATTAATCATTTTTTGATTAAGCTTAAAATTCACTTGAGTAAAGTCAGTCGGTAAAAACTCCATTTCGATAGCGTGATCTGGATGCGAATAAGTTAACACGGCGGGCTTATCAAGTGGTTTAACGGTATCTGCACCGCCACTTTGTGTGTAGAAAGTAATATTTAATTCATTAGCGCAATCGATTAGCACCTGCTCATCGTCAGTAGTAAGCGGCTCAAGATGTCTTAAAATTAAGATTGTATTGTTCTCAGCAACTGCCACTTCAATTTGTGGCACTTGTGATTTGATTGATAATTTTTCTATCGCGCCTGCCAATACTTCTAAATTATCACCCAAAGAAGGATGAAGTACCTCACAACGTGTCATATTGGTAATAAAGCCAGATTTCTTTTCTCTAAAGCCAACTAGAACTTTACCTTTTTTAGCAACATAACGAACACCTAAGCGTGCCTTACGGCGATAACCCCAACTCTGAACTTGTAATGGCTCCAGCCAATTTTTGGGTTCAACTTTAGCCTGACCTAAAAAAGCATCTTTAAGCCACTTGCCTTTAGCATCGATTTGATCTTCGCTAGAGAGGTGTTGGAACGAACAGCCGCCACAGATGCCAAACACTTCGCATTTTGGTTCAATACGATTATCAGCAGGCTTAAGCACCTCTTTAACATCTGCCTCTTCAAACTTAGCTCGTGAAAATGTACGATCTGCAATAACTGTTTCGCCAGGTAATGCACCTGAAACAAAAATTACCTTCTCATCAAGATGAGCAATACCACGACCTTCGTGAGACAAAGATTCGATTTCTAATTCGTAGGTTCTAGGTTTTGGTTTTCTTCTTCTGCCCATTATGCTTGCGGTTAATTATTTGGATTGATTATCCAATAGTTCGACCCAGTGTTTGACTGGAATTTTACTGTCTTTTTGCAAATGCATTAAACAGCCGATATTAGCAGTCACGATCATCTCTGGCGCTGAAGCCAGCAAATGATTAAGCTTGTTGGTTTTTAGCTGTTTGGATAAGTCTGGCTGAAAGATAGAATACGTACCTGCTGAGCCACAACATAAATGAGAATCTTGCACTTTAGCTGGATGATAACCCAATGAATCCAAAATAGAATTAACCAGCCCTGCCAGCTTCTGACCATGCTGTAATGTACATGGCTCATGATATGATATATGGGCCTTCTCTAAATTGAGTTTGGTCAAGTCTTTGTCACTCAAAAATTCAGCAATGTCTTGAGTTTTTGCAGATACTGCTTTGGCCTTTAAATAGTAATCATCATCTTCTTTAAACATTGAAGCATAGTCTTTAACCATTAACCCACAACCACTAGCACTAGAGATAATACTATCAACCTCTAATTTAAGCCAAGCATCAATATTTGATTTGATTTTAAGCATTGCGTCATGTTCGGCACTAAGATGCTGATCCACCGCACCACAACATTGTTTTTGCGGGGTTTCGATAGCTTCATAGCCTAACTTTGCCAAAATATTCTTAATGCTGTGATTAATATTTGGCGCTAAAACAGGCTGCACACAACCACCTAACAACAATACTTTTTTACTGCCGACACTTGGTTTGATTGCCAAACCTTGCTTTCTTGAGTGTTTAGCAATAAAACCGATTGGATTAAATAGTAAAGGCGTGGTTAATAATTTACGCACAGAATAACGCATAGCCTTTTGCCAAAGGGGGCGTTTTTGCTCAACAAACTCACGACCAATATCAACCAACTTTGAATATTCAACACCAGATGGGCAGGTTGTTTCGCACGATCTACAGGTTAAACAGCGATCGAGATGCTTGATACTTTCTTGTGAGAAATCATTCTTCTCAAGAGAGGATTTAATTAAATAAATGCGTCCACGAGGAGAATCTAGTTCGTCACCCAAGAGTTGATAGGTTGGACAAGTGGCCAAGCAAAATCCACAATGCACACATTTTCGAATAATCTCATTGGCCTTAAAATTGGCAATTTGATGCGTTTGCATTAGTTAAAAATTCCTTTTGGATCAAACACAGTTTTTAATCGGCTTTCAATTTCTCGTCGTAA
>NZ_FQTP01000129.1 GCF_900128515.1 Bathymodiolus heckerae thiotrophic gill symbiont
CTCCCCTTCGGGGCAATCTAGGCGGAGCCGCCTTTTGTCAGAAACAGACATGTTGGAAAATAGGGGGAATTAACCTCCTTGCGGCAACAGGGGGCTGGTGGGTGATTCCTCCAGCCTACCTACTATTGAATGCTCGTTTGTTTCACGGAAACAGTGGGAACTAGATAAATGGTAAATCACGCTGGCTGAGCCTTGATCCTGTTTTTTTAAATAAATATCAATAAACCAAAATGAAAACATTCACTCTAAAACAAGCGCAAGCCGATTTTCAAGAAATAATAAATTATTCATTAAAAACTCATGATGAAATCAATATATCATCAGATAATGGAGCAGTAATAATGATACCTCAAGATGATTATGATGAAATGCAAGAAACCTTAAGGCTACTATCTGATAAGCTCTCACTTAAGGCGTTATTAGAAGCGCATGAAGCACGAAAAAATGGAGAGATACCTAAATCATATTCGATAAAGGACGTTTTTTGTGACCTATAAAATTAATATCCTGAGTAATGCCAATAATGATTTAAAATGGTTTAGAAAAAATGACAAAACATCGTATATAAAGCTTTTTGATTTAACGAGAGAAATAATGATTGAACCCCGAGAAGGAACAGGGAAACCAGAGCGATTAAAATATTTTGAACAAGAAGTTTACTCAAGAAGAGTTAAATCAAGCTGGCTGACCCCTTGATTTTATAGACTGTCGAGCAAAGACTAAGGCCTAGTATTGAAGCAATAATAAAATTGAACTTATTCATTTAAAGATCCTGAAAAAAGTTAATTAAGTGATAGAAATAAAACAATAGAAATGTAGCAGGCCAAGCCGTCTCAAAGCGATACTTACTAATTTCATGATAAAAAAGTCTAACAATTAAATTGAGGAGTTAAGTGTATATTTAATCTCTATGGGTTTAATTTCCCGAAGCTTGCTGCAATAAGATTCAACGTGAAGTAAATGTGATATAAAATACTGTAGAGCGGACTTCAGTCCGCTATTCCTGTTAAAAAATACGCTTCCTAATTCAAACACGCTCGTCATTCCTGCATGTTGTTAGCAGGAATCTATGGGCCTAAGCAATAGACTCCCGATTAAGCTTGTGCCCACGCTTGACTGGGTAGCCTTCGGGAATAACGAGCCGCTTAACATGATGTTATTTCAGATGTTTTTAATGTGGCTGTGAGTTGTACGTAATCAGATGTTGAATTAAAATTAACTAGGGTTAACATCGATGATTCCATCTTCTATGTCCTCAATTACTTGCCCATCACCATCGACTTGTTGCTGGTTAGCTGTATCTACAGCTGCTTGAATTTCTGCTGCTGCCCCCGGCACTATAACTGTGACTGCCGCTGCAATTTCTGCTGCAGCCTCAGGAACTGCAGCCGCTGCAATTTCTACCGCAACTGCTGGATATGCTGTTGCGATTGCTGCAGCGATCGCAGCCGCTTGCTCTGGATTCGCCAACGCTGCTTCTGCTGCGATCTTTGCAGCGTTATCTGGATCTTTTGCCGCTTCAGCCAATGCTGCAGTTATTATCGGATCTACATCTTCAGCAAAAGCCGAAATTGGAGAAAAACTCAATATTAAAGCTAATAAAAAACCCTTTAAATGTAAGCTGTTTATTTTTTTCATACTGATTCCACCTTGAGCTAAGATAAAAGTTGCTTATGTACAAACTTTATAGATTATATGATTAATTGCTACCTACAACAAGGTTTTGACGGATTTATTCTGACTGGAATGAAAATAACAAGTATAAAATTAAATATCCACGTTCTTAGAACATGGATATTTAATTTCTACAGGAGCAGAACATTAAAAACGCTTTGACCATATCGACAAAAATTGATTATTAAATAAATCGATATCTTTCCTTATATTCTTACGTAACAGCCGCTATTGCTCCGGTGCACGTTAAAATCTCGCGCCCCAAACAATACGATGCTGAAGCGCAGGTCTTTAGACCGCAAATACTCACATAGTTTTATGCTGCCTCGTCTAAAATTGCTAGCCCAAAAAGGGAATGCCAAAGCGCTAATTCGTTCGTGTGGGTGCATGCGTGGTTTGAAATGTGATAAGGTTGCAGTGCTTATTCTATTCTATCCGACTCTGACCCATTGATTCCTATAAGCTGGGTTAGACTTTTTACGAAATAAAGCAGGTAATTATTTATGCAATGGCAAGAAGTGTGTGAAAATCAAAATTTAAAAAACCTTCCATTCAAAATAGAACTTAATGATCAAGGTAAAATATTAATGACTCCCGTAAAAGTAAACCATTCAATTCTTCAAGGGAAAATCATTAAGCATTTATATCAAAACATAACAGAGGGAGAGGCATTAGCAGAATGCGCCATTAAAACAAAACAGGGGACAAAAGTTGCCGATGTTGCCTGGGCATCACAAAGTTTACTTGAAAAAATAGAAAATGAAGTTGAGTGCTCAATAGCCCCAGAAATTTGTATTGAAGTATTATCTTTTTCAAATACAAAGCGAGAGATTAATGAAAAAAAAACGATCTATTTTGAGCAAGGGGCAATAGAATTTTGGGTATGCGATAGCTATGGAAATATAAGTTTCTTTGTAAAAGAAGGTCAAATAGAACACTCAAAGATAGCTAAAAACTTTCCAAAAAATATTTGAAAATAACAAATTTCTCGTTCCCACGCTCAGCGTTGGAGTGGGATAAGTGAAATATTTGTCCCGCGTTAAAAAACAACACCCTACCCCCACCCGAAACCGCGATCTTCAGTCGCGGAACATCAAACAAGCCGTTAGTTAACCGAGCACCCAAAAAAAGCACATTCATAATTTATGAACATTTTATTTTTCAAACCTGACCACATGGATTTAAAATGTGCTATCATCATAAATAACCTGATTACCCATAAGGGAGCTGGAAATAAATAATCATCCAATCTCCCTAACTGAAGTTTCCCAATTATTGAGTAGCTAAAGTACACAATGCTGGCATATCTAGGTTTATTTTAGGTGAGTTTGCATTGTATATAGCTAACCCCTATTTAATTCCCATTAGGCGAAAGCATTTGAA
>NZ_FQTP01000130.1 GCF_900128515.1 Bathymodiolus heckerae thiotrophic gill symbiont
CCGGGGCGCCCTCTGTCTGGCGCTACGGAAACTGTTTCATCACTGCTTGTTTTATTCTTACGTGGAATAACTTCTTGGAGGATTTTGAAAACAGTTTCTTTCAAAGGTTTGCTTGTATAGATGTGTTGCAAGCCCAGCAGGATGAGTGGAATATCATCGCGCGATGTGACGTCAATGACGATGTTGGCAATATCGACTTGCCCGATTTCCAGTTGTGACGATATGATGTTTCTCATGGATCTGATGCGAAGTTTTAATGAACCGGGCTATTCTTGAGGGCTTAGTCTTTGCCAGTTCGGTTTGTAGAAATAAATACTTGTTAAATAACAATGACATAATGATTTTTTACGATAACCACCAAAAAGGGATGATCAGAATCTTCAATGCTATTATTGGGTGTTATTATACCATAATGGATTGATTTAAAAGAGTATTATTTATTTCGTGCAAGCACTAGGTATAACAGGTGAGCAACATCGAATTGTTTTTCTGGTTGATGAAATTGGCCAGTTTATTGGTCAAGATACTCACCTTATGTTGAGCCTGCAAACGATCACTGAAAACCTCGGCACATTGTGTCATGGCAGAGCCTGGGTTGTGGTCACATCACAGGAAGATATTGATGCGGTATTGGGTGAAGTCAAAGCATCCAAAGCCAATGATTTCTCAAAAATTCAAGGGCGATTTAAAACGCGTTTGTCATTATCCAGTGATAATGTTGATGAAGTCATCCAGGCAAGGCTATTAAAGAAAAAAGAAAATTTCACCGATGAACTAGCAGGTATTTACAAAGATAAAGCCGATATTATCAAAAGCCAACTCAGCTTTTATAAAGTGGGAATGACGTTTAATTCATATAAAGATGAACAGGATTTTATCAATCACTACCCTTTTGCGCCGTATCAATTCCAGCTAATTCAAAAAGTCTTTGAATCAATCCGTAAAGTAGGCGCAACTGGCAAACACCTAGCCCGTGGGGAACGTTCCATGCTAGATGCCTTCCAGACGCTGCATTACAAGTTGCTGATCAGGAAACAGGACTTTTGATTCCTCTATATCGCTTTTACTCCTCTATCGAATCTTTTCTTGATACCAGTGTAAAACGCACTATCAACCAGGCGGCTAGTAACCCAGGTTTAGAATCATTTGATATTGGATTACTGCGTATCTTATTTCTGATTCGTTATGTTGAAGAAATAAAAGGTAACGTGTCTAATTTAACTACCCTATCTATTACCCAGATAGATGCTGACAGATTAGCCTTAAAACAACAAATCGAAGAAAGCCTACTTAGATTAGAAAGAGAAACATTAATCAGCCGCAATGGTGAAGACTACTTTTTCCTGACTAATGAAGAACAGGACATTAATAAAGAAATTAAAGCCGTTGAAATTAGCAGCACCGAAGAAGCCAAGGAAATGGGCGAACTGATTTATGAAGATCTGCTAAAAGGACAAACAAAATTTCGATACCTGAAAAATAGTAAAGATTTTAATTTCGCCAGACTTTGTGATGCTCACCCAATCGGCAACAAACTAGACTATGAATTAATCGTCTCTGTAATTACTCCATTGGCTGATGATTACCAGAGCTATGATCCTTCACGCTGCATAATGCAAAGTACTCAGGAAAATGGACAAGTTATCTTCAAATTAACGGATGATGCATTGCTAGGTCAGGAACTACGTACCTACTTAAGAACTGAAAAGTATATCCGCTTAAAAAATAGTGATTCCTTACCGCATACAACTAAACGCATCATTCAAGATCGAGCTGATGAAAATCGTCAACGCCACAAACGCCTGACTGATCTCGTTGAAACAGCGATACATCAGGGTGAATGCTATGTTTGCGGTCAAACGCTCACAGCAACTGCAACATCAGTAAAAAATCGTCTGGATAATGCTCTTCACTATTTAGTAGAAAACAGCTTCTCCAAACTAAGCAAACTAACGCCGTTCAAGGGCGACCATCTAAAAGAAATTCAAGCATTATTACGCAGTAATGACATTAATCAGCAAACCGTACTGGATAATATGCCTGAAACAAACCCTGATGCATTACAGGAAATTCGTTCATATATCGATCTAAGCACTCACAGTAGCCACAAAATAATTTTAAAAGACATAATTGGTCGTTATGAAAAAAGACCCTATGGCTGGCCTGAGTGGGACTCTATGCTGCTACTCACACATCTACTGGTAACTAATGAAATCAACCTATTATTAGATGCAAGCCCTCTTAGCCGAGATCGTATTTTTGAGGATATAAAAAAGCCCAGCAGCTGGGCAAAGATTCAGGTCATTCGTAAAAAGACATTGGATAGTCATACCTTGCAAAAAGCCAGACAATTAGGAAAAGATATCTTTGCTAGTATGGGACCCGATGGAGAAGAACCCTTATTCAATTACTTGCACCAATCAGCACAACAGTGGCAAGAACAACTTAAATCATTTAAACCGCTGGCAGATACAGGAAGCTATCCCGGTAAAAAAACCATTGATCAATCCATCAAATTATTAGATCAATTACTGCATGACAAAGACAGTTACAGTTTTATAGAAAAATTTAATCGTTTGAAAAATGAGCTACTGGATCTATCTGACGACTACCATGACCTGCATAATTTCTACCAAAACCAGAAAACTATCTGGACAAAACTGACATCTGCATATCAATTAGCTAACCAAAATAGACATTCACTTGATAAAAACCCAGATGCAGTCAGCATACTGACACAAATTGACAACATCTTAAAATCTGAATCTCCTTATGGAATCATCAATCAGGCAGAACAACTGATCTCAAAAATCACCGCCATTAATGAACAGCTGATTGATGAAAAAAGAGGCTACCAACTTAAGACGGGACAAAATTCAAGGCTAGCAGCTGAATTCTTGTATCATAAAGTTAATGACTAAAAAAACAGAACCACACAAAAAATACGAGCAGCTAGCAAAGCAATTATTAC
>NZ_FQTP01000131.1 GCF_900128515.1 Bathymodiolus heckerae thiotrophic gill symbiont
TTTTTTTAACACCCTAAAAACAGAGTTAATCAATCAGAAAATTTATCAAACTAGGAAACAAGCAAGCAGTGCTATCTTTGAATATATTGAAGTGTTTTATAACAAAATTAGGCGACATTCAACGATTGATTATTACTCGCCTAATGATTATGAAAAGAGGTTTTATCGCAACAATATTCCCTAACTTAACATTAAGCCTTTAAGGCTTAAGTTAGGGCTTGGAACAAGTTCCAAGTTGGGGCTTTGCTCCTTCGTAGCCTGACCTTGGGTGCAAACCTCAAAAAAGATTATTGATACAGAAAAATAATGCGTAAAATATTAGTTTGGTGTCCAGTCAAGTGGGGGAGCTTCATTTAGACCCCCCTTTTTCTTTTGATGGTTATTGGTTGTATTCACCACAAAACAAGCAAAATGCAATCATTCATATTTTTGGAGAAGAGGCAAGTTTTAATAACTTTTCATCAAAAGCTAACAATGGCTTGCTTGATCATATTGCTTTTTCTAGAGAGGGTTATTCAAATTTTATTCAACATATAACCCATTTAAAAATTTCTTTTGAGGAAAATTTTGTACCCGATTCAAATACGAAACAAGTGTTTTTAAAAGGTCCAGAAAATTTAACAATTGAGATTGATTTTATACAAAGGTTTCTATTATTCCATAGGAGGAAAAATGAACATATTATTAGTTACAGCAGGATACTCAATTTTTGATGCAAAAGGTCAGTTAAATGGTTTTTTGAGTTATTTAACCGATAAAAATTTGAGCGATAAAAATCACAAAGTTAAAATATCGGATGTAACCAAAGAAACGCTAAATATGGACAGGGAGTTAGACAAACTATTATGGGCAGATACCCTTATTTATATCACACCGATTATGTGGTTTAATATGCCAGCCCCTCTTGTTCGGTGGCTTGATGAGGTTTTGCTTTATCAAAAAACCTTTATTATCACTGATGAATATGGCGAAGGTGGTCAAGTCCCAGCAGAAAGCTTTATGATTGTAACAACCTCTAATATGAAAAGCAGTGATTTAGGCAAAGGCTTTGTCTTGAAAAACGCCACACATATTGATGATTTATTACAACCCTTAATAATGACCAATCATTATTTAAGTATTCGCAATCAAATCCCTACTTTTCATGCCGATAATGTCATTGCAGGAAATACCGATTGGATTGAAAAAGTTTACCTTGAACATCTTGATCAGCATTTTTAAAATATTCTGAGACCTTTGTATAAATATGGAGGATTAGCAGAATTCAATTTTTGTCAACTTGGTATTTTTAAAAAAAACTCTGCCCTAGCAAGGCTAAGGCTGGGTTTAAAAAAATGGGTCATGACAACTTAAGCATATTTAAAATCATGTTAAAGTACCGTTATGAAAGTAAAAAAACAAGTATGTAAATCGTTCCCGTATTTCAGAGAAGAAATTTAGAGAAATAATTAAGTATTTTTCTCTTGATTTGAACGCAGTTCAAATCAAGGAATTAACAGGATTGAGCAGACAAACAATCAACAAGTATTTAACCGCTATTAGGCTTAGAATTGTAGAACTATCCATACTTCAATCTGCCTGCCCCACTAGTGGGGCAGATTGAAGTCGATGAAAGCTATTTTGACGCACGGCACGTCCGCGGAAAACGCGGCCGTGGCGCCTTAGGGGAAACCATTGTTTTTGGCTTGCTAAAAAGAGGTGATAAGGTTTATACTGAGATTGTTCCAAACTGCAAAAGTACTACCCTACAAAGGATTATCAAGGGTAAAACTAGTATTGAAAGCATCATTCATTCTGATGGTTGGCGAGGGTATAATGGTTTAGTAGATTTTGACTATAAGAAGCATTTTAGAGTACATCATAGCAAGAATGAATTTGCTCGTGGTAATGCACATATTAACGGCATAGAATCATTTTGGGGTTATGCCAAAACAAGGCTGGTAAAATTTAAAGGAATGAATAAAAATATGTTTAATTTACACTTGAAAGAATGTGAATTTAGATTCAATAATCGCAAGCAAAATCTTTATAAGATTTTGCTTGAAATGTTCAGAAAAGAGTCGCTTAAGTTGTCATGACCCTTTTTTATTACACTGAATGTGAGTGCTGAAATAAATTTACCCGTTTTAAGTGGCGTCGGTGGCAATTTTAATGCTGTTGACAGTAACAATAAAGCAGTGCAATTTAGTGACTACAAGGGTAATGTGGTGGTGATGGGTTATGGTTATACTAACTGCCCTGATATTTGTCCTTTTACTTTGGGTTATTTAAAGAAAGTATACGAAGGGTTGCCCGCGTATGTACGAAAAAAGACCAAAATTTTATTTGTCTCTATTGATCCAGAATACGATACACCGCAACATTTAAAAGAGTTTATGGCACATTTTAATAAGGACTTTATAGGCATAACGGGCAGCAGGGAAAATGTTGACCAAATTGCCGAGCTATTTCAAATGAAATACACCAAAATTGCCGAAGATATTCCAGTTGAGTTTGTCGATTATTGCAGTGTGGTCAAAAAAAGTAATACCCGAAATGCGACTACCAATGTTTATAATCATGGCATCGTTTTATACTTGATTGATACTGAGGGCGATGTGCGAAGCCTTGGCTACGGGCACTACTGAAAAAGAATTTATTGCCAATATACTCTCATTGTTACCAAAACCCATCAAGATTGAGGATTTTTATATGAATCAAGGTGCAAAAAATGCCAGATCAGCTGCTGCTTACGGCAAGATAACTAATATTTCTAATGCAGAAGATGTGCTTATCAGCGTCTCAAGTCCAATAGCAAAACGGGTAGAACTACACCAAACAAGGTGTTTGAAATTGGAGAGACGCTTATGCTAAAGCCGATGTCTTATCATATTATGTTTATGGGCTTGAAAAAGCCTTTAAGTGAGGTTGAGACTGTAGATATTAGTTTAAAATTTAAGAACGCAGGCAATGTTCCAATT
>NZ_FQTP01000132.1 GCF_900128515.1 Bathymodiolus heckerae thiotrophic gill symbiont
ATAGGCATCAATGGTTTTGGGTTGCAGGCCTTGAAGCTTCAGATACTTGCAGTGCTGCGTATAATAATGGTTGAATTTAAGTTCTATAGATGGTGTCATAATTGCGTAACCTCATTTTTGTTAGTTGAATGAGCTTACAAATTAACCTGTTATGCATATAACAGGCAATGAGGTTACACTATAAATTTAGGGGTGAAGCTGTTTTTCTCCGCGATAGCGGCTTCGTCCAACAAGAAGTACAAGCATACATGTTCCATATATTCCGGATGAGGCTATGGAACAATGTATAATACTTTATAACGAAGCTAAATGGTTAGGGAAGGAAATTAATAGTATTCAAGTCAATAGTTATAGCCAGTCATCTGTTAACAACTATAACAACAAAGTAGAACAGCATACTCAGATGACAAGCGCCTTTAATAAAGACTGCGCAGGAACACAGTCCGAATCGGCTTATAGGGCTGCGCAAAAGTTGAATGCAGAAATGTGAGGTTGACTATTTTTTAGCAATTGGAATTGTCACAACTAGTCAAGACTGAATACAAGTAAGTGGTTTTTGGGGCTGGTTGAATTTATTAAATCAATGGTTTTAAAATCAATCGCTGAAAATCAGGGAAACGGAGCCTTAGCAAAGTGATGATCTTTAGTCCCTGATAGGCGACAGGGCAATTCGCTGATTCGACGTGTGCTAGCAGCACGCGAGAGAAGCAAGAATTGCATTCCGATAAGCCATCAAGCCATTTGAGGTAGCAATGACGAAGCGGCTTTTGTGCGTAGTCGTTGCGGACGAAGGGCGTTCAGGGCATCATCTAGTCGCTGCGTAGGTGAACGAATTATGGCGACACGAGTCCTGGAATTTCGTGAGGTAGCATGGCGCGCCTTGCTGTAATATTATTGATGACTCACATAGAACTGCCATTTCAGCTTGTTATTAGGGATGTAGTAGAAAATTATAAAACGAACCATTTTTGAACACAAAAGTTTACCTGATTACCCATGACTCTCAGCTAGTTTTCGTCATTCCTGCATGTTTTTAGCAGGAATCTCGTAGGATAAGCCTAGATTCCCGATAAAAGGCTTCGGGAATGACGAGTTTTTAATATACTGATGTTTCACGTGTTAATCTACTATGGCTGAGAGTTGTACGTAATCAGGAAAGTTTATATATAAATCAACAAAGTAAGGAGAACGTATTGGATATTTTAATTTCACTTATTCTAGTGCTGCTATCAACCATTCTTATTGCAAAAGCTTGTGATGGTTTTGAAACTGCGGCTGACTACCTTGGGCGAAATATGTCTGAGGGAGTGAAAGGGGCTTCCATTAATGCTATCGGAAGTTCTATGCCAGAATTATTTGCCACCTTTGTATTTCTGTTTTTGTTTTATGATACCAGTGGTTTTGCTGGCGGTATCGGTACTACTGCTGGTAGCGCAGTCTTTAATACGATGATTATTCCTGCAGCAAGTATTTTGACTGCGATGAAAATGTTTAACATTGCTTCAATCAATGTTTCAAAAAAAGTAATTTTACGTGATGGTTTGATGTTAATTGCTGCGGAGTTTGTTTTAATTGTAACTATAGGTGAAACGCTAGAATGGTGGCATGGCATGATGTTAATGTTGCTCTATATTGGTTATGCTGGATACATGTTTACATCAATGAAAAAGAGTTCCGAAGAAGCTAATGGTGGTGATGACGAAGAAGATGTTGAAAACGACGAAAATGGAAGCTCATCAAATCGGTTATTATCCTTTTTTAAAGTTGATTTAGAGAATGCAATCATTGGTGAAAACTCGATGTCAACTGGTAATTCTTGGGCTTTATTATCAGTGTCTACCGTGTTTATCGCCCTAGCCTGTTATATTCTTGTTTATGGCTGTGAATTATTCGCTCATACTATTGGGATTAATGGTTACTTTGTTGCAGTTATTTTGGTAGCTGCTGCCAGTAGCGTACCTGATACAATCTTATCGATGAAAGATGCAAAAAAAGGTAATTATGATGATGCGGTATCTAATGCTTTAGGAAGTAACATTTTTGATATTTGTTTTGCGCTAGGCTTGCCTCTGTTCTTATATACTGTGATTTATGGCACAATCACTATACCAACAGAAATAGTAGAACATGTCTCTGAACTTAGGATTTTGCTCCTGTTTTTAACTATTGCTGCATTCTTGATATTCTTTTTTAGTCGTTCCATGGGAAAGAAAGAAGCAATTAGTTTGCTAGCAATGTATGCTGTTTTTACAACTTATATAGTTGCAAGAGCTTATGAAATGGCATGGATACAACCTGTTACTGAAATTCTTCATTCAATTCAAAAACTTTTACAGTAGCTTTAAAATAATATGGTGAGAGAATAGTATGTCTAATGAAAAAAGGATAATTAGCGGTCAAAATATAGCCGTCAATGCACTGACTTTTAAAATATCAGTAAACTGTGTAATAGAAATGCCAGATAGTAATGATATTGATGTTTCAGCATTCTTACTGAATGCTGAAGGTAAGGTAACAAAAGACAATGATTTTATTTTTTATAATAACCCCAGTTCAAAATCTCAATGTATAACCTTAAACTCAAGTGCCCCAGAGGTTCAGGTTTTTAATATTGATTTATCTAAAATCCCCATAACTGTAAAAAAAATTGCATTTGTTATCACTGTACCAGTGGAATTTTCGTTAGCAAAGCAACTGTGTATTGATATCAAAGAAGAATTGGTCTTTCATCCAGAAACAAAACAAATGAAAGAAAAGTCCTTGATTTTAGGTGAACTATATCTTCATAATGAAAATTGGAAGTTTAGAGCATTAGGGATGGGGTTCCAAGGTGATGATATGGACTCCTCTCTCTCCAACGGTGCGATAATACACCTAAGAGAAATAACGGAGCAAAGAGGAGCCCGACATGAATAATAGCGTAATTGGATTGGATATAGCAAAAAACATTTTT
>NZ_FQTP01000133.1 GCF_900128515.1 Bathymodiolus heckerae thiotrophic gill symbiont
CGTTTAACAGTAGAACGACTTCCTGCTTTCTCGCCAGATTTTAACCCGATTGAGAAGTTGTGGAAAAATACGAAACGTGATTCAACACATATGAAGTACTTTAAATCTTTTGAAGATTTACATAACTCGGTTGTGCATACTTTTAATACTTATATGCAAGATGCCAGCAAAGTGATTTGTGTTATGAAAAAAATGCGGGAAGACTTTGCCATTGCTGCATAGTTTAACTAGTTCAATCGGGAAATTATTTATCTGAGAAACTATATTGTGGGAATTCTGGTTTAATCGTTCACGAGCTTCTTTTAAATCTGTTAGCAATTTTATTGAAAGACGGCGCAACTCCTCTTCTGATAAATTCAGAAGTTCTTCTTCGTCAAGTTGGCTTGATCCTGATTACTTAATTGCATGGCCTACATAATACTTCTTGGTATCATAAAGTTACAAGCCTTTTTTAAATTAGTTGTCAAGTTTGTCGGTAGGGGTCTGAATATTTACCCCATGGCGATTAGTGAAGATTGTCTTGCTTCAATAATCGAATATACACCATCTGAAAATTTATCATTTTCTAATAATCTACAACATAATTTGGATAGTTCGCTTTCACTTACACCTTTAAAGTCATTACGGTTATTCTCAACAAATTTCGTTCTTTCATCAGGTGTATAATCTTGACAATAGTTATATACATTTGAGTCAATAACAGAGTAGATAGACTTATCAATACTTTTAGTAAAACTAGAGTTATACTCATAGTTTAAAAAATCTATAAATTTATCATTCCCATATCTAAAAATGAAAGCGTAATCACCTGGAGCATAGCCAGTTATAAAGGACAGGCTGATTAAAATACAACGGCATAGATCAATGAAGTCTTCCTTTTTTATTTCTTCACATGACTCAATTACAAAGTACTCACCTGAGAAGTAACTCTGAATGTTATTATTATTAACATTAACTTTAAAAGCGTTACGTATACTATTATCAATATCGTTTTCTATTGATATAACATCCTGAAAATAATCAAATACTCTAAGTTTTTCTTTTTTATGATTCATAATTAATCTAAAAAAGTTTTTTTCGTTATTGTTATTTTTTGAAATACTACAAAATCCATACACTCTAAAATCGCTTCTATCAAAAGAGTTTGTTGACTTTAAGAGTGAGTTTGTAATTTTTATCCCTAAGCCTTCTGATACTTCATATACATTGTTATCAATGTCTGCTTTTTCAATAGAGTTATTTATCTCAAACTTTCACCTGTTGAAAGAATAAAACTATCTCCTTCTTTTGGTAATGTGCTCATGTACTTTTTTTCAAAGTTACAAAATGTCATTTCTCTATCTTCGAGAGACTCATAATATTGAATAACATCTACGCAGTTTTTCAGATTTTTCATGTTCATATTTATACATTATTGTCAAAGAATAATCATCTTTGGATGCTGATTTTCTTTTGCGTCGCAGACATCTAACGTTTAGCTAACCGGCCAAATGAAGTGGCGCTTTTTTTGCGCTTTTTGCAAAAAAGATGACGCTTTATTTGGTCGGGTTGAGCTATTTGTTATAGATTTCGATTTCATCCAATTGCTAATAAGCGAGCATTTAGATCATGATACGTTTGGAGTTGCTCAATATCGAATTTTAAATAGTGCTCTAAGACAGGCGCAGAAATTCCTGGAGATGACAATGGTAGCCTGTTTAGCCAGAGGAGGAAACCTGCAAGAGTTTGATCGCCAAGTTCAGCGATCAATATTCCTTGGCTATCTTTACTTAAGTTAATATAAGAGTTTTCTCTTGAGTTAAAAATCAAACATCGTCCATTAATAACAATGCAGTCGAATTGTGCTTCATTTTTTATTGAATTTTGTTCGTAATACTCGACTATTTTCACAACTAGATTTCTGATATTTACATATGACTTATCAGAGAAAATAAAGGATGGAATTTTTTTGCAGTAGATTGAGCTTCTTGACTGACTTTACTTTTTAACAGAAGACCATCATTGACTCGTGTTAAGGATTTTACTGTTTTCAGTTGATTTAATGCACGATTTATTTCATCAACTTTTGTCAGATCAGGTTTGACTTCGATGGCGAAATCTACACCATCTGCTAAAATCGCAGAAAATTTTTCATCATCACTTACCGCATAAGGATGGTCGGGGTTCAAAACTATGCAGTCGATAGATGCACTGATATTTCCTTAGCTATCACTGATATTTCCTTTAGCTATCCGAAAAGGGAATGGGAAGTACTTCTCAAGAAGCTTTTTAACAGCGGTTTCCCTCCGATCAGAAACTTCCTGTGGCGTTCCTTGGCCCTCGATACTTGCTTTTTTAAATGAAACCGCCAATTCGTTCGATTCAATTTTTAACAGATCAAGAAGATTGCTCATTAATTCTTCCTATGTATAATGCCGAGTTGACAGGCGATTTCGCCTGATAATGGGTTGAACATCTTCACCGTGAGTACCCTGATTATCGGGCCAAATCGTCCTGTCTAACGTTTGGTTCTCAGGGAGCGTAGCGACTGAGGGTCACACGTTAGACAGGTTCCCTGTCAACTCGGCATTCTCAGGGCGCTGCGCGTCAGCGAAGCGCCCTGAGAACGACCAAATCAGCGGCCGTTGGCAGATGTTCGATGAACTCTGACAAAGCACCGAATTTTGATATAAAAATGACCTTTGGAAAAGATCTGCGCTGCCAACGGTCGGCTGGATTTGCCTTGTTGGACGAAGCCGCTATCGCGGAGAAAAACAGCTTCACCCCTAAATTTATAGTGTAACCTCATTGCCTGTTATATGCATAACAGGTTAATTTGTAAGCTCATTCAACTAACAAAAATGAGGTTACGCAATTATGACACCATCTATAGAACTTAAATTCAACCATTATTATACGCAGCACTGCAAGTATCTGAAGCTTCAAGGCCTGCAACCCAAAACCATTGATGAC
>NZ_FQTP01000134.1 GCF_900128515.1 Bathymodiolus heckerae thiotrophic gill symbiont
ACGTACTGCACGAGCATAGCTATCAATGGTTGCATCACTCATACCCCGTAATTTTAAGGCACGAAGGTGACGGCTATAGAGCGCATCAAAATGCGTTTGTTCTGTCGTGTTCATGGTAAACTCCAATGATCGTACTCGACAATGAGTACATATTGGAGTGTATCCGTAAATGGGTTTTTCTGCCGCATAGCGGCTTCGTCCAACAATCGCATCCACTTGACCGTAAAAAGCGTCACTTTTTTTGTGATGCAAAAAAACCGCCCCTTTTTACGTCAAGTGATGCGGGCGTTAAATTTTTAGGACTATAGCAAATGTACAATCTGCTAGTGACAGCAAAGATAGGCGCTTGGGATGAGCCTTTTTACGAGTACGATAAAAGTAGATTTCTTGAGTACACAACTGAAAGTATTGCATCCGCATTTAAGGTATTGACCGATGAGCATATAGAGACCTTAAAAGGTTATCCATGCCTTTTTGCATATGAGGGTGATAATGAAAACATCCGAATAGGTTATTTAAAAACCATAAAGGAAAGTGGTCGTAATATCTTCATAGAATTTAATTTTCTACCAAACATACCACAAGTCTCATTTCAAACTATTAGTGACATCACTCCACTACTGGATATTCGTGATTGGGAAATGAACCGAACACATTGGGCGGTTAAAGATGAAAATCTTTTCCAACGGCTATTTGATGCTAATAGTATAGATAGAACGGATACACAAGAAAAACCAATATCTCAAAAATTAACAAGTCCAAAGGTAACTACTGTACAAGGGTTTATTGGTAAAGTTTTCTCTTTCGAGAAAAATAATGACTCAGAGGTTTTCTATCGTGGACATTCAAAAAAGAATAAATATAAACTTGAACCGTCATTATTCAGAAAAGATGAGGACGGAAATTACCTTTTTCTTGAGAATGAGCATATATTGTATCGAGAGTTAATTGTTTCTAATTCATCAGATTTTCAATCTGATGAATATACTCTTGATAGGCTGGTAAGAATGCAGCATTATTCATTACCAACAAGGCTTCTTGATATTACCTCGAACCCTCTCATTGCTATATATTTTGCTTGCAAATCTGCCATAAAAGACGATGGGGAAGTAATTATTTTGTCAATGAAAAGGAAAGAAATAAAGTATTTTGACTCTGATGTGGCGAGTTGTATAGCTAATCTAGCGAGACTTCCGAAAACTGAGAAAAATAATATTGATTTTAAAGAAGGTACATTCAATGAAACCCAATCAGTTCAGCGGTTAATACATTTTATTAGAGAGGAAAAGCCTTATTTTGAAGCTAAAATAATTCCTGATGACCTTAGAAAAATAATTTGTGTTAAGAGTAAAAAGAATAATGACAGAATATCGTCACAATCAGGAGCGTTTTTATTATACGGGCTGGATGCTGAACTCAGTGAAGGTGGTACTGATGATATAAATGTTTCTAGAATTACAGTTACAAATAAAGAGTCAATTTTACAGGAATTAGATTTACTAAATATCAATGAAAGTACAGTATTCCCATATATTGAAAATTCTGCAAAATATGTTGCAGATAAATACAAATTTAACAAAAAAATCCAGCGGACAGTTTAAAGCGTCACGTTTTTTGCGAAGCAAAAAATCGCGCCTCTTTAAACTGCGCGCTGATTTTGGCGTTATTAAGGATCTGGCGCTGCGCGCCAAATCCTTAATAACCACGCGGTGACTGGTGCCCAGTCGAAAGCTTATTATTAAGTCTCTGTCGCTTTGCTCCAGAACTAAATAACTAAGCGTTCGACTGGCATGTTTTCCTTGGTAATCGTCCGCGTTCCCGCTACCATTACCAAGGAAAACACGCCAGTCACCGCGTGGTTACATGCCCATAAAATCTAACTATCGAAAGGAATTATAAGTGGATATAAAAGAATGGTTTCCTGAGTTTCAAGTTTCAGCGGAAACTGATGAGGATTTGCAAAATTATTTCTTCAAACTACCAGAGATAAAAGAAATAACAAATAGTCGCTCATGGTTAGTACTCGGTCGAAAAGGTATGGGTAAAACAGCAATTTACGAATACCTGAGGCAAGCAAATACATCGGATTTAGATGGGTATAGCACAATATGTATAAATTTTAGTGATTATCCATGGCCAGCTCACCAACTATATAAAGAGTCTTTAGCTGGAGAATTATCAGCATACCAAAAAAGCTGGCGATACCTGTTTTTTGTAAAAGGACTATCTAAACTTATTGAAATCAAGGAGAGAGAAGGAGAAGCATTAAATAAAGAATTGAAGTGGGCAAAAACCTATATTGAAAAAATTTATGGTAACCCAGATCCCAGTCTTACAGAAGTAATTATTTCAAAAATCGGAAGATTATCATCTATAGGTGGTCCAGGTGTAGAGCTTGATGATATTTCAATAGATGCAGGTAATGTATCATTTGAAGACATTTCTGAAAATAAGAAGCTTCAAACTAAACTAAGGGCAAATGCTTTTACTTTGCTGGGTTATTTTGAAAAGATATTCAAGGATAATTGTTCGAACCATAAAATTCTAATAGTTCTTGATCAATTAGATGAAAATTGGCTTGAGGGAGAAATCGAAGAATATAGTAAAGTTCTTATTAATCTTGTTAATGTTTGTAGAAATGTTGCCTTAGAGTTTGGAGTGTCAAAAAACTTAAAAATTGTTCCGTTTCTTCGAACTGATATTTATCAATCATTAAAATTTAATGATAAAAATAAACTTCTTCAAGATAGTGCAATTATTATTTCATGGGACAACGATACTCTTGATGATATGTATTTCGGGTAGTGGGTTAAATCTGTTATTAGGCATGAATATCTCGTCCAAATTCGACTTTATTAATTAACAGCCCAATGACAATATCGTGCATTTGTTCTATTTTTGAAAAACAGATTGTTCGACGAGTTAAA
>NZ_FQTP01000135.1 GCF_900128515.1 Bathymodiolus heckerae thiotrophic gill symbiont
AGGATGCTTTAAATTCACCCTCAATAACCACTTGATCAAACCCACCACGAACACCATCAAGCTCAGTGCCATGAAAATACCCGTAGCCCTCAGACTTTAATAGGTCTATTAGGTTTTGTTCAATGTCATCTTCGGTTATTTTGGTCATATTTATAATGGCATTTTTGAATCATCAATTTCAAAATTAAACTGGTCTGTAAATTCTAGCTTTCTAACAACTGTTTTTATTATTTTATTTAAATAATACTCTCCATATCCATCTGGACTATTTGTAAGCTCTCCAACCATAATCCTC
This sequence comes from Bathymodiolus heckerae thiotrophic gill symbiont, assembly GCF_900128515.1. Classification (GTDB taxonomy): domain Bacteria; phylum Pseudomonadota; class Gammaproteobacteria; order PS1; family Pseudothioglobaceae; genus Thioglobus_A. The sequence goes on from NZ_FQTP01000135.1 coordinate 296, forward strand.
TGATCTTCAGTTTTATCTGTCAATAATAGCCCTTCCTGCTCATCAACTAAATCTTTAAACTCATCATCACTTTTAAATGCAGACAAAACAATAGATTTAACAATAATATTTAGATGCCTTTCATCATCGCCAATAATACTAAAAAAAATTTCCCAAATATCTTGATTTGAAATTTTTCCACTACTAAAATCTAAAAATGCTTCTGAATCTTTTATTTTCAAAGCGGCAAATAATATAAATACTCGAAAATGAACTTCATAAAATCTTGGCTGAATAGTTTGAGTGAAAATAATAAATTGAATAAAAATCTGCTTTATCTCCCTTAAAGTTAAATCCATAGATTTCGCTAAGTGTTTTAATAAATTTACATGTCCATCAGCATAAATTCGCTTAATATCTTTCTTTTTTAGAGTTTCATCAAAATTATATTTTTGAAATAACGCATCACAAAACTGATCTTTATTAGGATTTTTTAGTCTATATTCCAAGTCAATAAACCTTCTGAGATAGTTATTTGTGTCAATACCTCCATATTGAGATTTAATAGATTCTGACAATTGTTTTTTATCAATTGATAAAATAAATATCAAATTATCAATATTAAATAAATGCTTAATCCTCTCCAGTAATTCAATGGAATACAAAGGTCTGCACCTATCTAATTCATCAATGAAAATAACAAATGGCTTTTCTGAATCAACACTCGATAACAATTTCCCAATACTGTCTTTAAAATTCTTGGTTATGTCCTCATCTTTTTTATAACCTTCAATCAAATCCAGTGCTGTTTTTTCAGAAAACTCTGTAACCACCTCTGTAATACCGCCTCCTACATCAACCCCTGTTGATCCTTTAATAAACGCTGAAACTCCTCTTATAAGAACTTTGGCAGTTGATTTATTTACTAAGTTTTTTTAGATCTTCATTTCCTGAAAAATTATTACCAATATGCTTGTCAATCTTTCCAACGATTGAAATTAATGGCTCTTTAGAATAATCCTCTTCCCATGCACTAAAATAAATACTTTGAATTTCATATTCCTTTTCTAGATGCGCCTTTAGCAGCCTAACAAAAGTTGTTTTTCCTGCACCCCAATCAGCATCAATGGATAAAACAAATGGATCGGTTGTTGTAGAAATAATTTTGGACAAATTATCTATCAAGCCCTCTCTATCTAATACATCATTTGCAAAGATGTCATCACGCTCTATAACTATTTCTTTATTTTTTACAATCATGTATCAACCCTAATATTTCCGCTCATGAGCTTCGGTAACAAAGCATCTCTGGTTTTTTCAAGGATTTGGGCTTGAGAAATATTTTTTTGAATTTTAGCCAGTAGAGGAGAAGTCAAATTTGAAAATTTTATGGCTATATCTTCTGATGGAATTATAATTGACATGTTTGCAAACGACCCCTGCCAAACTGCATATGGCATTGTTGTTCCTTTGGAGTTTTGATTTGCATAATCAACCGAACTATTTTGATTTATTAACAAAAGAGAAAACTCAAAAAATAACTCATTTTTTACTCTAAGAACCATAGCTGTTGCTCTAGTAACCCCCTTAATTGTAGAAAAGCAAACCCTATGAAAATAACAACGCATCGCTCCAAATAAAATATCACCGGGCTCAAATCCTATAAGACTACTTTGCGCATCTCCTATAGGTTTGCTTGAATCCAAGCCTAATTTTCTCATAGGCATTTCGTCAATTGGTATATACTTTCTACCCTTAAGATCGTCTCCTTTTTTTAAAGATTTTTTAATATTTAAAACTATATCTTCTAATTTTCCAACCTGCCAGCCTTTGGGGATCTGTCCGAGTTCGGAGTTGATCATTTCGCCTGTGGCGTTGGGGAAGTTGAATTTCACAAACCATTCTTTAAAGAGTGTTTGTGCTAGGGTTTCAAGGGTTTTGTTTTGCGCTCGCAACAATTCTATTTTGTCATCAAAACTGACAAGAATATCAGCAATAGATTTTTGTTCATCGAGTGGAGGTAGGTTTATCTCTATATCACTAATAGAGTCGAAAGTTATTTGAGGAAATGTTCCTGACCTTGCTTCAGCGTTAGCATTAAATACACGCAACATATTATGTGATGTTAACGAAAGGTATAAATAGTTTAAATCTACGTTACTATTTCTCTTTAAGACCATGAATTTAGTTGAAACTACATAATCCTTAGACTGAAAATCAACAAGAGCGTATCTTTTATTTTTAGGTCTAATTTCACTATATAAAATATCACCTTTTTCTATGGCTTTTTTCGCCTGACCTGGCAGGCCTTCTGCTGAAATATAGTTGTTATGTAAAAAATTACCTTCTAGTACATCGCCAGTATTAACAAAGACTACTTTGTCTTTATCTGAAAAATCAAATCTTCTTGAGACATTTTTCATAACACCTTCAAGTGTCGTCTCAACCCAGCCGTTTGGCAATTCACTCATGATGATTGCCTGTTAACAACACAACTACCAAACCAATGACTTTGTCTTTATCTGCTGGATCACTTTGGGCAATGAGCAAGGTGATTGCGGTTAGTGCTTCTGGTGTGATTTTAGCTCTAAAAT
>NZ_FQTP01000136.1 GCF_900128515.1 Bathymodiolus heckerae thiotrophic gill symbiont
CAATAACACATCCACTAGCGGTGTGCGATCTTCTTCATTTATCTCTGGCAGTTTAGGTTTAGGCGAGTTCATAGAATATATTGTAAAGCAACTTTTTAATATTTGCCGGTGGATAATGAGAAGTTACAGAAACTGATATTATATCATTGTTTAATATGGGGTTTTCATGTTTATTGTGTATAATGCTTGCAGGATTTAGGTACTATTATATTTATCTTTTTTGTACAGAAAAATCGATTTTATGCAATATATTACCTTGCTGGGTAATAGTGCGCACTTGCCACTGACCTATAGAATTATAGGGAAAGAGTTTACTGGTAGAAATTCGCCATCGATTACCCCGGATATTAATTTTCCGTTTATAAACAGAGTGACCTTCTTTTAGCCATTCATGGAAAACAGTATCACCTTGCATATTAATGACTTCAGTGAAATATGTCACGCCATATGCTTTACTGCTATCAACAAGAATAGGTAAGTCTATATTGCCATAAGGCTCTAGCTTATTAACCCCCTGTGCAAGTTGTGCACGGGCTATATAAGGATTTAAATCTGTGCTTTGAATAACACTCTCTATAACCTGCTCTTCTTGCACGTTTTGTTTAGCTATCTTCTCTGTAGGCAGCTTTGCGGTAATTTGAGCAGTAGGTTGTGTGCTAATGATTTCTTTGGTCGGTGCCTGCGCTACAACGCTGACTGTTTCTTCAGCTTCCACTGTTGAAGAGATTACTTGTACAGGCTCAGGCTCTGTAATAGCTGATTTTGATGAGGATTCTAATGCTGTTTTTTCAAGAGAGCCTTGCTTAACAGTCGCTTGATTAACAACTTGCATCTCTATGGGAGGTGTTTTTTCTGGGTCACTATTATCCTGGCTACTGAAATAATAAGCGGGAAGAATCACAAACAGTATTAGCACAATGAGTGCATAAGCGATTTTTTTAAAATTCCATTCCGATATCATTTCGAGCTCTGGCTCTTCCATGATACGACGTTCAGTTTTTGATTTTACTTTTATAGATATGTTTTTATCTGTTTTCATACATTTTAATAGCGGCAAGGTTCATTTATTGCACCAGTCGTTTTGGGTATCTAACTTAAACAACAACATAGATACCATTTGACCATGAATGTTTGTTGCAACATGTTCTGCTGCACCTTACATTGCTTACCCAAATGAGTAGTCCATTAGTCTATGTGTTGACCTGCGCTACGTAAACGAAGAGAAACGGAGGTTTTTCTTCTAGGTATTCAACCGCTCCGCCCTCCATGGCCGGCAAAATCCAGTATGACGGTTGTTATAACAATCTTAGCTGTTATAAGACAGTTTATCACCAAAAGCAGCTGACCAGTCTTTATTAAACTGCTCTACCGCAGGTTGAACCGCAGGGAAATTAACCATTTGCTCAATCACATCAACAGGCAATGTAATCGCGCCACAACCTGTAGCTAATACGTCCATTACCTGTTGCGTATTTTTAAAGCTTGCTGGTGTAAGAATGGTTGATAATTCATGCTGATTCAAAAGATTCTGAATCTCCACACAAACACCAACACCATCATTATTAAGTGTATCAATACGATTTAAATAAGGAGACATATAATCAGCACCATTTAATGCTGCTAAAAAACCTTGTTGTACTGTATAAATAGCTGTCGCTAAAGTGCGTATATTTGTGGGTTGTAATTTCTTCATTGCAGCCAGACCAATAGGCGTAGTTGGTATTTTCACTGTAATGTTTTTGAAAGGCATAGCTGATAGTTTTTTAGCTTCCTCTACAATACCATCAACAGTCGTGCTTAATGCTTGTACAAAAAGTTGTGTATCTTCACCTAAAACTTCCACAATAGCTGGTAAAACAAAATTTACGCCTGTACCAGCACCTGCCATAATTGACGGGTTAGTTGTTACCCCATGTACAGGAAGATATTCATTTATTTCAGCGATTTTTTTTATATCAGCCGTATCAAGTAATAATTGGAACATATAGCTTATATCCTCTATTTTTAGTTTAGTTTTCAGATTGTGATTGTATAGCTGTCATAACAACCGTATTAACAATATCGGTCACTGTACAGCCACGACTTAAATCATTTACAGGTTTATTCAAACCTTGCAAAATCGGTCCTATTGCCACTGCACCAGAAGAGCGTTGCACAGCTTTATAGGTATTATTTCCGGTATTAAGGTCAGGAAAAATAAATACATTTGCCTGTCCCGCCACCTCACTATCAGGTAATTTTGTCCGCGCAACACTGGCATCGACTGCCGCATCATATTGCATCGGACCTTCTATCTTTAATTCAGGATGTGCCTTTCTGGCTATAGCCACTGCCTGACGTACCTTATCCACCGCCTTTCCCTTACCTGATTTTCCCGTGGAATAAGACAGCATTGCGACACGAGGTGATATATTATACATCTTTGCAGTCGCAACTGCACTCACTGCAATTTCTGCTAATTGTTGTGCATCTGGATCAGGATTTATCGCACAGTCGCCATAAACTAACACCCGATCTTCCAGGCACATAAAAAAGACGCTCGATACTATAGATGTACCAGGTTTTGTTTTAATAATCTGAAAAGCGGGGCGTATCGTATGCTGGGTAGTATGTACCGCTCCGGAGACCATGCCATCGGCATGATTTAAATGCACCATCATGGTTCCAAAGTAACTAACATCCGACATAGTATCATAAGCCATATCATAATTTATACCTTTCTCTTTGCGAAGCAGCAATTCTCGCTCAAAACAAAAAAATACAAATCTAGCCGTAAATCCAATTGCCGTTTAAATAAAGCAGCCGGTTTCAATCAAAACCACTTTGATAAAAAGCACTTGTCTTTTGTTGCGGGCAC
>NZ_FQTP01000137.1 GCF_900128515.1 Bathymodiolus heckerae thiotrophic gill symbiont
ACGGTAATCAAGATTTTGTGGTGAACTGGAAAAATGATGGTGAAGAAATTCGTGGCTTTGTGGATAATAAAGGTAAACAGCGTTCAGTGGTTAGAAATCCAAGCTATTATTTTAAATCATCGGTGAGTTGGTCGGATGTGACTTCAGGTATTGCGGGATTTAGATATTTCCCAAAAGGATTTATTTTTGATGTGACAGGAATGTCTGCATTTAAGGGTAATTATGAGTTACAAGATATTCTTTGTTTTTCTAATTTGACTTTTATAAACTGGGTAGCAAAAGTAATAAATCCAACTCTACACTTTCAAATAGGTAATTTTAATCAGTTACCTTTTACAGAAAACATCTCAAGTAGTAATGTAGATTGATTGATTAATCAATCAAAAACCGACTGGAACACCTACGAAACCTCATGGGATTTCCAAAACAACCCTTTAACAAACACCGTAGGCTGGGTTAGTGATAGCGTAACCCAGCAAAGCGAAGCCGAAAATGCTGGGTTACGCGATAAATCCACTAACCCAGCCGACATAAAACCTGCCTCATTCCCACGCTTCAGCGTGGGAATGCATACCGAGTCAAATGAAAGCACCGTCTGCATTCCCACCGAGGACGCTGGGAACGAGGGTGTTTTAAGCTTGGCAAACATTTACACCCAATGGCAACGCAAAAACCGCGCAACCATCGCCGAAATGCAAAGCCTCGAACAAGAAAACAACCGCTTGTTTATTGATGCCTACGGCTTACAAGACGAACTCACCCCCGAGGTGCCTTTAGAGCAGATTACCTTAACCGTCAATCCCCAATACCGTTATGGCAGCAAGCACTCCGAAGAAGCCCTAGAAAACCGCTTTCAATCCGATACCCTCGCCGAACTTATCAGCTATGCCATCGGCTGCATGATGGGGCGCTATCGCCTAGATAAAGCAGGCTTAATCTACGCCCACGCAGGCAATAAAGACTTCAGCACAATCTATGACGGAGTAGAGAGTGATGAGGGGAGAGTGGCGAGTGGAGAGAAACTATCCACTGATCACTCAGCACTGACCACTAAAACCACTGAAGGAGTGGAAAGTAATGAACAACGAGGGGAGAGTAAAGAGTTATCAGGACTTGATCGTGTGGCAGAAATCGATGGAGTTGGTGGAGCGAGTTTATCGAATGACCAAAGTATTTCCGAAAGAAGAGAGGTACGGCTTGACCAGTCAAATTTGTCGGGTAGCCGTGTCGGTTCCATCGAATATAGCGGAAGGTCAAGCGCGGAAATCGACAGCGGAGTTTCGCAATTTTCTATCAATAGCTCTGGGATCAAGAGCGGAAGTGGAAACACAAACCTTGATAGCTCAGCGACTGAGGTATGTGAGCAGCAATCAAATTCAGGAAATTCTGCTCTTATTAGAGGAAATATCGAAAATGCTCAATTCACTACGCAGCAGTCTGAAAGTGTAACTCATCACTCAGCACTTGCCACTCGCCACTTTCCGCCCGATGACGATGGAATAATCCCTCTAACCGACCAAGAATGGTTCGCCGACGATGCCACCCTGCGTATTGCCGAATTTGTGCGTGCCGCATGGGGAGAAGAAAATCAACAACAAAACCTAGACTTCATCGCCGAAAGCCTGGGTTTATACGCCATAAAACCCAAAAACAGCGAAACCAGCTTAGACGCAATCCGCCGTTATCTATCCACCCAATTCTATAAAGACCACCTAAAAACCTACAAAAAACGCCCGATTTATTGGCTATTCAGCTCAGGCAAACAAAAAGCCTTTGAATGCCTCGTGTACCTACACCGCTACAACGAAAGCACCTTATCCCGCATGCGCACCGAATACGTCACCCCGTTATTAGGCAAATACGAATCTTCCGCCATGGTGTTACAAAAACAAATCGAAGAAGCCAGCAGCACCGCCGAAGCCAATCGCCATAAAAAATCCCTCACTGCTTTAGAGAAAAAACAAACTGAACTCAGTGAGTTTGACGATAAACTCAAACACTATGCCGATATGCGTATTAGTTTAGATTTAGATGGTGGTGTTAAGGTTAATTACGGTAAGTTTGGGGATTTGTTGGTGGATGTTAAGGCGGTTACGGGGAAGAAGTGATGGACTTAAATGATGAAATAAAAGAACTACCAGATGAAACGTGTATTTATAAATACATAGATACATTATCTTTTTTAAACTATGTTTTGATAGAAAAAACAATCCTTTTTAATAATATTAAGAACTGGAAAGATAGCGATGAAGGACTACTACAAGGTTTTATTTGTAGTAAAACTAATAAAGAAATCCCCATTTATTTAGGGTGTTGTTGGTCTTTAGAGCAAGAAAATGAAAATCTTTACAGAGATGATTCTGATGGCTTAAAGCAAGCAAATTCTGAGATAGTTGAATATGGCTCAGATGCCTTATGGCAAATATATTGTAACAACTGAAGTTTCCTAATTTTTAGCGCACACAAACATTAGTAAAGGCTAATTTTGAAAAATATTACCATTAACTAATGTAGGTGAGCTGCATTATCGAAAAAAAGATATATTAGTTTAAAAATAACAGGTTAATGATGAATGAGACCTGGTTTTGGTGTATAATAAAAGTTTCTAACGCATTGATTATACAAATAAAACGGCCTCATTCATGTTCATTTTACGCGATGTTTTACTTCCGCGTCAAGATCATTTTTCGCAAACCGATTTAGGCCGTGAACGAGCCTCTTTATTTGTTTACACGATACTGTCTATTATCGTTCCTTTC
>NZ_FQTP01000138.1 GCF_900128515.1 Bathymodiolus heckerae thiotrophic gill symbiont
CCTTCACCTTCTTTGTTGCTGATAGCCTAATTTGTAAAATACGAAGAAACGCTTCTTGGTGAGCTTTAGAGTGCTGGTTTATAGGATGTTTTCTTGCAAGCTTATGTTTTAAAGGGAACACTCATGATATAAACGAACAACCAACTCTCTGCTCCCATCCCGAACAATCAATACCTTACCTTATCTGTAATTAAATTAAAGTAGCATCTTTTAAAAAATTAACTAAAAGTAAATTTTATATGCCGCCAGAATTGACAATGTAATTGCATGTCTACGATAATACAAATATAGCAAATATATTTTTGGAAAGCACATGGCTCAATTACATTTTTATATCCCGGATTTAATAGCAGATAAAATTAAAATCAAAGCGGAACACGCTCATTTATCAGTGTCCAAATACCTTGCAGAACTGGCAAAACGAGAAGTAACTAACGAATGGCCTGAAGACTATTTCGAAAAATTAGGCAAATGGGAAGGTGAAACGCTGCAACGCCCTAGTCAAGGAACTCTCGAAAAACGGGAATCAATAGACTAATGTACCTGCTTGATTCCAATGTGTGTATTCACTTGTTAAATAATCGTCATGCACAAATAGAACTGCATTTCCGCAATTCTTCTCCTTCAGAGATCGCCTTATGTAGCGTAATAAAGGCTGAATTACTCTTCGGTGCCAGGCATAGCAAAAGAGTAGAAGCCAATTTACAATTACTTAATCATTTTTTTTCACCCTTAAACAGTCTTCCATTTGATGACAGGTGCGCAGAAGAATATGGATTAATACGTGCAGATTTAAGCGCTCAAGGAAAAATAATAGGGCCGAATGACCTTCTGATAGCGGCTATAGCCAGAGCGCATGATGCTGTTTTAGTCACGCATAATACCAAGGAGTTTTCCCGGATTACCGGGTTGCGATTAGAAGACTGGCAATCATGATTTCTCATATTGCTACTTAATATGAACACATAATAAAATGGAATAATGAAGTAATGGGCAACAAACTTAGCTTATATCAAGGCCTGAAGCTTGGGGAGGGCAACAGAGCCATTTCTATTGAAAAAATAAATTCTGAAAATATTTATATCAGATTACAAAGTGATCTTCAGCGTAGGATAATACCAACTCAATTGATTGTGGATTTATTACCCTACCTTCTTAGCAAAAAAATTTCCATTGATGATTTTAATAGAAAGTACCGAAAAGAGCAGGGACTCCCACATCTATTTTCATTTCTTAACTTAGATTATGAAAAGTTCATACTGGGTTATGAAGCAACGATCAGTAAACTTTGTGAATATGAATTAACTCACTATCAGGGTAAATCTTCTCAAAAATTACCAATATTAACTACCTCATTACCAAAACCCTTTATTCTTCTTTCTGGCCTCTCCGGCACTGGAAAAACCCGCTTCGTAAAACAACAGGCCAAACGCTTTAGAAAAGATCATTCAAATTATTGTATCGTTCCTGTTCGTCCCGACTGGCATGAGCCCTCAGATTTACTAGGCTATATTTCCCGTTTGGGCAATAATGGTGCAGAATATATAGTAACTGATTTTTTAGTATTTATAGTCGCCGCATGGAAAGAAATAACTGAAAATATTGAAGATGAAGAGGTTAATTATAACGATGACTGTGTGCCTTATTGGTTATGCCTGGATGAAATGAACCTGGCACCGGTCGAACAATATTTTGCTGATTATTTAGCTATTATTGAAACTCGCTATTGGGAAGATGGACAATATCACTGCGATGCTTTGCTTAACTCCAGTATCTTTAAACAAGTAGATAATCTTGCTCAATTAAGAACCCAGCTTAATCTTGCGGGTGATGAGAATGATGCCTTATGGCAATACTTTTTAAATAAAGGTATCAGCATACCCCCTAATCTGATTGTTGCTGGCACGGTCAATATGGATGAAACCACCCATGGATTTTCTCGTAAAGTAATTGATCGTGCTTTTACAATAGATTTTGGTGAGTTCTTTCCTAATGATTACCAGGCGTACTTTGAAGCACAGACTCAGCCAAAAACACTTAGCTTTCCCACCCTCTCCCAGGTTAATATCACTGATATTGTTGAATATGATCCTAATGGAAGCAAGAGTATTGCATTTTTAGAAGCGCTTAATACCGTATTAAAAGAAACTCCGTTTGAACTAGCTTATCGCGCGCTAAATGAGTTATTAATTGCGGTAGTTTCTTTTAAACCCAGGGATACTCCTGAACTTTAAGCAGTCTGGGATGATTTTTTAATGACCAAGGTTCTGCCTCGGATCGAGGGTGATAGTGAAAAGTTACAAGATGATGGTGAAAATAGCTTACTTGATCAACTTGAGTCTGTTCTTGCTGAGCAATTGACAGAAACCTGGGAAGATACAAAAACTCGCCCTGATTTACTAAGAGAAATTATTGAGGGTAATATATTTTTTATTAAATGCCGTTCAAAAAAGAAAATTAGCTGGATGAAAGCACGTTTATCTGCCAATGGGTTTACATCGTTCTGGCCATAACCGTTCACTTCCCCCTCTTGTGAAATGGGGGATTAAGGGGGGATTATCTAATAAAAACCTCCCCTAACCCCTTATATGGACTCCTCAATTATTGCAAGCCAAGTTTTCAAATTTTGGTGATATCAACAGTGAACAAGATTGCAGCCATATATTCGGTCTCTAACAGAGACTTTATTTGCCTCAGGACTCCTGATGAATC
>NZ_FQTP01000139.1 GCF_900128515.1 Bathymodiolus heckerae thiotrophic gill symbiont
TTTAACTCGTCGAACAATCTGTTTTTCAAAAATAGAACAAATGCACGATATTGTCATTGGGCTGTTAATTAATAAAGTCGAATTTGGACGAGATATTCATGCCTAATAACAGATTTAACCCACTACCAAGCGCTCTAAGCGGGCATTGATAAATTTTACAAACAAGCCTTTGGAGCCGCCTGCAAACTGATAATCCTCTAGATTTAGATATGCTTTTTGTTGTTGACTGGCTAGTTCGTTAAGCATTAATAAACCAATACTGATATCCACGGGAGAAAGCCGTTCATTGACCTGCATGGAGTTCACAAAACTATCGACAAGCGCCTGGTCTAGAACCAGGCCTGCTTCGCTGGCTAAAATAATAAATACATTTTGTGCCTGCGCCCGACTAAATAGCTTGAGGGAAATCATGGGGAGCATACGAAAATCATCACCCAGTGAGAGCTCAAAATCTCGCCATTCTGGGTCGTATTCGCGCCTAAAGGCCACTATCCAGGTGATATTCTGCAACGGATGCTGGGTAATCACCCGGGTTAATAAAGCAAAAATTTCTGCATGTTGCTGCACTGACAATTGCTCAAACTGGTCTAACACGATAACTGCTGCTGTCGGATATGTTAAGACCTCTTCCAGCTGTTGATACTGCGTCTGTAACTGCTGGTTAATGGTTCTCAATAAAGATTCGTGCGCATGCTTTGGAAAAGCCACCCAGTAAATGTAAGATTGTTGCTCCGACTTTAAGCCATAGCTTAGGCCAGCTCTTAAAAGGGAAGTTTTACCAGCGCCGGATTCCCCCATTAACACGATAATCTGTCGTTGTGGATTGTTAATATATTGACAAACTCTGCTATTTGCTTGTTTCGTTCCAGTTTGGAAAATAGCTCTCCATCTTCGGTGCTAAACGCCATTAGCCCTTTAATGGCTTGGGATAAAGGGTGTTTCGGAATTATCGGCGGTAAGGCGATTTTCCATAAGCGGTAAGTAACCCAGACTATTAGCCCAACAGCTACAATGATCAGAAAAACACCCACCAAGGGCTTATATAAATTGACGCTGTCCTGGTGGTCGTTTAGTAAGGTAGGTACTTTAAAGGCATTTTTTTCATCATATAAATGATGGCCAACAATAAAACATAGAAATGCAAATAAAGTCGCGACTTTATCCCCTGGACTGCGGCGGATAAAAAATGTGAACTCTTTGAGTTTCTTGTACAGGAGTTTTGATGTTTCTATGTTTATATCCATCATCAATATCGTCGAGTTGCTCTTAAGAATAGGGTTAGAAACGTGATGTTTTGCTTTTTACTGTGACTAGACTATATGAAGCAGCACCTATTAAGGATAGATGAATAAATGGAGAAATACAAACAACATAAAAACTCATCTATCCATCAAAGCAACACTGTGCTGCACCAGTCAAATTCACAGTATATGATCTGACTGTTTGCTCTGATAAACCAGAAATTTTTTTAACGAATTAAGATTTCGGTATGGGAAAGCCTATGTTTCCCATACCGATAGCTGTTTCACCCGTTAGCGTTGACAACTAATTGGGTAAGATTGTTTTACATTTTCATGCTGCCCTTTTTTTCCATCATTTTCTGATGATGTTTTTGCATCATCTTCTTTTTCATTTGACGCTTTTTTTCCTGATGATCTTTAATAAGCTGTAGTTGCTCATCCATTAAAGCCTGTTTCTTTTTGGCGTTTTTTTCATCTTGAATCCGATCTGATAGATCATTTATTTTCAGGATATATATCTGCTTTTTCCTCGCCATCTTGTCTTTCATTTCCTCAGACATTTCCATGCCCATACCCTGACCGGAAGCATTTCCAGACTGCATGTTCATGGGTTTATCTTTAGCGAATGCCGAGATACTGGCAGCTGATAATACGAGGACTGCACAAAATTTAACTAGATACTTCATAATTTGATCCTTTTTATTAAAATATTGATAAGAGTGTTACGCGATTGTTGAGGAATCTGAATGTCTTAGCATCCATTATTTTTGCTTAATTCTTCTTTGATGGTTATAACAATCCATTATCGTAGGGTGCGTACACGCACCCTACGATAATCAGCCAAAGCAGAATTAAGATCAGACAATAACACTTTAGCGTTAATTGGGCTATAAAACCTTTGTTTAATTGATATTAATGATTGATCGCTTTTAACACAGCCTGCATACTATCATTCGCATCACCAAACAGCATACGCGTATTTTTATGTACAAATAACGGGTTACCCACACCTGCATAGCCCGTTGCCATGCTACGCTTTAAAACGATGGTTGTGGCACTTTTCCAGCATTCCAGTACGGGCATTCCAGCAATGGGACTATTAGGATCGTCCAGTGCTGACGGATTAACGATATCATTTGCACCGATAACAATCGACACGTCTACATCAGCAAAGTCGGCATTGATTTCATCCATTTCAAAAACTATATCGTAGGGTACTTTTGCTTCTGCCAATAACACGTTCATATGCCCTGGCATTCGCCCGGCAACCGGGTGTATGCCAAAGCGCACCTGCTTGCCTTGCGCACGTAGCACTTTAGTCGTAAGTTCATTCCCCTATATAATTAAGCAGCAACTAGCGCAGGCATCTGCGGTAATTTAGGCACATTATTTCCCTGGCGGCGCATTTTAATAACATCCCTAAGATACAAAAGTGGTGAACTATTTCGTAATCGGCAGGTCGCAAAT
>NZ_FQTP01000140.1 GCF_900128515.1 Bathymodiolus heckerae thiotrophic gill symbiont
CATGAGTCATAACCTTAAAACTGGCATGAATATTTTTAAAGAAATGCAGCGATTAAAAAGCCTAAGGGATTATTACATCCAGTGAGTAAAAAAGGCTAAAAAGAGAGAAATAAGGCTAAAAAAATCAGACAAACAAGGTGTTTTTTAGATTTTTATGGAAAAATACGGAAATTTTGAGCTATTTTTTTGAAAAATTGCAAGGGTTGAAAATAGGATGGGGAATTATGAATTATGCAAAGGTCTCATATTGTAAATAAAGAAATTAAACAGGTTAGAATTAGAAAAATGAAAACCAGATGGGGCAGTTGTAACCCTGAAAAATCTTATATTAATTTAAATTCTGAGTTAATTAAAGCCCCTATTCAATGTATAGAATATGTGATTTTTCATGAGTTAGCACATCTAATTCATCCAAATCATGATAAAGGTTTTTATACTTATTTAACGATACATATGCCAAATTGGAAGTAAGTAAAGAATAAACTCGAAGATAATTATTAACCCTAGGAGACCTTTGGAAAGCATGGGGACAGGCTACTTTTTAAATAATGGAGACACCAACACATCAAAACCACCCAAATCACTCAAGCCAACTCAATGCAAACAGCCATCAAATTCGCCAGCAATACCAACTGCGACAGACGATAAAACCTACCAAGTTGTTCATTACAAATCACCTTGGGTTATCAAGTAAAGTCCCCGCAAGGCACTCAGTTCAGAATTTGGGCGATCAAACAACTCAAAGAATATTTTGATGAGTTATAAGAACGCATTCGTGAAATTCGCATCTCAGAACAATTTTTTTAAAAGGTTAGCCAGCACATCATAACCTAAACAACCAGCAACTAAAACAAACAATCAAAAACTCATTAGATTGATAAAAAAGTTAGCAATGGTGATTAGATAAAAAGAATAATGAATTTATAAATTTAAATACATAATCTTTATTTTTATCGTATAATAATGTTTAATTATCGTAAAATGATAATTATTTTTTATAAAACTAAAACTAAAATATTATGAGCACACAAAATAAATCACTTATTACTTGGATGGCACCAGTGTCAAAAATTTTAGCACTTATGCTATTTGTTATTAATACCTTATTGTGGTTTGATGCAGAGTTTGCAAGGCAAGTTGCTAGTTTTTATTCAGGTATTGATTCTTCTCTTTTTACTTTAACAACGAGTAATAAACTTATTGTTTGGTTTATTAGCAGTTTACAGATTTCTACATTGTCTTTTGCTTTGTTCGTAGTAGCAGGTATTTTTCAAGATTTTGCTCAAGGGCGATGGTTTACACAGCGTTTTAGTAATCAACTTAAATGGGTTGGTATTTCTTTATTAGTTTTTTTACTGCTTAGCCCTGTTGTTCAAATGCTAACAAGCTTGGCATTAACTTATACAAATCCAGCGGGAGAGCGTTTAATTGCCTTTTCTTTTGGGGTTGATATTAAAGGGTTGATTATTTTATTTCTAGGTATTTTGTTGATTTTGATAGCTAAAGTGATGACAAAAGCTACTAAAATTTCAGATGAAAATAAACAAATTATATAATCAAAACGAACAATGGCAAAAAAAATACTAATAACGCTAGATATTATGTTGGCAAAGCGCAAAATGCGTTCTAAAGAACTTGCTACGCATATTAATATTACTGAACAAAATATTTCTCTGCTTAAGTCAGGAAAAGTAAAAGGCATACGCTTTGAAACACTTGCTAAAATTTGCGATGTTTTAGAGTGCCAGCCAAAGGATATATTAGAATATAAGTAATAAAAAATATGAGACCTTTGTATAAATATGAACAATTATCAAGACACCATCTTTTATCAATTTAAAAAAAAATTCCTAAATCAATAAAATCTGTCATTCTGTTAATCATCCCTATTTATACAAAGGTCTCAATTTATATGAGTGCTATTCTATCAGATTGGTAGTTTGAGGGTGGTTTATGCAAAGGTCTTTGGAAATATTTGGTAACATACAGATTGGGTGTGGTGTGTTTTTATTGAGTTATTGATTATCATATATAATGGCATTCATTAGAAGCGTTCATGATATTAGTAAAACTGGCTTAATATTTTGCCAGTAGTTTTCTCAATGGCACTCTTTTTTATAGTTTTACATCGTCAAGGAATAGTATGTTATGAGAAATGATGAGGCAACGCCGCCTTATGAAACTCTTGAAATAGGGACACCAAAAGACTACTTAAGTGACATTTATCGCATTTACTTTGAAGTAGGAGAATATCAAGGTGCAGCTTTAAAAATTTTGACAGAATATGCAGGAGGAAAATGTAAATCAACCATCAATCAATTGGCACACGGTTATGAGGTGGAGATGCCTATTCAGTGTGTTCCTGATGTTGTGTATCGTTTAAGTGAAAAAAACATTGCAGTTTATCAAGTGATTCGCTATGCAAAAACTGATAACACATGGGTATAATTTTGTATAGAGACCTTTGCATAATTCATAATTCCCCATCCTATTTTCAACCCTTGCAATTTTTCAAAAAAAATAGCTCAAAATTTCCGTATTTTTCCATAAAAATCTAGAAAACACCTTGTTTGTCTGATTTTTTTAGCCTTATTTCTCTCTTTTTAGCCTTTTTTACTCACTGGATGTAATAATCCCTTAGGCTTTTTAATCGCTGCATTTCTTTAAAAATATTCATGCCAGTTT
>NZ_FQTP01000141.1 GCF_900128515.1 Bathymodiolus heckerae thiotrophic gill symbiont
GAGCAGGGTTTTGTGCGTAGTTGAGACGGACGCAGGGCGGCCAGGGCATCTCCCATTCGCTGCGTAGGCGAATGAATTATGGCGACAGGAGTCCCAAAATTTCGTGAGGTAGCATGGCGCGCCTGGGATATTGCCATCGAAACAACAAGCGCTGATGCTTTAATTGTATGTGAAATTTTTGTTGAATTAATCATATTATTGTCTTCCTGTATTATTTATGTTGTTTAAATTGTGTAACAGGGGAAATCTGTATAACCCACTTCACCGCCCCCAAATAAGGTGGATGAATCTGTTATTTCATTAAGCGGTAAATTATTTTTAAAACGATATGGCAAATCAGGATTAGCTAAAAATTTACGGCCGTAGGCAACAAAATCAACTAAGCCACTTGCTATAATCTTCTCACCACTTTCTGCGGTGTAGTTCCCCGCGACGATAATGGCACCATTAAAAGCCGCTCGTAGATCATGACGAAAACTATCCGAGACTGCTGGTGCATCATCCCAATCTGCTTCCGATAAATGAATGTACGCAATGCCCAAGTCATTAAATAATTTCGCAGCTAGTAAAATGGCATCAATCACCTGAGTGTCATTCATGCCTCGTTGCGTAATAAAGGGGGCTAACCGAATACCTACCTTATCAGCGCCAATCTCATGGCTTACAGCATCAATAATTTCAACTGCAAATCGAATACGGTTTTCAATTGAACCGCCATATTCATCATCACGTTTGTTCGAGCTACGACGCAAAAACTGGTCAATCAGATAGCCATTACCGGCATGAATTTCAATGCCATCAAAACCTGCCTCAATGGCATTTTTTGCAGTATGTCGATAATCATCAATAATATCTTTAATATCGTCATTACTAAGTGCTCTGGGTATAGGACAGTCCAGCATCCTACCAACACCATCATCACCGACGATCCACACTTGCGCATCTGGTGACAATGCTGAAGGAGCAACAGGTGTACCATCTTCATGTAATGATTCATGTGACATACGGCCCACATGCCATAGCTGAGAGAATATTCGCCCCTCAGCAGCGTGAACTGCATTCGTTACTTTACGCCAGCCATTCACATGCTCCTCGGAGTACATTCCAGGCGTAAAAGAATAGCCTTTTCCCTGTTTTGATATTTGCGTTGCTTCGGTAATAATAAATCCGGCGCTAGCCCGTTGTGCATAGTAAGTTGCCATTAAATCTGTAGGAATATCGCCAGGTTGAGCCGTACGTGATCGCGTCATTGGTGCCATAACAATACGGTTAGGACTTACGATCGTCCCCATA
Source organism: Bathymodiolus heckerae thiotrophic gill symbiont (assembly GCF_900128515.1). Taxonomy (GTDB): domain Bacteria; phylum Pseudomonadota; class Gammaproteobacteria; order PS1; family Pseudothioglobaceae; genus Thioglobus_A. The sequence goes on from NZ_FQTP01000141.1 coordinate 1,294, forward strand.
GCTTTGGGGGTAAATAAAACTGAGTTCGTCATTTCTTTCTCCTTAAATATAGGGATGTTCTTTATTATTTGAAGCACCATGTGGAAATATCATTTCAACAATAAGCCCATCAGGACCACTAACAAATAGGGGTATTGTGCATAAATGGCATATTATTCGCTTCATGCTCTACAGCCCTTTAATATAAAAGCATACAGAGCTACCTTGTTTTTCAAAAAGAAAACTTATTAAGCTCAACCATTTTGTCAGAAATGGTCATCCTCGGCCTGAACACCACTGTTTACAAGGGTGTTACCTAGTTACCTGCCAAGCAAAGTACTCACTTTATTAAGGCTTCGGGCCCTCTTGCTTTAGTCTTTTTGAAACTTTGGAAATTGTAGTACGAGAACAACCTAAAATATGCTGAATGTAGTCATAGGATTTTTTATCCGTCAACATGCCTTCAATCTTTTGTTGTAATTCTGTATCACTTGGCCTTCCAGGGTAACGCCCCTCAGACTTAGCTTTAACAATGCCTTCCTTTTGGCGCCTTCTTCGATCTACATAGTCCTTTCTAGCAATAGCCGCAAGCATATCGAGCATCAAATCATTAATGGCTGATAACATTCTTCCTGTAAACTCATCATTAACTACAGCAAACTGATGACTCGTAGGCAAATCTAGCGAAACAACCCTTAATCCTTTTGTCTTGATTATGGATTTAAGCGAATTCCAGTCATCATCTTTTAGCCTAGAGATTCTATCTATTTGTTCAACTAGAATAATATCGCCTTTTTGAGCTATTTCAAGCAACCTAAAAAGCTCGGGTCTCTGAAGACTTGTCCCAGATTCATTTTCTGCAAAAAAGGTAGATATTACTAAGTGATGCTCACTGGCAAATTGCTGTAACGAATCTTTAGCTCGATCTGCATTTTGCTCTTTTGCCGATGCTCTTAAATAGGCATAAGTTCTAAAACTGAAGTTTCCTAATTTTTAGCGCACACAAACATTAGTAAAGGCTAATTTTGAAAAATATTACCATTAACTAATATAGGTGAGTTGCATTATCGAAAAAAAGATATATTAGTTTAAAAATAACAGGTTAATGATGAATGAGACCTGGTTTTGGTGTATAATAAAAGTTTCTAACGCATTGATTATACAAACAAAACGGCCTCATTCATGTTCATTTTACGCGATATTTTACTTCCGCTTCAAGATCATTTTTCGCAAACCGATTTAGGCCGTGAACGAGCCTCTTTATTTGTTTACACGATACTGTCTATTATCGTTCCTTTC
>NZ_FQTP01000142.1 GCF_900128515.1 Bathymodiolus heckerae thiotrophic gill symbiont
AATGGCAAGAATGCCACTGAGTTGGCTGATAAGACTATTAAAGCGCTAAAGCCAATGTCAAGTAAGATTCATACCATTACCTACGATAATGGCTTAGAATTTGCTGAACATGAGCGTATGGCTAAAGCACTGGATGTGGATGTATATTTTGCTCATCCGTATTCTTCTTGGGAAAGAGGTATTAACGAGAATACTAATGGCTTGATTAGACAGTACTTCCCAAAGGGTACTGACTTTAACAAGGTGACAAATTCACAGATTGAATTTGTCATGAAGCGACTCAACACAAGACCTCGAAAAACACGAGGTGGGAAACAACCAGTTGAGTTATTTTTAGGAAAGGCTGTTGATTTATTAACGGCTTAGGAGAAATTGCACTTAATGTGCGAATTCAAGTTATATAAGAGGCTTATTTTAACCTTAAAGAGGCAATATTGAACAAGGTAAATTGATATTTATGCAAAAAAAAAAAGCGTTTGTAAATAGATCAAATTGATATATATATTTATAGGGTTAATTACTGTGTTAAAAACTGGCTTAATTTGGGTGTAGAATAAGGCGATAAAAACACCATTTATTTACCCTAAAGATTGATGCTTTTTCAGAATGGTAAACTATTTTATTTTTAAGTTCAAATTGATATCTATTTATATTAAGCTAAATTTTGAAAAAGTTTAACCACATTTACACTACAATTACCATAAATAGACCTAAATGTAGGTTGTAAAAAAATTAAAAATGCTTATGTAGTACTGTATTTAGCTATACAGTATTTTCATAGAGGATTCAAATCCCTTATTATTTTCCCAATCCTATCTGTAGATTTTATCCAGCCAAAAGTTTAACCACATTTTCACTACTTTTTAGGCATTTTATTGAATTTAAAGTAAGCTAAACTGCTCATTTTTAAATGATTTTATTTTATTTCTTAATCCTAATTTAGACTCCGCATTTGCTCTCGCATAATCACTCATATATGAAATTAAATTTTCCAGGTCAGCAACCTCTTTAACTTTTAAAAATTCTTTTGATTTGTTTATATATATTAGAGATATTTTTTTTCTTTTAAGTAATTCAATTGCATTGCTTAACGTTCCAATACTTTTAGTGTCCCACACCATAAATCCATAATCACAATCTTTAGACATTTGAATATCTTTTGCTGTAAAAAAAGCCCTGGTACCAGGTTTTATATTTGTATGAATCTTCTCAATTAGCCAGTGCCCTATATTGTTCCTTGGGCGCTCACCTGAGCAATAAACAATAACTTTTTTAGTTTGCTTTTTTCTTAGGTATTTTTGAATTGAACTATCCACCCCATCAGCATCACCAACAATAACCTGATAATCAGAATCCACTATATTGTTAATTCTTCCTAAAATATTTTCATCCAAGTTTTTAATTTTCATAGATCCAGATATAAAAACTTTATGCATTATCTTTTCCTAGTTACTGTAGCAACATATACATTGCGTATTTTACTATAATTTTGTAAGCTTTTAGTGGCTGCCTCTAGTGACGAGCCCGTATCAAAAAGATCATCTATTATTAAAACATCATGCAAGCCCTCATTTAGAATATCGTGAATAAAAAGAGCCTCCATTAGAGTGGAAATCTTATCATCTTTTATTGCAATATCCTTTACAGGTAAGGTTACCCTTGTTTTTACAAGTAAATTTCCATAGAACGGAACACCTTTTAAGCGTGAAAATTCTTTTGCAATTTCTATAACCAGCTGCTTAAATCGATCTCTTGACGACGGCATGGGAATTATAAAATCTATAGGAGGAAATATATCAGAAAATGACTTATTCATTTGTTGAGCAATTGGAAAAACTTTCGAAAAATCAGCACGATACTTCAACTGAAAAAGAGCCTCTCCAGCTTCTGAACGAACTGTATTAAACTGCATACGTCTAAATTCGCTATATCCTATAGGAGTGCTGCTTACAGTATGCTTATCTAAAGAATACCCTAACCTCCAAATTCCTACAATTTTCTTGATATTTACTTCCAGAACTACCCCTTTAAAATACAATAAAGTCTATGTAATATTACTCCTTATAAAAGTCGATGCAAATTAAATAAATTTGCAAAGGAATTAAAGAGGCGCAATATTTAACTATCTAACCAAGCAACTCTTTAACCAGGTTAATTGAGTAATTCTTTTTGGGTCATGACAACTTAAGCATATTTAAAATCATGTTAAAGTACCGTTATGAAAGTAAAAAACAAGTATGTAAATCGTTCCCGTATTTCAGAGAAGAAATTTAGAGAAATAATTAAGTATTTTTCTCTTGATTTGAACGCAGTTCAAATCAAGGAATTAACAGGATTGAGCAGACAAACAATCAACAAATATTTAACCGCTATTAGGCTTAGAATTGTAGAACTATCCATACTTCAATCTACCCCACTAGTGGGGCAGATTGAAGTCGATGAAAGCTATTTTGGCGCACGGCGCGTCCGCGGAAAACGCGGCCGTGGCGCCTTAGGGGAAACCATTGTTTTTGGCTTGCTAAAAAGAGGTGATAAGGT
>NZ_FQTP01000143.1 GCF_900128515.1 Bathymodiolus heckerae thiotrophic gill symbiont
GAGGCGAGGATGACTTTAACGAACAAGAGCGAAGAACGCTTGAAAACGCAACGGTTGGCTGGTGGAAGTCGAATGGTGTGAGTATGAATGAGGTTGTGACTGATTCATCGTCTCAATCAACTTCTGAGAATGCTGGATTTGATTCTAAAAAATCGCTATGGGGCAAGGTAGTTGAGAAGACTACAGGTATTGAAGGTGGCGTGAGTGTTAGAGCGGATCAGTCAACTGGATCAGATGAAAGAATGGAGTTTAATTCACTAAATGATGTAGCGTCAAATTTGATTGATAAAGCGGGTGGAGATAGTGCAAAACTTGCAGGCTGGATTGACCAATTTGACAATCATGTGAGAGATTTACGAGCTGAGGCAACTGGTATTAACACCCTAACTAATAACATTAGCAGTGATGCTGATAAAATGTTTAAGAGTGATGAACAGTTGCAGGACAATAAACAAGCATTAAAAGAGGACGAGCAACGGATGAAAGATTATTTAGCCAGTAAAGGTGGCGGTTAATGCTCGTAATGACTTTTATATGTTCGCAATAAAATTAATTTGGATAAGTAGTAAATTTATCTCTGCTAGATGCGGCTGAAGAATAATGGTGATACCAATCATTGTCTCTTCTACGTTGTTCATCGCAACCAGAGTGGTTATGTTTGTTAGATTCTGTATTTTTCATATCAAGCAATGGCATCATAAATTTAGATAAGGTGTTTTTCCAATGAATAAAACCATAAATAAGGACTGCAATACCAACAAAAATAAGCCCATTAACGTTGTTGAAATAACCGCCATGGTAGGCGGTAGCGTACACAGCAAACAAGAACCCTGATGCCATTAATCCTAATCCTATTCTAGTGTTTCTTGTATAGGCTTTTGATTGTTTAATCATATTGGCCGTCGGTTCAATCGCTTGAATACTTGGGTAGTTATGGCTTTGCAAAGGTTTGTTAACACTCGCTGACTGAATGCTCGCTTTTATCTCTTTACTCATGGTTTGTATATCCGATCTTAAGTCCTGCATATCACCGTTAGTGGCAATATTACTGTTTAGGGTTTTAAGCTCATCTAGAATTTGTTGTTGCGTATCTATGGTTTGATTGTACATTTTGTCATATTAATAGTCAAACATCTCTTGCAGAGTTGAGCATAATAAGATTTGCGTGTTTTTATCGATAGAGCCTTTTTTCTTAATGAGCCTTGATTTATCTACTGCACGTATTTGATCTAATAGAATTAATCCTTTTTTATTGCCAAACTCACAAGCAATTCTTCCTGGGAATTCAAAGCCTTTAGTTGTCATTGGCGCTACTATTGCTGTTGATAGTGCAGACATTTCATCTGGAGATATAACAACACATGGTCTAGTTTTGTTAATTTCTCTACCCTGGGTTGGGTTTAGATCGATCAACCAAATTTCAAAGCGATTAACACTTTTAGCTACCATTGCCATTCTGTATCAGGGCTTAATTCTAAACCAAGCCACTCATGGTCAACATTAGCTTGTTTGTTGCCCTCTATTGATTTTGCAATCTTCTCTCGCCAATTAGTTCTTGATTTTTTATCTGGAGATATTAATAATCCGTCGCCAACCACTTTAAACATCAATTCAACATTATCTAGATGGGCTTGCTCAATAATTGGTTTCGGGATTCTAACTCCTCGAGAGTTTCCTATTTTTGTAAGATGTGCCATGCTTGCCCCTTGTTGTTTATGTAAATATTATATAGTATTTACAATGTAATTACATGCTTTTGTATGCACTTCATATTTAGTTTTGTTAAATCAAATAATCCTCTTTAAAAACTCTTTCTGCAAAATCATTTTCGGCCGCTATATAGTTTGCTTTGACTTGTGAGTCAAATATAGGCAGCTCATACATTGTAATATTTTTTGCTAGAGCGTCATTGTACAGGGGGTTAAAAACGCTATTTGCTTCATTTATTAAATAAAAATCACCTAGTTTAGCGCCGCACTTGCAGTGGTTGACATAATAGCGACTATTGCCTTGTTTTGTATAATCTAAGTAATAGCTGCTAGCATATTTTGCCAAAGTTTCTCTGAATTCTGAATCTAGATATGATAAATTTGATAACCTAAGAGGCGCTTTTCTTAGAGGGGATGACATGTTTATTTCATCATTAAACTCGGTACTATGGTCAATTAAGTGGCTGGCACTTATGCAGAAAACATCAGTTTTTTCGCCACATTGGTAGCAAGTTTCCTGAGTTTTTAATAAATATATTGGTTGCTTTATTGTTATATTTGCTGTGGCGCTTGACATTGACATCCAGCGCTCTTTAAAGCCGAATAATCCTTATACAAAGGCTTTTTAAATTATTTTTAGCCTAAAGTAAAAAAAACAGGTGCAAAATTACATTATAATAGCGAGTATATTTTTTAAGACATATAAGATAAAGATGAAAATACAATTAAAAAACATTAACACCCTTAACGTTATCAATACAACTATTGATATTGCGAAAAGCAGTATTTCTAATACATCAAGCAAGCTTAAGCACT
>NZ_FQTP01000144.1 GCF_900128515.1 Bathymodiolus heckerae thiotrophic gill symbiont
GGTCACCTGAACAAGTCTGTGGCTGGCTTGACACTAACAATATCCTTAAACTTCACCATGAGAGTATTTATCGTTACCTACTCAAAGATAAATTGGGTGGCGGTAATTTGTATAAATATTTACGCCACCAAGGTAGGCCTTATCGCAAGCGTTATGGCTATGTAAACAATCGCACAGGCACTCCCAAGCGAGTTGATATAGACGAGCGTAGCGAGGCTGCTAATAACCGAGATGAATTTGGGCATTTTTAGGCTGACACTATCATTGGTAAAGCACATCAAGGTGTTATTGTTACTCTGGATGAGCGCATATCAAAGTTAAGACTAGCCTACCCACTGAATAGTAAAGCACAAAGAGGGGTTAGTGCTGCCATAAGCACTCTACTCAAACCAATTAAAGATCTTGTGCGCTCTATTACCTATGACAATGACAAGGAATTTGTTGGACATGAGCAAGTAAATACAGCTATTGATTGTAAAAGTTACTTTGCCAAGCCTTACCACAGCTGGGAGCGCGGACAGAATGAGAATGCTAATGGCTTATTAAGACAATACTTCCCTAAATCAATGAAGCTGATTGATATTGCAAAAGACGATGTTAAAATAGCAGTAAATAAATTAAATTCTAGACCAAGAAAGTGTTTAGGACTTAAAACACCTTGCTAGGTGTTTTTAGAGATGACGGGTGTGGATGCTCGTCAATTGGAAGTGGTGCACTTATGAGTCGAATTCACCTTCTAAAAATTTCTTTAAAGCATCAAAATCAACTTTACCCTCACTAACAAATTGAGGAAACATTTGGCTAAATTTACCCAACTCCTGTGCAAATATATCTTTGGATTGGGTGCTAACTTTTTCTATTGATTTTGACATTACAAGTAATTAATTTATCGAGGTAATTGCACCCTATTTTAACCAACATAAAAGCATAAAAAATATAGATGTGTGGGTATTTATGTAATTCTTATCAATTTAATAATTATTGGTCATTTTTTCAATTAATTGGATATAATTAGATATTATTAGATAGTCGATCAACAGGCCACATGAATTTAACAGCATTTAATATTACACCAGAACTATTAAAGCTTATCACTGAGATCGATGAGTTTAAAGGTAGTTGGAGGCAAATTGGTGAAAATGATCCAGAACAATTAAATGCACTACGTTATGTAGCCACCATTGAGAGCATTGGCTCGTCTACTCGCATCGAGGGCTCAAAACTAAGTGATCAAAAAATCGAGTCTTTATTAAGCAATATAACGCAGCAGTCTTTTAATACACGAGATGAGCAAGAGGTTGCTGGCTATAGTGAAACCATAGAAACCATCTATCAAAATTACTTGGATATTCCTATTACTGAAAACTATATTAAGCAACTTCATATTCAACTACTAAGACACTCAACCAAAGATGAGCGTCATAGAGGGGAATATAAAAAGCATTCAAATTCTGTTGAGGCTTTTGATAGTAGCGGCAAAAGCCTAGGGGTCGTGTTTCAAACAGCCTCTGCATTTGACACATCCTTTGAAATGCAAACTCTTATTAAATGGACGTCACAAACACTAGAAGACAGGAGTTTTCATCCATTAATTATTGCTGCAGTATTTACGGTTGTGTTTTTAGCCATTCATCCATTTCAGGATGGTAATGGCAGATTATCACGCCTACTATCAACTTTGATTATGCTTAAATCTGGATATAACTATACACCCTATTCTTCAATAGAAAGTGTTATTGAGAAAAACAAGGATGCTTATTACCTTGCACTACAAAGAACTCAAAAAACATTAAAAAATGATAAGGTTGACTGGATTCCGTGGCTTGGTTTCTTTTTAACGTCGCTTAAACGACAAAAAGATCACCTGCAAAACAAAACCAATAACCTGGGTAAGTACAATAATCTAGACCATGAAAGTGCATTAATTATGCAATATGTCGATATTAATAATCGAATTACCATCACACAAGCACAAAATATAATCACAACGATTAAAAGGCCAACGATTAAAAATAGACTTAACAGCCTTGTTCAAGATAATATTTTGACTCGACACGGTAAAACTAAAGGTGTTTGGTATTCTAAAAAATAAACATGAATATTAAGCTGCCGAAGTCGCACATTAAGTGCAATTTCTCCTAAGCCGTTAATAAATCAACAGCCTTTCCTAAAAATAACTCAACTGGTTGTTTCCCACCTCGTGTTTTTCGAGGTCTTGTGTTGAGTCGCTTCATGACAAATTCAATCTGTGAATTTGTCACCTTGTTAAAGTCAGTACCCTTTGGGAAGTACTGTCTAATCTAGCCATTAGTATTCTCGTTAATACCTCTTTCCCAAGAAGAATACGGATGAGCAAAATATATATCCACATCCAGTGCTTTAGCCATACGCTCATGTTCAGAAAATTCTAAGTCATTATCGTAGGTAATGGTATGAATCTTACTTGACATTGGCTTTAGCGCTTTAATAGTCTTATCAGCCAACTCAGTGGCATTCTTGCCATT
>NZ_FQTP01000145.1 GCF_900128515.1 Bathymodiolus heckerae thiotrophic gill symbiont
GGCCTCTTTTTTGGTTAATATTGGTTGGTGGTACAGGCAATATTATACCATTATTGATGGTCTTTTTTATTTTGATTTCAATAGGTTGTGGTTATTTTTTGGTTTTTTTGAACCCCAAAACTTTAGTTTTAAGATATGTGTCCTGTTTAGTGTAGCCACTTCAGATGAAGGAGAGCCAATTAAAATTAGTAAAAGTTGAATTAAGCAAAGCCAATAAAATGGCTGCTAAACTTGAAGGAAAACTTGAGGTTTATAAGTTATTAGATAAAAAATAAAATACTTTAAAATATTCTTAGGAGAAACTTTATCTACTCCCTTGGTAATAATGTTTTTTGAAATATGGAAGGCGTTGTCGAGTCTTTCAAAAATACAGAGGTCTGTGACACACTTCCCTGATTTTAATGTGTGCTCTCTAACTCTTGGCTTATTGCAATAAGCCAAGAGTTAGAGCTTTTATTGTAGCGGAGGTTTTGTTGCAAACTTTCAACTTAGCGACACAATTATTAATATGAAAGTTTACGGTACGTTCAGCGATATTTAGAATATATGATATTTCCCAAGATGTTTTTCCATCAGCAGTCCACTGAAGCACCTCAGTTTCACGTTTTGATAATTTAATTTTCGCTTCCGGAATTAGTTTTGGTACTAGATACTTTGTCATCTCTATATGTATTACTTGGGTTAGCCAGCTTAGTTTTAATATTTTTTCATAGAACTCTGCTTCATTAATTAATTCATGAGAGCGAGATAGCGTTAACATACCTGTAAATCCACTAGGATCATGGATAGGGAAGGCTATACCATGGTGTAAACCAAATGATCTAGCATCTTCCATCAGGTTGCATGCTGAACTGAAAAGTTGATCTGTCCATCTGATTGGTTGGCTTGAATATAAAGCATGCTGTACTGTAGGATCAATTTCAAGATAACCATTGATTTTATATTTTTCTTGCCAAGCAACACAGTAATTATTGATTGTTATAGTTTTTGGGTTAGACAGCGGAAGTGGAGATCGGATTCCATAGGCACAGTAGTCAAAACCTAGATCTTTGCTTAATAAACTAATTGTTTTTAATAAGCTCTGCTCGCACTTAACGGCTTGTATTTTATTAATCATACTTATTTGCCAATTTTTCATGCGATCCACATTAAGTATGAACTATAAAATAAATTGGTTATATTTATTTTCCTGAATTCGTATAATAAGCGCATAACCTCTGTATGTAACAGCTAACAATACATTGATAGTTTGAAACAAGACTTAAGTGTAAAGTAAGTTGCTACCAAACACCTTACAGAAGCTAAAAATGAGCTATAAACACTTAAGTCTTGAAGAAAGACATTATATAGAGATTGAACATAAAAAAGGCACTTCTCAAAAAGATATTGCTAAAGCACTAGGACGAGACCAAGGCAATATTTCACGAGAATTAGGTCGAAACAAAGGGCTTAAAGGATATCGACACAAACAAGCCAATAATTTCGCTCAAGAACGCCATAAAACAAAGGCTAAATCGACAAAATTAACCGAAGAAATAACGTTTATAATTGACGGTTATATTCGAGAAGATTGGAGCCCTGAGCAGGTAGCGGGAAGACTGAGTAATGATGATGTCATTGACCTACATCATGAGACAATTTACCAATATATACTGACTGATAAGAAAGCGGGAGGAGACCTATATAAGCATCTCAGGCATCAGAACAAAACCTATCGAAAGCGTTACGGTCATGCCCGAAACCGCACAGGTATTCCTAATCGAGTTGATATTGACGAACGACCCAAAGTGGCTAACAACCGTGAGCGCGTAGGTGATTGGGAAGCAGATACTATTATTGGTAAAAATCATAAAGGTGCGATTGTGACCGTGGATGACAGGAAGTCAAAACTCAGACTAGCCTTTCCATTATCAGGTAAGAAGGCAGGCGCGGTAAAGGATGCAATGCTTCTCTTATTTAAGCCAATTCAAGGTTTTGTTAAAACGATTACATTTGATAATGGAAAAGAGTTCACGCAGCATGAAAAATTAGCAAAAGAACTCAACTGTGACACTTATTTTGCGAAGCCCTATCACTCATGGGAGCGTGGGCAAAATGAGAATGCTAATGGGTTGTTACGCCAATACTTTCCAAAAGCAATGGAGTTAACGGATGTAACAATAAAACAGGTGTTTGATGCAGTTGATAAACTTAATAGCAGACCAAGAAAATGTCTGAAATTCAAAACACCTTATGAAGTTTTTAAAGAACTGACCGGTGTCGATGTAAAAAGATTGATGGGTTATGCACTTATGACTTGAATTCAGGTTTTATAATTAATCCAAAATAATTTAACTTTAACTCTTTAAGTTTAATACCTAGATAATATACTCACTTGTTGGACGAAGCCGCTATCGCGGAGAAAAACAGCTTCACCCCTAAATTTATAGTGTAACCTCATTGCCTGTTATATGCATAACAGGTTAATTTGTAAGCTTATTCAACTAACAAAAATGAGGTTACG
>NZ_FQTP01000146.1 GCF_900128515.1 Bathymodiolus heckerae thiotrophic gill symbiont
AAATAGTTCACCACTTTTGTATCTTAGGGATGTTATTAAAATGCGCCGCCAGGGAAATAATGTGCCTAAATTACCGCAGATGCCTGCGCTAGTTGCTGCTTAATTATATAGGGGAATGAACGGTTACTACCTGAAGGGTATAATTCTGAATATTTTTCTAGTGGCAAAAAAGCATCGTCGGACATCAAAAGTTAAGCGTTACCCAACAGACTTAAATGATAAAAAGTGGAAGATCATTAAGCCCTTATTACCCCGCGAGTTACCGGGTGGTCGTCCAAGAAAAGTGCTCAAGGGGTCGGAGTTGTTGAATTCATGGCCCATTTGAGGCCGTTTAGGAAGTGGGGTGGAGCATCCCATTAGAGTTGTTGAATTTCAACAACTCTGACCCTAATGCCCTCTAATGCCGCTACCAGTGACAGATTAACTTGTTGAATTGTAATGATTAAAGCTGTGTTTCTGCCATGTTTCCTGAAAGGAAGGTCACTTAAATAAAGGAAGGTCACTTAAATAACAAGGGCTTAAAAACCTGAATATTAAATTTATGGTGTGGTTTTTAAAAAACGTTCTTCGCAAGCTATTGTTTATTACTATAGTGTCATTTTTCAATCAAGTGATAAAACCCATAACTGATTGATTTATTAAGGGGTAAAATGACTGGTAGCGGTATTAAACTCTGACCCCTTGATTCGACAATCTAATCTTGTTCGTTAGACTTTTTTGCATGATTAATAATCCGAGTTCTACGCAGTTTTTAAATTAAAAAATACGGCAGGGTTTAAACTAAATCGTTTCGATAATTTAGTTATATGTTCTTTTGTAAGGTTTCTCTTTCCATTCAATATCATGGATACCAATGATTTAGACCCTATTTCATCTTTAAAACCCGATACAGTTAAATTGTGCTGATCCATCAACACTCTCAGGACTGATATTTCTTGACTAATATTATTTGCTTCATTACCGAATTTCACAATATCTTTTTGGTTCGATTCATATTTATTAATTGACTTAGCTATAATATCTATCAAATCATTTAACGGTTCATCAATAGTATCATTTGCCTCGTTAAATAGATGCTCAATTAGTTCAAGAGCTTCTTGATAAGCCTTGTCAGATTTTATATGAAGGATACTTGATGCGTTATGGGCAAACCCTAGAAAAGAATTTGTTAGTGTTTCTGTTTTTACTGCTAACATTTATCGCTCTCCCTTCTATATTTAGAGCATAGCTTGTCATATTCTGTATGGGTAACAATATGCTTTACGTAAATTCTCTGATATGAAAATAATATTGCGAAAATAAGCCTTAAATTATTGCCACCTATATCAATTACCCACCATTTATTTTTGTATTTAAAATTATCAAGGGATGCAAATGTTCCCTTCATTATGCTTGGTGTATCAAATTCTACTTTTCTTAAAACATTGTAGGTATTCATTATTGCATCTCTATCATTGGGATATTTGACTGATGCTTCTGCAAAAGGTTTCTTTGAAATAACATGCACATTACGTACTCTTTGTTGACATAATATGAACTATAGCATTGCTCTACAATATTTACAAGATGTGAACTTTTGAGTCTAACGCCTGCTTCACCGGAAAAATAAAGCGTAGGAGCGACAGCGACGTAGCTTTGTTTTTTCCGAGTGTAAGCACTTGTGTGTGCCCGGCATGGGCATGATCTTATGGGGTGCAAGTCCCTGTACATTATCCAGAAAGGAGTCCTATTTGACAACTTTAAAAGTACTAGCCGATGGCAAGGGTGGAAGGGCGACCGACCACTTGAAGCCTAAGTGCAAATCTGCGAGCCAATGGACAAAAACAGCATAGTAAGGCCGAACCGCAGGGCGAGTCAGCACAACATGACGAAGCCCACCTGGATCACTGTGGGATGGTAAATGCTGTGGTTGTGCAGAGAAAGGTCATGTTCTTACCCGGGGAGATATGCCTGCCTAAGCTGCTTAACGGCAGCGGTGGAACAGAGCCTGCGAAGGTGCGCGTTAACAGGGCAGAAGTCAGCAGAGGACGAGAACCCAGTGGTATGTTGCTGGGGAAAGGTCCGAAGGCAGTGTGATATGTTGGTGCTCGTGAGCTTTGGTCATTCGCAAACCCCGACCGGGGAAATGAATGCCAGGCGCGTCATGAAATCATTACTTATCGATCTTGCATCGGTGGAATGCATCGTATTGAATACGAGTATAGTAGCCAAAGAGTGCTATGGTGCGAGATTCATCATCCGGCTACGGCCCGATAGACACTTGATACGAAATCGATTTGCCCGAGGAAGTATCTCAGTTAATAACTGGCTAGTACAGCGCCCCGTAAGTTCGTTCATAGATTTTATATCACCAAAACCTTACCTTGATAGGTCCATTTAAAGGGCTTTGCCATCGTTTCATTGAAATAATTAATGAATGCCATAATCTTACTGTTTAATTCTTCCTTGTTTTTAAAGCTTC
>NZ_FQTP01000147.1 GCF_900128515.1 Bathymodiolus heckerae thiotrophic gill symbiont
CAGGGTTTTGTGCGTAGTTGAGACGGACGCAGGGCGGCCAGGGCATCTCCCATTCGCTGCGTAGGCGAATGAATTATGGCGACAGGAGTCCCAAAATTTCGTGAGGTAGCATGGCGCGCCTGTTTAGGTAAAGCATTTGCAGTCAACGGGGGCTATGTCGTTGCTGAGCAAAAAGTTATTGATTATTTAAGAGAAACAGCAGCATCTTATATCTACTCAAATCCGATTACTCCCGCTGAGGCTGAGGCTGCAGCTGCCAACGCCGCTATTAGTATTGTCTCCAATACCGAAGGTGAGTCATTACTGCGATCAATTAAAACCCTGGCGAATCAACTCAGACTAGGCTTAAAACAATCAGGTTATGAAACCTTAGCAGGTGAGCACCCTATCGTACCACTATTGATTCGGGACACTGAAAAAACCAGGGCCTTAGTTCAGCATTTGTTTGACAATAATATACTTGCCACGGGCTTGAACTACCCTGTAGTCGCAAAAGGTGAGCAAGAAATCAGATTACAGGTTTCAGCTACACTCACTAGCAACGATATAGAATTTCTGTTGTCTGCGTTATCTGTATTTAAGAAATAGTAATCTCAGAAAAACTACCCTACTCATCTGAAATTGCACCTCTTTCATTTGTACTTATATATCAGCATTGTAAATTTTCCAGTTTCAGCAAAAGTTTCCAGTTTTGCATCTTTTAAATACATTAAAATTAGTAATATAGAATTATCCCTTGGTAATAACCGGTGCTGATGGGTGGAAAATATAAGGTGCTGATTAACACCAATGCCCCCTTTTTTGTCCCCTGTTTTATTTTTCAATAACAACAGGCATTGATATTACTATCGATATGTACTATAGCTTGCACTGCCTGACTGTAGTCGTTAAATCTAAAAGGGTAACTGCCTATGCAGTTGCCCTTTTTTTGCAACAAATTCAGCGCACCATTGCAGTGCAAATATTGATGTTATTACGCCCATGATTGGCGCATAATTAACCTATCTCTTTTATTTCTCTGCTGTATCGTTAATATTCTTAGTTGGCCTATAACTTGCTTATAATATACATGCTATTCCTTTCAGATCATCATAGTGCATAAAAAAATTCTCGATAATATTAGCCAAGCTATTCTGTTATTTAATAGCGATCTCAAGCTTATTTATATAAATACCGCAGGTGAAGTGCTATTTGACGATAGCGCAAGACACCTGCTGGGTAAGTCTACGCAAGACATTTTTGGCAGCAATACTATACTTATTGATGACTTATTACAGTGCATAGCACGCAACGAAGGACTTTTTGACCGTGAACTTGCGCTGGAATTATTCCACAAAAAAATCACCATCAGCTTTAGCGTCACCCCTATTCTGGAAAACCCGCAACAAGTAGAGCTGCTTATAGAATTACAGCAACTAGATCGACACATACGCATATCTAAAGAAGAGCAACTTATTACTCAGGAGCATATCTCGCGCATGCTGATGCGCGGCTTTGCTCATGAAATTAAAAACCCGCTGGGAGGATTACGCGGTGCCGCCCAATTACTGGAACTTGAACTACAGACCGATGATTTAAAAGAATACACCCAGATTATTATCGAAGAATCTGACCGCATGAAGGCGTTGATAGATAAAATGCTCGGACCTAATAAACTGCCTAATAAAGTAACCCTGAACATACACGAAGCGCTAGAGCGAGTAAGACAGCTGGTTCAGGCTGAAGTTAGCGATAGGATTATTATTAAACGTGATTATGACCCCAGTATTCCAGAGCTTAAAGCGGATAAAAATCAGCTTATTCAGGCATTCTTAAATATACTCCGCAATGCCAGCCAGGCAATTGTGGATGCTGGTGAAATTACGCTACGCACACGAATATACCGGCAAATGACGATAGCAGGTAAGCGTCACAGATTAGTCGCGCGTATTGATATTATCGACAACGGCAGCGGCATACAGCCCGAGTTCATAGATCAGATTTTTTACCCTATGATCACTGGACGCAGTAACGGGACAGGACTTGGACTACCTATCTCGCAATCAATTATTAACCAATATCACGGTATTATCGAGTGCAGCAGTAGCGCTGAAAATACCGTTTTTTCGATTTATTTACCCGTAGGAAATGTAAATGACTAAAACTTGCCAGGTATGGATTAGCGATGATGATAAATCTATTCGCTGGGTTATTGAAAAGGCTCTTACTAAAAACGGAAGTATCACGCGCAGCTTTGCTTCCGCACAGGAACTCCTGAAAGCACTAGAAAGTGACACTCCAGGTGTCCTATTATCTGACATTCGTATGCCCGGCCTGGATGGCTTGCAATTACTCAAAAAACTGCAGAGCTCGCACCCCCTGCTCCCAGTGATTATCATGACCGCTCACTCTGATCTGGAAAGTGCGGTTGCAGCGTTTCATATTAA
>NZ_FQTP01000148.1 GCF_900128515.1 Bathymodiolus heckerae thiotrophic gill symbiont
AGATGCGATCATCTTGAATAAATTGTGTAGGTACAACTACTTCTGTATTTGTACAGTCTACAAGAATATGTGCGCTAAGCCCCGAATCTTCCATCCACTGATGATAGGCTCTAATTAAATAGGGTGCAACAGCAGCCATTCTAATTTAGTTATATTCTTTTTCGCAGTCAGTCAAAGACTCTTTAAATGAATCTCTTACAAACAATCTCTTAGCGTAGTCAGTAACCGCTTTTCCTGATGCACCTAGTTCTATGTCTAGTTTTTTCATGCGCCATAATAATGCACCGAGACAAGCGTCAACAATTGTCATATCATCACTTTTAAAGAAAGGTTTGTAAGCAAATAAAGGCACCAATTCGATTAGATTGCTTTTCAGAATTTTACGAGCTTCGGTCGCCGCTTTTTTGTCACCATTTTCAATTGTATCAACCAGCTCAAACCAACAGCCTGCAGAGCGTGTAAATCTAAAGATCATTAATCTTTTTTCTGATTTTTCAATTGGGTCAACGGGTAATAGCGGTGGGAATGGGAATCTTTCATCAAGATATTCCATGATTACTGATAAATCATAAAGAACAATGCCACGATCAAATAGTGTTGGTAGCGATTGACAAGGGTTTAGTTCTAAAATTTCTTCCGGCATTTCATTAATTTCAATGTTGAAAATATCCCTTTCGATATTTTTTTCAGCCATGATAAAGCGAACAACATGAGACTCAATCTCGTGAGGAGATGAGTACAAAGTTGTTGAAGATGGATTAGGTTTTATTAACATGATTGATTACCCCTTTAAAATAAAAAAACAGCACCCCCTATTTAAGAGCGCTGTTATGTGTTTCTAATATTAGCGACTAACTAGTCTTTTGCACGCCATTTGCCATACTTGACATCTTTCCAATATTCTTGCTTAAGTAAATAAGACAAAATGAATAAGATAAACAAGAATCCTAGGACCTTGAAACCAATCTCGACTCTGATTAGCTTAACAGGCTCTGAGACATAATCCAAGAAGTTGGTGATATCTCTCACCTCTTGATTGAATTCTTTTTCAGATTTGTCCTGCTTTGACTTCCATAAGATGTCAGGCATAGATGCATTCTCTAATACGTGATTATTTACGCCATAAGGGCGAGTTTCATCAGCATAAAAGCCTTTAAGATAGGTGTAAATCCAATCCGTGCCGCGCGCTCTGCCCGTTAGTGATAAATCTGGTGGCGTTGTGCCAAACCATTCTTTTGCACCATCTTCAGGCATTGAAGAGAAAATCAGACTACCTGTTTTTTCAGCATTAAACATTAGGTTGTTGGCCATATCTGCATCGCTAATATTTAAATCTTTAGCAATACGATTATAGCGCATAAATTCAATTGAGTGGCAACCTGAACAATTGTTCATAAATGATCTAGCGCCACGTTGCAAAGAAGCCTGGTCAGTAATATCTGTATTGGCAGCCTCTAAATGAACGCCAGCACCTGAAGCGCTTGCGTTAAAAGAGATAACCATTGCAGCCATCGCTGATAATGTCGTGTTTAGTAATGTTTTCATATTAACGCTCCGTTGTTCTTTCAGGCACTGGCTTGGTTTTTCCAATTGAGGTAAACCAAGGCATCAGAATAAAGAATGCAAAATAAAGCGCCGTGAAAATCTGAGCCATTAGGCTGTATAGCGGTGTTACTGCTTGCATTCCTAACCAACCCAAGACGATAAAGGAAACAACAAATATTCCTAAAGCAACTTTATAAGGCCATGAGCGGTATCTAATTGATTTAACTTTAGAGCGATCTAACCAAGGTAGTGCTACCAAGATTGATAGCGCTGCAAACATTGCAAACACGCCTGGTAATTGCGAACCAAACATTGGTGGAATAGCTCTTAACACTGAATAGAATGGTGTTAAGTACCAAAGCGGCGCAATACGACCTGGCGTTTTGAGTGGGTTTGCTTCAACAAAATTTGGGGCCTCCAAGAAGTATCCACCTAAGGCTGGTGCAAAAAATACAATAGCACTAAAGATCATTAAGAATACTACGACACCCATAATGTCTTTTACACTGTAGTAAGGGTGGAACGGAATGCCATCTTTTGGAATGCCATTCGCATCTTTATTTTTCTTAATTTCAACGCCATCAGGGTTGTTTGAACCAACTGTATGAAGTGCAACAATATGCATGAATACCAAGATAACCAAAATAAGTGGAATGGCAATAACATGCAATGAGAAGAAGCGGTTAAGTACCGGATCGCCTACAGAAAAGTCACCTAGAATGAATTCTAAAATTAATTCACCAAAAATTGGGAATGAGCCAAATAGATTGATAATTACTTTTGCACCCCAGTATGACATTTGACCCCATGGTAGTACGTAACCCATGAAAGCTTCAGCCATTAGTGCAATATAAAGCACCATACCAAGAATCCAAATTAAT
>NZ_FQTP01000149.1 GCF_900128515.1 Bathymodiolus heckerae thiotrophic gill symbiont
TTAAGAAAAATAACATTCCTAGTATTTTAATCAACGCCAGAATGTCTGAACCATCACTAGGGAAATATCAAAAATTTGCATCTACTCTGGTGAGTGAAACGCTAAATAATTTAAGTTTAATTGCCACGCAAAATCAAAACTCAGCAGATCGTTTTATCAATCTTGGTATGGCGAAAGATAAGGTTGTTAACGCGGGAAATATTAAATTTGATCAAAATCCTCAAGCAGAACAGCTAACCACAAAAGCCATTAAAAAAATTATTGGCAATCGAATGGTAATCATTTTTGCCAGCACTCATGAAGGAGAAGAGCAGCAAATTATTAATAGTTTTTTAACTGTTAAAGATAAGATTGACACACTACTGGTTATTGTTCCAAGACATCCTGAACGGTTTAATTCAGTAGAAAAGTTAGTCAATACTGCAGGCTTAACCATTGAGCGCCGATCAAGCGCAAGATCGGCCACCAAGGTTCAAGTACTATTAGGCGACTCCATGGGAGAGATGATGAGCTATTTTGAAGTGAGTGATGTTGTCTTTATGGGTGGTAGTTTAAATGATACTGGCGGGCATAATATGCTTGAGCCAGCCGCCCTTTCCAAGCCTATATTATTTGGCCCAACGGTATTTAATTTTGCTGAAATATCTGCAGATTTACTATCGCAACAAGCAGCTATTCAAGTACAAAATTCGGATGAATTATTTGGAAAAATAATAGAGCTGCTGGATGACAAAAAACAGCTAAAAATACTAGGTAGTAATGCTAAAAACTACTTTGAGTCACAACAAGGTGCGGTTAAAAAACTCTCTAAATTAATTACAAATCTTATTTAGCATCCCAATAACGCTGCATCTCATAGTATAAGAATGAAGCGCTCCAAGTAATTAGCACAAAGCCAACCAACGCCTCCATACCAACTAAAAATCGAATGGCGCCAAATGGCTCAATATCGCCAAAACCCAATGTGGTGAAATTAGTAAATGAGAAGTAAAGACTGTCCATCAGTGATCCGTCAAAATTACCTTGTATCAAACCCCAGGCTTCATTTTGAATCATAAGGAAATATGCCAATGCAAATAGCCATATTTCTACCACATGGGCAATTAATGCAATAAACACCACTAATACAATTTTAAATCGATACTTAACATTAAGATTTGGAAGTAGCGTGGTTGCACGATACAAAAACTCATAATGAATCAACACACTTAAGGCAACGACAATGGTATTAATTAATGCTGCAAGCCACATGATAAATATTCCTTATAATTAAGGTAACGATTGTACGTTAAGAGATCTTTAAAAATTTAGGAAATAATCAAAATGGATTGTTGTAATATCAAAATAAACGAAAAACCACTATGCTACTGCTTTAATATTAGTGAAAAATGCCTACATAGAGGCGTTAAAATCTGGAAAAGGCGTTGTTTTAAAGGATTTTGTTGTATTTCAGACCAAGAATAACTACTGCAATTGCGAAAGCCTTAATCCTTTCAAGCAATACTGCCTGAAGGAATTTAAAAAACTAGAAATTTCGCAGAAGGTGAATTTGCTTTAGCAAAGAGAGGCCGCCCTGGGGTGAAAAATGCAAACGAAAGCTTAAGAATCATTTTTCAAATAGATTTCAGAATCATTCGCTAAAAACTCAGCTGATTTTTGATCCATTTGCAGTTGAATAACTGCATCAATCTTGGCAAGCTCTTCTTCATCCATGGTTTTAATTTCTTGCGTGATTTTCATTGAACAAAACTTAGGGCCACACATTGAACAGAAATGCGAAGTTTTAGCCGCTTGTTTAGGCATAGTTTCATCATGATATTTACGCGCCGTATCCGGATCCAAACCTAAATTAAACTGATCTTCCCATCTGAACTCAAAACGTGCTTTAGATAAAGCATTGTCACGAATCTGTGCACCAGGATGGCCCTTAGCAAGATCGGCTGCATGAGCGGCAATTTTGTAAGCAATAATACCTTCTTTAACATCGTCTTGATTTGGCAAGCCCAAGTGCTCTTTTGGAGTAACGTAACAAAGCATAGCACAACCATACCAACCAATTTGAGCGGCACCAATTGCAGAAGTAATATGATCATAGCCTGGCGCAATATCAGTAGTTAATGGGCCTAGCGTGTAGAACGGCGCTTCACCACATTCTTCTAATTGCTTATCCATATTTTCTTTAATCATCTGCATTGGCACATGACCTGGACCTTCAATAAAGGTTTGAACATCATGCTTCCAAGCGATTTTAGTTAGCTCACCTAAGGTTTCTAGCTCGCCAAATTGCGCCGCATCGTTAGCATCAGCAATACAACCTGGACGCAATCCGTCACCTAATGAGAAGGTAATATCGTATTGCTTCATAATCTTACAAATATCTTCAAAATGCGTA
>NZ_FQTP01000150.1 GCF_900128515.1 Bathymodiolus heckerae thiotrophic gill symbiont
CCATGGTGATCCCCTTTCTTTTCTTTCAAAAACACGTTACCTTTTATTCACTATATGAAAGAGGTTATTGCAAGGCAATAGCGGTGATTATCCGTGACGTTGAAAAATCTTGCGCAAACGGTCGTTTGTGCAACCGACTTACCGTTAATTTTTGTCCCGCTTTAGACGGGAAGCCGAGATGAGAGAGTTAATGTTATCTAACCGCCAGTTAGCTTCAATTGGACGGAATGTTAATCAAACTGCTAAAGCTCTTAATATGGGGACTGAGAACAGCCAGCTGATTAACGAACAGATTTTAAATAACATACACAATGATATTAACAGGCGCGCCATGCTACCTCACGAAATTTTGGGACTCCTGTCGCCATAATTCATTCGCCTACGCAGCGAATGGGAGATGCCCTGGCCGCCCTGCGTCCGTCTCAACTACGCACAAAACCCTGCTCCGTTAAGACTACCTCAATGGCTGGACGGCTATTCGGAATGCAATTCTTTGCCTCCCTCGCGCGCTGCTAGCGCACTTCGGATCAGCGAATTGCCCTGCCGCCTACCAGGGACTAAAAATCACCACTTCGCTTGGGCTCCGTTTCCCTGATTTTTAGCGTAAGCATAAAGAATTAGCTTCTCTATTAATGAACCGTTCATGGAATAGGTGGGCAGAAAATAATTAGAAACTAACAATTTCTTAGTATCACTTTTTGTCTGTATCGGTGGCGTTTTCAATTTTGTGAATAAGCAATGATAAAATTCTGAGTTGAACATCAATGCTATTTTTATTTTTATATTGGGAGAGTGATTGCTTGCTAACCCCTAGACGTTTAGCAAGCTCACTATCAAGGTTATCTTTAGTTATAGATTTAACCTTTTTCAATACTTCTTCAGGTGTGTAAATACGCATTTTAGTAAACGAACAATTGACTCAAGTAAACGATTGATTTACTATACTTTTAACATAACTTTATTTCAATATTTATATGAAAAACATAAAATTTATAGATTTATTTGCAGGATTAGGTGGTACTCGAATTGGTTTTGAACAAGCGTGTGAAGAAATGAATATTTCTTCCGAGTGTGTTTTTACTTCTGAAATAAAACCGTATGCAGTTGAAATATACAAACATAATTTTTCAGGAGAGAAAGTGTTTGGGGATATAACAAAGGTTAAAGAATCAGACATACCAGATTTTGATTTTTTACTTGCTGGATTCCCTTGCCAAGCTTTTAGTACAGCAGGAAGAAAAGCAGGTTTTGACGATGCGAGAGGCACTCTTTTCTTTGATGTTGCTCGAATTATTAAAGAGAAAAGACCTAGTGGAATTTTATTAGAGAATGTTGAAGGTTTGGTTACTCATGATAGAAAAGATAAGGATTCCGTTATTGGAAATACTTTAGAGACAATACTCGATATTTTAAAAGGACTGGACTACAAAGTTTCTTGGAAGGTCTTAGATGCAAAACTTTTTGGAATACCTCAAACACGTAAAAGAATTTATATTGTAGGAAGTCTCAATAAAGATATTTCATTAGATGATTTTCAGAGTGGAACAAAGGTTTTTAATGATATTCAAGAAAAAGGTCTTCCTCCTTTAGAAACTGATTTTACTAAAAGGCTATTAAAACTATATCAGCCCTCTGAGTTAGAAGGTAAGGCAATAAAAGACAAACGAGGCGGGGCAAACAATATTCATAGTTGGGATTTAGAATTAAAGGGGGCACTAACCAAAGAACAAAAAGGCCTAATGAGTACATTGCTAAAGGAAAGAAGGAAGAAAAAATGGGCTTTACTTAAAGGTATTGTTTGGATGGATGGAATGCCTTTGACTCTTGATGAAATACACTCATTTTATTCTCATGTAGAGATGAGTGAATTAAAAGAGCTATTAGATGACATGGTTACAAAGAAATATTTGAGATTTGAACACCCAAAAGAACTCATTATTTCTGAGAATGGCATGAAAAGTAGGGAGTACGCCCTTCATGCTGCAAAAGGCTACAATATTGTAACGGGAAAACTAAGCTTTGAACTTAATAAGATATTAGGAAAAAAATGTATTTCCCCAACAATTGTAGCCACAGAAGCAGATCGAATTGGTGTTCTTGATAATAATAAAATTAGAAGAATATCAGAAAGAGAGTGCTTGCGGTTTTTTGGCTTCCCCGAGTGGTATGAGTCAAATATAAGTCATAAGGATCTTTATGACTTAATTGGGAATACGGTCGTAACTCCAGTTATTAAATCGGTCTCTCATAGGGTAATAGGTGCAATCGCTGAAAATCCTGGAAACGGAGCTTTAGCGAAGTGAAGATTTTTAGTCCGCGATAGCCGTAGGGCCGGTTGTTTTGTCGGAGTCTGAGCGATAGCGAAGGTGGAGACAAAATAAAAGGCCATCCG
>NZ_FQTP01000151.1 GCF_900128515.1 Bathymodiolus heckerae thiotrophic gill symbiont
TGAGCTATCGCTATGTTTTCTTTTAGTTGATCTACAATTGATTTTGAAAAAGTGAGGATTGCCACTTTGAATGTTTTTTATGAATGAGGCCGGTCGGAGCGGAAATTATAAACCAGCTTTCAATAATTACCTTCGCTTTTTTGGAAGTTATTTTTCTGAAAGTCTATATGTATGTGCCGCACTCTGGAGCATTGGGCGAAAACGTGATTTCCTTTCCATTATCTTGGGAAGCAACCGGATAGGCATGGTAGATTCTACTGCAATACCTTCAATTTCCGTTTGAAATGGCTCCAAGCCTTTCAGGATCTGATAAAGGTCACAACCCTGCTTCTTGCGATAAACAACGCTATCTTCTTCATTAATTATTTGTGTGACTACATTCGTTGAATGTAAATCCATTCCGACGTAAAGTTTCATCTTAGTCTCCTCGTTCGTTTGATACGATGCCACTTTACATTAATGGCACCGATTCAAGGCAGGCTAGATGATTATCAGGTCTTTCCATGTCATAGCGCTGTTGATTATCCGATTATATTTTAATGCGCTACAGAAAGACCTGACCCTCATTTTTTCTCATTTTCTCATTTTTCTGCTGACCCTCGTTTTTCTCGTTTTTTTTTGACCCTCGTTTTTTTGTGGGCGTTATTTGGATGGGGCATCTTTGATGTTAAACGGCAGTTTATGTACTTCGCCGTCTATGGATAGATTAAAATAGTATGTTCCCAGCCCTTTGATCTCAAAAGGTTTAGACTGTAACACGATTGTGTAGCTTTTCCCTTTTTCAATTATTCTTTTTCCAAAATCGATCTCATTGCCATTCGGCTGTTCACTAGGGTTGATAAACTGTCCTTTGATGTGATATTCGTGTTTGCTGTCAGGAGCATCGCTAATATTGACTAGAATTGCTACACGCTCAATAAGTCTGGGTATTTTTGGTGGGGTGTTATCTGTTTTTGCAGCATTTCGCACGATAATAGTTGAGTCTGGATAAAGCCCTAGTATTGTCTGTTTGCCAGTGACTTCAGACCTTATTTCGTCCGCTATTAGAAAATTTATTTTCATACAATCAATTTTGTGGATTATGTTGATAATGTATTTCTTCTGTAATGGAGGTAGTGTTAAAAAATTCTTCAACCCCGCTGTTTCCGGTAGTGTCAATATTTGAACCAGAAATATATGTATTTCCTATAGTCATAGATACACCTAGTTCGTTTGTGTTCTTTGAAATAATGACTACGACAGGTGGCTTAAAGAGGTTTTTTAAAAAAATAACCGCAGGTTGTCCGATGGCGCTTGTCAGTCGTAGCAGACGATCCATTGCGAAACTTTGTAGTACCTCTCCGGATTCGTATTTGTTAAAGGCATTATATCCACCACCAAACAAGACAGCAGCTTCTCTCTGGTTAAGCCCAAGGTCCCTGCGTTTGTTGGCTATATCTTTGCCAAGAAGAAGCCCGTTAGTTGTCCGCAACTTATCCCTGATTATGGAGTAGGCTGCGCGAATTGTTGTCTCGTTATGATTGTGTTGTTCGGCTGAGGTCCATTTGTAGTGGCAGTGGTTGCATTTTGATTCTTGCATACCTTCTACATCTAATTCCATACCTCTGAAGTCAACAGTGTCACTGTATACAATCCAGTTAATATTTTCAGTGCCGCATTGCGGGCAGTCATGTTTATTTTGCGGTGTGAGGTTTTTCATTTCTTAATATTGTGATCCCGAGAGATGAAAGGTAACTAATCCGGCTGATTGCCCGTCTGGTGTGATTATAATCGCAATTTTTAGCGATAAGGAAACAGCTGGATAGTTTGGGTGGTTGCTCCTGGTTCGTGTATCTTCGTTCCAGTGGATTTCATATTGATCTGCATCAACATACTCATACTCATGCCCAGGGCAGTCATTAATTCTGCATTTTGGCACGGTTTTTTGAAAGTCGTTGCTATGCATTCCACAAAGCATTCTTGCTAAATCTTCGTTGCTCCATTCAAGTTTATCTAAGCTACTAGTCGTTCTCCTAGTATTTAGAAAACGCAGTTTTGATGAGTTTACTAACGATTTAAACTCGTCTAGATTATATCTTGCCATAAAGTTTTTACAATGTCACCATTATGGTGATTAATTCAAAGTGTAGTGCAACTTTTTTAAATTTCTTACTTTTTACTCAGGCTTATATTTGGTGATGACAACACCGCAAATAATGATACTTTCATGCTGCTGGTTTATTGTCTGTGTCGTTAAACATGCGCTGAAAATCCTGGAAACGGAGCTTTAGCGAAGTGAAGATTTTTAGTCCGCGATAGCCGTAGGGCCGGTTGTTTTGTCGGAGTCTGAGCGATAGCGAAGGTGGAGACAAAATAAAAGGCCATCCG
>NZ_FQTP01000152.1 GCF_900128515.1 Bathymodiolus heckerae thiotrophic gill symbiont
TGATCTGGCTGGCGTTAACCGTAAAACAGGTGGCTATTATTTTCATAGATTGAGAGAAATTATCTTTCTACATTTGTCGCAAGAAGCGGAAGAGTATTTTGGCGGGGAAGTTGAAGTAGATGAGTCTTACTTTGGTGGAAGACGAAAAGGAAAACGAGGTCGTGGAGCCGCTGGTAAAGTACCTGTATTTGGTTTGTTAAAGCGGGGAGGCAAGGTTTACACAAAAATAATCCCTGATGCGAGCTCGGCTACATTGATGCCCATTATTCAAGGAAAAGTAAAACCTGATAGTATTGTATATTCTGATTGTTGGCGTGGTTATAATGTACTTGATGTATCAGCATTTAAACACTGCCGAATTAATCATTCAAAGCGGTTTGCAGATAAGAAAAATCACATCAATGGAATAGAAAATTTTTGGAACCAGGCTAAGCGGCATATGCGTAAATTTAATGGTGTTCCTAAAACACATTTCTACCTGTTTTTGAAGGAGTGTGAATGGCGATTTAACAACCCAAAGCCACAAGCACAATGAAAACAGTTGAAACAATGGGTTAAAGATGAAATGGGCTAGTTATCTGGGACAGCCCCTTGTTTTATTAGTCTTGTAAGTTTGGTTTCTTCTATCTGTAATGGTCAAGTAAAACTGTAAGGTTTCTAAGCCACTTTTGGTAAATCCTGTCTTTTCTGTGCTGGCGTTATATAGCCAATAGCAGAATTGATCCTTTTGTTATTATAGTACCGAATGTAATAGTCGACTGTTGTTACAACCGATTGATGGTTTATGAATGATAGACCATTCAAGTATTCACTTTTCAGGCTCCTGAAAAATCTTTCTTGAACAGCATTGTCCCAACAGTTTCCTCGACGACTCATGCTTTGAGTCATGCCGTGAAGTGCAAGTGTCTGTTTACACAGGCGAGCATGATATTGTACGCCTTGATCTGAGTGAAACAGTAAACCTTTCGTGCTTGGCTGCTTTAATTTTATGGCATTGAGCAATGCTTGTTTAGCCAGTGCTGCATCAGGCGTTTGTGATAAGGCGTACCCCACTATTTCTCGCGTACCTAAATCAAGCACGGTGGCAAGGTAACTCCACCCTTGATGGTTTCTGATGTAGGTGATATCGCCCACCCAATGTGTGTCAGCTTGTGGTTGAACAAACTGCCGTTTCAGCACGTTAGGTATACTGGGCTTTTCTTTTCCACCTTGATAATCATGTGGCTTTTTAGGGTGTTTAGCGACTATATTGGCTTTATCCATTAAGTTAGCCACTTTCGTTCTTCCGATATTTATACCTTGTTCTTCAAGGCCTGCCACCATTCTACGTTGGCCGTATGCTTCTCGGTTTTCTTGGTGTATTTTCTGCATTATTTCCATAATATCTTCATTGATAGTATTAATAACAGGTTTGTAGTAACGGCTAGACACGGGCACATCAAATAGCTCGCATAGCTTTGATATAGCTGTTTTATCGGCCTTATTCATAGTATCAATCATCTTAAGGCGGGATTGTCGCGTATGAACAAGGCGGTGGCTTTTTTTAATAAGCGAACATCCTCTTGTGAGTCAGCTATCTGCATTTCTAGTTCCTTGCTCCGTCTTTTATCAGCATCGAGGGGGATTTTCCCAGGAGTTTCTTCACCTCGTTGCTCAGCAATATATTGCCGCTTCCATCGAGTGACGGCGGTTGCACCTGCACCGGATAATTCCATTATTTGTTTATTGGTATAGCTTTCTTCGACCATTAATTTTGCGTATTCATTCTTTTGGGATGGGCTGAAATTTGCTCGCGTTTTTCTTGTTTTGATCGTCATGTCATTTCCTATTTTTTTGTTAATTATAGGCTATGGAACCTTCTAGCTTTATTAGACCACTACAGTTACTATGATTGGTTAGATAGACCTCTTAGTACAACTGAACGTAATAAACAAAGCTTACTCACTAAGATCCGTTGCTTTCATCAAGCAAGCCGTCAAACATATGGTTCACCTAGGATCCATCAAGATCTTATTGCAGCAGGTGCTCTCGTCAGTGTTAATCGGGTGGCTAGGTTGATGCAATCAGAAAGGATCCAATCTAAGATGGCTAAACGATTTGTTATCACGACAAACTCTAAAAATACATTAGCACCCGCACCTGATCGTTTGAAGCGTGACTTTCGAACAACAAAGCCCAATCAGGCTTGGGTATCAGATACAACCTTCATTCGAACACGTCAGGGTTGGTTATACCTTGCGATGATGCTTGATTTATATTCTCGTCAAATTGTTGGCTGGGCGATGAGTGAACGTAATAATACAAAACTAGTCGTTGATGCCTTAAAGATTAAGAATATAACAGGCA
>NZ_FQTP01000153.1 GCF_900128515.1 Bathymodiolus heckerae thiotrophic gill symbiont
AAATAGTTCACCACTTTTGTATCTTAGGGATGTTATTAAAATGCGCCGCCAGGGAAATAATGTGCCTAAATTACCGCAGATGCCTGCGCTAGTTGCTGCTTAATTATATAGGGGAATGAACGGTTACATGCCAATAAATACAAATTTATGTGAAAATAAATTTGTCAAGCATAAAGACAAGGCAATTATGCTTCAAGCAACCTCAATATATACACAAGGGGATGGGGAAAAATTGGATGTCAAAAAGATGTTTGATATAATGACTGATATTTCTAAAACCTCCCTTAAAACATTGGGAAGTGAAATATTTAATCAGATAACAAAAAGTAAATAACTAAAAATAAAAGATTCATTAAATTAAGATAGGTTGATAATGGCAAGAAATGCAACAAATAAATTATTGCAAAAAGCTAAAAAATCAAAAAGTGATGAGTTCTATACACAACTTTCAGATATAGAAAGCGAATTACAACATTATAAAAGCCACTTTAAAGACAAAGTGGTTTTTTGCAATTGCGATGACCCTCGAATTTTTAATTTTTTTAATTATTTTGCTTCAAACTTCAAAGAGTTAGGTCTTAGAAAGTTAATAGCTGCTTGTTATAGAGAGCAAGCAAGAGATTTATTTAATACAGAAGAAGATGAAAATGGCTTTTTCTTTAAATATACAGGTACAGAGGGAGAAAAAAACAAACCAAGTTCAACTGACATTGTTTACTTTAAAGGGGACGGGGATTTTCGTAGTGCTGAAAGTATTGAGCTGTTAAAGCAGTCCGATATTGTTGTTACTAATCCACCATTTTCATTATTCAGAGAGTATGTAGCTCAATTAGTTAAATATGATAAAAAGTTTTTGATAATTGGCAATATTAATGCAATCACCTATAAAGAAATTTTCAAAATAATTAAAGAAAACAAGGCGTGGTTAGGAATAAACCTTGGTAGAGGAGTTTCTGGTTTTATAGTTCCCGAACACTATGAACTTTATGGAACGGAGGCTCGGATTGATAGCTTAGGAAACAGAATAGTTTCTCCAAACAATTGTCTATGGTTAACTAACTTAGATACTTTTAAAAGGCATGAAGATATTGGACTCACAAAAAAATATTTTGGGAGCGAAGTTGAATATCCAAAATATGATAATTATGATGGAATTAATGTTAATAAAACAAAAGATATACCATTAGACTACAAAGGGAGTATGGGCGTACCAATAACATTTTTACATAAATTTAATCCCGAGCAATTTGAAATAATTAAGTTCAGAAAAGGGAATAATGAAAAATATTTATCAATAAATGGAAAATGTCCGTATTTTAGAATATGAATAAAGAATAAACGAATACAAACGGAATTAATTGAAGATATAGGAATAAATGTATAACGAACAAGGTTAGATTGTGATCGCGAAGCGAGCCACAATCTGAACCGTTTGTTGGACAAGCCCGGCCCGTTAGTAGGAAGTCTGTTAAATCGTTTCTATGAAAATAGCTTTTTGCTGATTAGCTCGATTGATTAATCAGACTTCGTTTTTACAACTTAATTGAACCTTGAGCGTTGCCCATTGCAGTCAACTCCTAAAGTTCAAGTATCGGGGCATTTTTTATGCTTTAATCCCCGATTTTAGCCCAAACAACTCCCTCAGCGCCTTATGCGCTGCTTGTCTGGGCGAAGGAGTGTGAATTTACATAACCTTTAGTGGTTCCAGCATTTAAGTCGGCACAGGCTGAAAGGTCACTTCCACTCTGGGGATTCTCCTACGCCCCACGATCATTACACCGCCACAACATTTGCAACTGAATTGTGGTCGTACTTTAAGTCTGCTTAATATCTTCGTCGGATCAAACTTTAGCAGGGTATGGATCAGTTTAATCACCCTTTTGCTATTGGGGTGCAAAAAACCGAAGTTCCGTGCACGGCGAAAGCCTTTAGGTAAAACATGTTGCAGTACTAACCATAAAAAATCAGCTCCTGAAAGCGTTTTGGTTCGATAACGTTTGGTTTTGCTGTCTTGATAACGATACGTCACTTTGCCATTCTGGCAGGATAAAATATCCTTTTCACGAATAACGCCACGGTAAAGGTATCGACCCAGATAAATCAGGGCTTTATCGCCAGCACCGACAAACTTGCAATCCACTACCCATTTTCCCGGAATCTTCGCAGGAAAAGGAAGTTTCTCTTCGCTCATGCGTGTCAGCATTTTAGCGCGAAAGACTTTCGCCAGTGCTTTATGATTAAACAGGTATTTTCCCTCTTTAGTACGCCAAAGCTTATTGGTCTTGTCCACGATTGCCGCCGGCATGACCACATGAATATGCGGATGATCCTTTA
>NZ_FQTP01000154.1 GCF_900128515.1 Bathymodiolus heckerae thiotrophic gill symbiont
ATGGCCTTTTATTTTGTCTCCACCTTCGCTATCGCTCAGACTCCGACAAAACAACCGGCCCTACGGCTATCGCGGACTAAAAATCTTCACTTCGCTAAAGCTCCGTTTCCAGGATTTTCAGCGGTTGAAGTCACTTCACTTCAAGACTGGAAATCTAAAATAGCTTCATAGTCTACTTAACGAGCTCAGCTGTGAAAGCTGAGCTCTTATCAAAACCATACTCTTATTTACATTCTCATCCAATTAGTTATTATTTACTTTTAAAATACAAATATATAAGGAATTAAATGTGCCTAAAGTTTACCAAAATGAGGTTCTAACATGGAAAAAGACTACTTCTGAACATAGAAAGAACATTGACCTAGCAACAGTATTCTGGTTTTGGAACAAATTAGTTGATAATTTTGATCCAGAAAAGACTTTTAACCTAATTATGAGCTTTTTTGAGGAAAAAGATTTAATTCATATTTACCCTCGTGATTTATGGGGCGATTTGCTGGGTGAATCGCAACTGGAAAAAAAGTCAAAACAAGCATTAAAAGACTTTCAAGCCAACATTCAACTCAATTTCCTGAAAAAAAATCTGGTGATAATTACGGGCTCTCTCCTCTGGAAAATATAACGTATGACATCTTAACCAATCGACTTCAAGTAATAGGTACAGATAAACATTGTAACAAATTTAATTTAGTAAAATGGCACGAGATTCTTGATAAATTAAATACTAACCAGCCATGCCAAACGCACGACCTATTATGGCATATTAGGTATAGAAAAGAGCTACGACATATAACCCCATTCTCAGACTACTATTTACTAGACCGTCCAGGTCAAAACGACTACAGACTAATATTTTTTGAGCAATACATTATTGAGCATAACGACGACGCCTATAAAATAGGTTTAGCCACTCAAGGTGACATTATTACCAAACTTGAGGGATTAAGTGATAATGGAATTTATGGTTTGATGAACCCAATTTTAGGAGACCCTTGTTATACACATACCTATGTAAACCTTGACTATCTTATTGAAAAAGCAGATGAATTTGAATTCCCTATTCCTGATCAGTTACGAAAACAGTCACCTAAAGCGTCATCTACAAAAAGTGTCATTCAATCAAAGGGTCACCCCTCATACCAAATTCAAGAGAAGAGTATTGAAGAAATAAATCTTGACTTAAATTTTGATCGTGATGAACAGTTCCCTCTCATTAAAATGGCTCCTGTTATTCTCAAGTACCTAAGGCATGATCCTGCTGGAAAATTCTTATTTGAAAACAAGTCTAATACAGTAATAAAAAAAGAATTATGCCGCCTCACTAAAATGAAAGCTGCGCACATCGATCATATTTGGCGTATCATTATCCCACCTAACGAACAAGGTTAGATTGTGATCGCGAAGCGAGCCACAATCTGAACCGTTTGTTGGACAAGCCCGGCCCGTTAGTAGGAAGTCTGTTAAATCGTTTCTATGAAAATAGCTTTTTGCTGATTAGCTCGATTGATTAATCAGACTTCGTTTTTACAACTTAATTGAACCTTGAGCGTTGCCCATTGCAGTCAACTCCTAAAGTTCAAGTATCGGGGCATTTTTTATGCTTTAATCCCCGATTTTAGCCCAAACAACTCCCTCAGCGCCTTATGCGCTGCTTGTCTGGGCGAAGGAGTGTGAATTTACATAACCTTTAGTGGTTCCAGCATTTAAGTCGGCACAGGCTGAAAGGTCACTTCCACTCTGGGGATTCTCCTACGCCCCACGATCATTACACCGCCACAACATTTGCAACTGAATTGTGGTCGTACTTTAAGTCTGCTTAATATCTTCGTCGGATCAAACTTTAGCAGGGTATGGATCAGTTTAATCACCCTTTTGCTATTGGGGTGCAAAAAACCGAAGTTCCGTGCACGGCGAAAGCCTTTAGGTAAAACATGTTGCAGTACTAACCATAAAAAATCAGCTCCTGAAAGCGTTTTGGTTCGATAACGTTTGGTTTTGCTGTCTTGATAACGATACGTCACTTTGCCATTCTGGCAGGATAAAATATCCTTTTCACGAATAACGCCACGGTAAAGGTATCGACCCAGATAAATCAGGGCTTTATCGCCAGCACCGACAAACTTGCAATCCACTACCCATTTTCCCGGAATCTTCGCAGGAAAAGGAAGTTTCTCTTCGCTCATGCGTGTCAGCATTTTAGCGCGAAAGACTTTCGCCAGTGCTTTATGATTAAACAGGTATTTTCCCTCTTTAGTACGCCAAAGCTTATTGGTCTTGTCCACGATTGCCGCCGGCATGACCACATGAATATGCGGATGATCCTTTA
>NZ_FQTP01000155.1 GCF_900128515.1 Bathymodiolus heckerae thiotrophic gill symbiont
TATACTAAATCTCTTGAAAAAAGGCAGGAAAGAGCCAAGAATAAGGGTGGCTTTGTTAATCCATTATTGTTTTTGGAAAGAATTGCACGTATCAGCTCATATACCATTCGAGCCGTTCAAAACGCAATTATCACAGGAAAGCCTCTGGCCGACCTGATGTGTGCTTTGATGGCTCGGTTAGTTCCTGGATAGAGCTAATAGGGGAACACTGATGTGAAAAACATTAAACTACCTGACTATTGGACACCAGAACAAGCAACGGCAGTATTTGAGTTTATTGATGAAATAAGGGAAGCGATATTGATACAGTACCGACTACAGCTAATGGAACAAATGCGGTTTGATCGTTGTACTGAGTTTGAATCTACTGAGGATGTTGAAAAACGGGAGATTCCTTTTTGAAACTCACTATCGTGAGAATTAAGAAAAAGAGAGAGGTAGTTTTTATGCCTCTCTTTTTTTAGATAGGGTATTCGCCAGTTTTATTCGGATATGCTCCGCCGTTAACAGGTGATGCTGTTCTTACTATCGACAAGGATTATTTCAGACTGCGGAAACCGACAGAAAGACGGTTGTATGAGTTGGCTAGAAAACATTGTGGTAACCAGGTTGCTTGGAAGATTAGCCTGCAGAACCTGAAAGAAAAGCTAGGGATTACATCCCAAATGAAGCTATTTCGTTTCAATATAAAACAAATAACGGAAACTAACCATCTGCCTGAGTACAACATATTAATAGCTGATGATGTGATAATGTTTACCAGGAAAGAGCCACCGAAGGAAAATACTGCTCCTAGTAAATTACCAAAGCATGTGGCCAAGAAAGAGATTGAGAAGCAGGCTAGACCAGGGGAGAGTTATGAGCAGGCGGCTAATCGGATTAAAGGACTGAAGGATGCTTTAAAGTAGAGAAGCAGGTAGCGTTGGTGCTAATGGTCGCTGACGGGTTACAGTCATGAGCGGTCATTACAACAAACAATTTTCAATCGAGGCTGACCCTTTTGGTTACTTTTGGTTACTTTTGGTTAAGATTTTAATGAATATGTAATTTTGGTTCCATGGCCTGATGCAATATATCAATGATTCCTATCTGCGTACCATTCATGCAGTAGTAGATCGTATGTGATGCTATAAAATTACTGTAATAACCTTTTTTAATTTCAGGTCTTTCTGTCCCTTTAGATGGGTTCTCAGCTAAGTCTGCATACAAGCATGCAAATTTTTAAGGTAAATTGTCGTTTGTCTGGTTCCAAAATTTTTAAGAGAATACGCTTTTATCTCTTTAAGGCTATTTTGTGCGGCTGGTGATAATAGATATTTAGCCACTATCCTATTAACTCCTCCATAAAGCTTTGGCCATCTACCCCTAATCCCTGGTCAAGTTGAGACTCCCCAGCTGCAAGGGTATTTCTTAAAATATCGAGCTTTGTTTCTTGTTCTTCTAAAAGATTAAGTCCTGCCCTAATCGCTTCACTTGTTGATTGAAAACGCCCGGTTTTAATTTTGTCATCCACAAACGTAGAATAATGATCGCCTAGTGTTACGCTGGTATTTCTTTGCATTATAGCTCTCTAATATTAATATTTTGTATTACATATTAATACATTTTTTTAGTGGAATACACAAGCAAAAAGAAAGTTTACTCTAAATATGATAAGCGCAAGCGCATATTATGTTCTTCTTTTTATTTTGACTACTTGTTTTTGATCTTTAAAAAACTGAAAAATAGAAAAATACCTAAGTTAGATAAGTTAAAGATATAGTTATATATGTTACAGGGCAAAAAAAATCGCTGTAGGCATTGCAATATATGCCGTGTAGAAAAATAGCTGTTCCCAAAGTTACGATAGTCTGTTCCTAAAGTCACGATAGTATTTTTTGAACGTATTTTTGTCTGGACTAAGCAAGAAACAATAAAATGTTCCTGATACCTCGATATTAATGTATAGTCTGATGTACTATTTTTGTTCTTGATAACTCGATACTTCATGTCTAATTTTCATTCGCCAAAATTACATAAAGAACCAGATTTTTTATCTGCGATGCTTTTGATACTTAACAAGGATGATTCTGCATCTATGGAGCACCCTGTATTTAGTCTTTCGACTAAGCCTGATCATCGGATGCTTTTGTATGAATACAATGGCAATACGATCAAACGCTGAAAATCCTGGAAACGGAGCTTTAGCGAAGTGAAGATTTTTAGTCCGCGATAGCCGTAGGGCCGGTTGTTTTGTCGGAGTCTGAGCGATAGCGAAGGTGGAGACAAAATAAAAGGCCA
>NZ_FQTP01000156.1 GCF_900128515.1 Bathymodiolus heckerae thiotrophic gill symbiont
TGCGTTCAAATCAAGAGAAAAATACTTAATTATTTCTCTAAATTTCTTCTCTGAAATACGGGAACGATTTACATACTTGTTTTTTTACTTTCATAACGGTACTTTAACATGATTTTAAATATGCTTGGGTTGTCATGACCCTTAATTTTTTTTTAAAAACCATCTGTTCATGGTGGTTTTTTGCTAAACTTTCCCTCTGCAGTATTTAATTAGATATTGTATTTTTTATTAATCTCAATGAGGAGAAGTTTTATGAATCAATTATTAAAATTGTCTGCTGTATCGTTATTAACGATCGGTAGTTTTAGCGTTCAAGCAGGGTTATTCCATAGTGACACTTTAAAAGATGTACAGGCTAAAGGTAGCTTAACATGTGGCGTATCTACAGGTACACCTGGTTTTTCTAGTCCTGACTCAAGTGGCAATTGGACTGGTATTGATGTTGATGTTTGTCGTGCAGTTGCTGCCGCTACATTAGGTGATGCTAAAAAAGTGAAGTTTGTACCATTAACGGCTAAAGAGCGTTTTGTTGCATTATCATCTGGTGAAATCGACATGCTTTCACGTAACACTACTTGGACTCACACTCGTGATACTTCATTAGGCCTTACATTTGCTGGCGTAAACTACTATGACGGTCAAGGCTTCATGGTTAAGAAAGCATTAGGCATTAACAGTGTGAAAGAGCTAGATGGCGCTTCATTTTGTATTCAAGCAGGAACAACAACTGAGCTTAATTTAGCTGATTACTTCCGTTCAAATAAAATGAAATTTAAAGCGGTTACTTATAATACTTCTGCGCAAACCAAATCTGGTTTTGAAGCGGGTCGTTGTGATGCATTAACTTCAGACGTATCTCAGCTTGCTGGCCTTAGATCAACACTTAAAGATCCTTCATCTGCTGTAGTTTTAGGTGACGTTATCTCTAAAGAGCCTTTAGGTCCGGTTGTTCGTAAGGATGATAACACTTGGCTTAATATCGTTAGATGGTCACTTAACGCAATGATTGAAGCAGAAGAGTTGGGTGTTACTTCAGCTACTATCGATGATGTTTCTACTAGTCCTGGTATCCAGAGATTACAAGGAAAATCTGGCAAGCTTAATGAAAGCTTAGGTCTTAGCAAAGATTGGTCACGCAATATTATTGCACAAGTAGGTAACTATGGCGAAAGTTTTGAAAGAAACATCGGCATGTCTACGCCAATTCAGCTTCCACGTGGTATAAACCAGTTGTGGATTAAGGGCGGTATCTTGTACGCTCCAGCGTTTAGATAGAGTCTAAACTAAATATAAAACGGCTAACTCAACAAAGTTGGCCGTTTTATTATTGAGGTTTTTTGTGTTTACAAAACTAAAATCACTACTATATAACAACGAAGTTCGAGCAATCTTATTTCAGGTGTTAGCTGTTGTTGTTATTGCTTATTTTGCTTATCAAGCGTTTGATAACATGATGCTTAATATCGAGCAAAGAGGCATTAGAAGTGGTTTTGGTTTTTTAAATGATGAAGCTGGTTTTGCGGTTAATGATAATTTCTTTTTGGAATATTCACCAGCATCAACCAATCTTCAAGCGTTTTATGTTGGTATTGTTAATACTTTAATTGTTGCAATAACCGGTATATTTTTTGCAACAGTTCTAGGTCTTATTGTTGGTATTTCACGCTTATCCAGCAATTATTTGATTAGAAAGATGGCCACCGTGTATATTGAGATTTTTAGAAATATACCAATATTGCTTCAAATTCTATTCTGGTATTCAATAGCACTTAGTGCCTTTCCATCCCCTAAAAATAGTATCAATTTCTTTGATAGTATTTTCCTAAATTCAAGAGGCTTGTACTTGCCTAAGCCTATTATGGAGGGTGAGTTCTATTTTGTACTTGCAAGTCTTGTTGCTGGTATTGTTGGCTATATTTTTATTAAAAAACATAGTAATAAGAAGCATGATGAAACAGGCGTGGTTACTAATACCATTCCACATTTTTTAGGTCTGGTTGTGCTGCTGCCGATTGTAGTCTATTTAGTTTCTGGTGCGCAATTAGAATATCCAGCACTAAAGGGTTTTAACTTTAGAGGCGGTACAGACTTATCTATTGAGTTTTTTGCTTTAGCCTTTGCTTTGAGTATTTATGCCGCTACTTATATTGCTGAAGCTATTCGCTCTGGCATTGAGTCTGTAGATAAAGGGCAGAAAGAAGCAGCAGCAGCAATGGGTTTAACACAGACACAAGCACTAAGACAGGTAGTATTGCCACAAGC
>NZ_FQTP01000157.1 GCF_900128515.1 Bathymodiolus heckerae thiotrophic gill symbiont
TTTTGAAAAAGTGAGGATTGCCACTTTGAATGTTTTTTATGAATGAGGCCGGTCGGAGCGGAAATTATAAACCAGCTTTCAATAATCACCTTCGCTTTTTTGGAAGTTATTTTTCTGAAAGTCTATATGTCTTGCTTGAGCTCTTTGAATGTACACCAGCGGCTGGATGGGAAAAAGGTCAGGTAGAAAATCAGGTGGGTAATGTTAGAGAGTGGCTGTTTACGCCGCGTGCTAAATTTAACACCTTTGATGACTTAAACCTGTGGTTAGAAAAACGTTGTGAGGACCTGGCTAGCAGAAAATATCCGACTTTATCCTCACAAACAATTGCTGAGTGTTATCGACAAGAGCAGCCATTACTGCGCCAAATCACAACCCCATTCGCTGGCTATATTGAACATTTATTAAAAGACAGCCGGACTTGTTTAGTTAGACTGGATAGAAACAATTACAGTGTCCCTGCCCAATGGGTCGGGCAAATCGTCTCTGTCAGAGTGACTGCTTATTCTTTGACCATCGTAGCAGCGGGTGAAATCATCGCAGAACATCAACGCAGCTTTATCCGTGATGAAATGGTGTGTAATCCCTGGCATTATCTGTCTGTATTAGAAAAGAAACCGGGTGCTTTAAGGCATGGTATCCCTTTTGTCTCATGGGACTTACCTGAACCGATACAGCAAGTCAGAACAAAGCTTTTGCAACAAGACAAAGGTGATAAAGCCTTTGTTGACTGCCTATTGCTGGCAAAAGAGGTTGGCATTGATGCGTTCGAGCTAGCCTGTAAACTCACATTGGAATCAGGTGTTGTCACTGGCAGTATTGTACTGAATGAAATCAGGCGATTAACAGAACCTGACCGACCCAAAGCGTTAAATGCCTGTCATGATTTACAGCTAACGACAGAGCCACAGGCGAGCTTTGAGCACTATGATCAACTACTGGGAGGTCATTATGTCCATTGACCTCTTAACCCAGCTAAAAGATCTGCGTCTCTATGGCATGAGCGATGTATGGGCTGATATCAAGGCCGAAGCACCGCAACGACAGCAGGAACTATCGCCAGAATTATTACTGAGACAACTCATTAATGCGGAAATAACCGACCGCCAGGCACGTAGCCTAAAATACCAACTGAAAGTCGCCAGGTTTCCTATACATCGTGACTTGGTCAACTTTAAATGGGATGAAACACCGCTTTCACAAGCACAAATAGAACAACTTGCAACAGCGAAATTCATGGACGATGCGCACAACCTCATTCTTGTGGGCGGTACAGGAACAGGGAAAACACACCTGGCTACTGCGCTAGGCGTTGCTGCCATTCAGCATGAGAAACGTGTCAGGTTTTTTAATGCAGTAGATTTAGTTAACCTGCTGGAGCTTGAAAAGCAGCAGAAAAAACAGGGGCAATGGCGAGAAAGCTCATCCAGGTGGATGCTGTCATCCTTGATGAACTAGGTTATCTACCCTTCCCGAAGTCAGGTGGCGCATTACTCTTTCACCTCATCAGCCAGCTCTATGAACGAACCACGCTGATAATAACCACCAACTTAAAGTTCAGTGAATGGGTACAGGTTTTTGGTGATGCAAAGATGACAGCAGCACTACTGGATCGAATTACCCATCATTGTGACATTATCGAAACAGGGAATGATTCTTACCGTTTTAAGCATCGAAAATCAGGGTTAAAAGCAGATTAACCTGCTAAACCATGTGGAAAGTTTTCGACGCTGATTGACAGGGTGGAGAGGCTACGATAACTTATCCAATTTAGGTTATAGACATGTCGATCCAGGGTGATCAAGCCAAAACGGACCAGCACCTTCCAATGATTCATATTGTCTTTGGGAACCTTGATGCATGGCTTCTGGGTACAAACCATGGAGTCAGTTCGAAGCACTTGCAGGGTTATCTCGATGAATTCGTGTTCCGATTCAACCGTCGGTTCTGGCCGATGCTGGCTTTCGACAGTGTGCTGAAGATCGCAGCACGAACGGAGACCCCAGCTTGTGCAACATCCGGATAGGCATGATTCAAACTAGCTCTTTCGTTAATTAGGTGTATCCCTACTATTGAAATCATAACCATCTTTCGCGATTTTATATCATTACTTTCATTGGCTAGTTATGGGAATTTATCGGAGTCCTTTCACCTTGCCAGAAAAAATAACCCCGTTACCATTTATCACCCCCCCCCCCTCCTGTCATAACCATGTCAATTCTCTATTTTAATTATTATTACTTTCCATTTTTCACATTAA
>NZ_FQTP01000158.1 GCF_900128515.1 Bathymodiolus heckerae thiotrophic gill symbiont
AACAAGGTTAGATTGTGATCGCGAAGCGAACCACAATCTGAACCGTTTGTTGGACAAGCCCGGCATAAAAGCTAGAGATTATTAAATGTTTTTTTCTTCTTGACAAGAAGTGTTATTGATAGTATTTAGAAAATACCTTTTTTGAACTGGGTCTTGAAATAAATAAATGCCTTATGATTTATGTGTTGTTGTGTGATTTCCATAATTTACAGTCTATCTCGAAACGTTTTCTTAGGCAAGATGAAAAATAATAATGTTTGAATTGCCTCATCAAAAGGAAATTGTGATGGCTAGAAATGAAGGGGCTGAGTTTATTAGCCCTACTTGGGGTAACTATTACCAATAGGCGGAGAAGAATCACTAATCCGGTGCGTGATGATGCTATTTAACGTGACTTTCGAACAAGGGCTTTAAATATCGATTTTGAGTTGAAGACAAAGCGCGTGCTGCCAAATAGACTTGCAGCGCTGTGAGGCATTATTTTGGAACTATCGAATAAGCTGGTTTTTCTCCGCGATAGCGGCTTCGTCCAACAAACGGTTCAGATTGTGGCTCGCTTCGCGATCACAATCTAACCTTGTTCGTTAGTGATATAGTCAAGAAACACTAAATGAATGGAATTGATTGAATCTCTATGACTACATTTTCTGAAATTTTAAGTTCATTTGACCCAAAGAAAAAGGGTATGCAATTTGAGCATTTTGTTAAGTGGTTTCTAAAAAATGATCCCGAATGGTCAACGCAAATTGATCGAATATGGTTATGGGATGAATACCCTGATCGTTGGGGGCCTGATTGTGGTGTTGATCTCACCTTCAAACATAATAATAATGAAATTTGGGCTGTACAAGCAAAATGTTATGCTCCCGAGTACTCCATTAGCAAATCGGATATAGATAAGTTTCTCAGTGAATCAAACAGGAAAGGAATTGATAAACGGCTGTTGATTACAACTACAGACAAAATGGGGAAAAATGCAAAACAAGTTTGCCATGCTCAAGAAAAAACAGTTACACATTTTCTTCTTTCTGATTTTGACAAAGCTGCAATTGAATATCCAATACATATATCTGAACTCAATACCGCAAAAAGAAAACCACGCCCCACTCCTCGACCACATCAATTAGAAGCAATCCAAGCCGTAGAAAAAGGCTTTCAGGAAAGTGAACGTGGTCAATTGGTCATGGCATGTGGAACTGGTAAAACTTTTACGTCTCTATGGATAAAAGAAAAATTATCTGTTCAGACAACACTGGTATTACTTCTTTCCTTAGTTTGTTGTCTCAATCGCTGAGAGAATGGACGTTTGCAGCAAAGATACCATTTGGTGTTTTATGTGTTTGTTCTGATCAAACGGTGGGTAGGAAATCAAGTGAAGACGAGATAATACAGTCTGTTGAAGATATACCATTTCCTGTTACATCAAAAGCAGATGAAATAAATATCTTTTTAAAGGGTACTGAGAATAAAGTTATTTTCTCAACCTACCAATCGTCTCCCATTATTGCTGAAGCTCAAAAAAATGATAAGACTTCCATGTTTGATTTGGTGGTTGCTGATGAAGCACATCGATGCACAGGCCAAACCGGAAGTGCATTTACGATGGTATTAGACCAATCTTTGATTAAAGCAAAGAAAAGATTATTCACAACAGCAACACCAAAAATCTATTCAACGAACCTAAAAAAGAAGGCAAGTGAAATGGGTGTTGAAATTACAGGAATGGACGATGAATCTGTCTTTGGCAAAGTTTTCCATACTTTATCCTTTGGTGAAGCCATTAATCGTAGGCCTCCACTATTAACCGATTATCAAGTCGTACTTGTTGGTGTTGACAATCCCATGATTGCCCAATGGATACAAAAAAGTAGACTGATACAAACAGAAGGCAATGATATTACCGATGCAAAATCATTAGCATCTCAAATAGGCCTCATTAAAGCTGTTAAAGACTATGAGCTGAAAAGGGTGATAAGTTTTCATAGTAGAGTAAAACGAGCTGAATCATTTGCAACAGAAATACAAAGTTCTATTGATTTAATAAAAGAAGAATATCGTCCGGAAGGTAAAATTTGGACTGACTTTGTATCAGGATCATGAGTGTTCCCTTTAAAACATAAGCTTGCAAGAAAACATCCTATAAACCAGCACTCTAAAGCTCACCAAGAAGCGTTTCTTCGTATTTTACAAATTAGGCTATCAGCAACAAACAGTGT
>NZ_FQTP01000159.1 GCF_900128515.1 Bathymodiolus heckerae thiotrophic gill symbiont
GTTAGCTCTTGAATGTCAGTATTGAATTCACTAATAGGCTGAATGGTATCGATACTATAGCTTGGCTTATCTGATTCAATACCCTTGATGCTGATTAAAGTTCTACCTTTGCCAGAATTATTGATAAACTCGTTGGCTTGGGTGTTGATATAGCCTTCAGTAGTACTGATGGCTTTATTGACTATTTGAGATTGTATTTGCTCGCCTGCTTGGCGAGCATCAACGGCGGTAGTGTTGAGTGATAGGGTTAGTAATAAAAATACAAAAAACTGTTTAAGCTTGGTTAGTGCACTAGAGTGTGCCCCCCCCCCTAGAGATGTGAGTGCTTGGTTAGTTTTTTTGTTTTTTAATATTGTCATTTTAGTTAAAAATTAAATAGTAATTCGCATTCTACCACGTACCCCCCTTGCAGGGCAAGTTATTATTTCCCCAATCCAAAAATAGAAACTAAAAAAACACAGCAAGCCCAGTTGGTATAATAGTTTTAACCAAAAAACTGTGAAGTTCCCCCAATAAACTGGACACCAAATTACAACAATTTAGGAGTCCAAAATGACCAGAAAATACACAGCCTTTACCAAAGCGTTTAAACTAGAAGCCCTACATTTGGCAAATCAACCTAACACCTCTGTGGCACAACTTGCAAGAGATCTAGGCATTCGTAGAAACATGATATATAAATGGAGAGTTGAATTGAATCAAAAACAAGACAAAGCCTTTAAAAGAACCGCCGAGAATATTGACACCCAACACCACAAAGCAACACATTCTGAGTTATTAAAAGCGAATAAACAACTAGCAAAAGATTTAAAACTCTCCCAAATGGAGGTAGAAATCTTAAAAAAGGCGCAAGCCTTCTTCAAGGCGGAAAACAACTGAGATTTAAGTTTATTGCTGTTGAGGCAACAAACTATCCAATCACCGTTTTATGTCGGTGTATGAAAGTATCTAAAAGTGGATACTACTATTGGAAAACTACACCACAAAGCCTTCGATGCAGGCAAAACGATAAGATTTTGTTTAAGATACTCCAATCATTTAAACAAAGCAGAAGAACCTATGGATCGCCTAGGATTTATCACGACTTAAAGGCACAAGGCATTAAGGTTGGACTTAATAAAGTAGCAAGACTAATGAGTCAGAACAACATTTACGCTCATTTTAGCATCTGTCACAAAAAAGCCAAAATACCTAGAAACAATGTGAATTTTACCAACAACATTCTCAACAGAGAGTTCAGTGCTGCAACACCCAACAGCAAATGGGTCAGTGATACCACCTTTGTTCATACCAAACAAGGCTGGCTGTATTTAGCCACTGTGATTGATTTGTATTCTCGTAGAGTTGTTGGCTGGTCAATGAATCAGAACAACAATACAAAATTAATCATTGACGCATTATCAATGGCAATCAAAAACAAACCAAAACAACAAAAAGTGCTACTACACTCTGACCAAGGCTCAACCTACAGAGCTTATGAATACCTTAAGTTATTCAAAGCAAATAACATCACCCAAAGCATGAGCAGAAAAGGTGAATGCCATGATAACGCAGTCGCTGAGAGTTTTTTTAACACCCTAAAAACAGAGTTAATCAATCAGAAAATTTATCAAACTAGGAAACAAGCAAGCAGTGCTATCTTTGAGAGACCTTTGCATAAATAGGGATGATTAGCAAAATTCAATTTTTGCCAGATTGGTGATTTTATTAAACCTTGTCCTAGCAGGGCTAAGGCTGGGTTTAAAAAATCGCCAAGCGGGTGAAAAGTGGATTTTTGATGATTATTCATATTTATGCAAAGGTCTCTTTGAATATATTGAAGTGTTTTATAACAAAATTAGGCGACATTCAACGATTGATTATTACTCGCCTAATGATTATGAAAAGAGGTTTTATCGCAACAATATTCCCTAACTTAACATTAAGCCTTTAAGGCTTAAGTTAGGGCTTGGAACAAGTTCCAAGTTGGGGCTTTGCTCCTTCGTAGCCTGACCTTGGGTGCAAACCTCAAAAAAGATTATTGATACAGAAAAATAATGCGTAAAATATTAGTTTGGTGTCCAGTCAAGTGGGGGAGCTTCACTATGTCCCCATCTATTGAGGCTTTGAGCACATCCCTATGGATTAATTTTTCTGGTGTTTCAGCAATAAGTTTAGCGCTTATCGTTGAAAAATCTTTAGAAGAATATGTATTGTTTTTCATATTAAA
>NZ_FQTP01000160.1 GCF_900128515.1 Bathymodiolus heckerae thiotrophic gill symbiont
TTCTTCAATAACCAAAAAGCTAGCTCGCAATGTGCGACGAGTATTTGATTACCTGAGAATGACAGCCAACTCCAGAAAACCCATACATTAATACCGAAGTCAAGAGGTTTAGAACGGTTTCGCCGTGCCTTTTCAAGTACCAGGATTGATTCTTTAACGTCATCCAGGTAGGTCTTCCAGCTGGCTACGTCCTCGCTACTGACATGAGTAGTATCGAGCCCTCTTAATGTCTCACCTAACTTACTAACCTTGCCCATTGCTGATCTATGGTGCTTTTTAATGGCTGCGGCTTTCTCGTCGGCTGATGGCTCAACTGGTTTAACCGAAGCTTTTACAGCATCTTTAATTATACTAGTCGTAATAGGTTTATCTTCAGCTTTAGCCTCATCTGCTGCCTTATCTAGTACGGCTAATCGCTCTCCTTTCGGGGCTTTTGCTAAAGCAACTAATTGAGGGGTGCTTATATCGGATAACTCAGAAGAGCTAAAGATAGGTTTAATTAGTTGATCACTTAAACTACCAGACGCTTGTTCTT
This sequence comes from Bathymodiolus heckerae thiotrophic gill symbiont, assembly GCF_900128515.1. GTDB lineage: Bacteria > Pseudomonadota > Gammaproteobacteria > PS1 > Pseudothioglobaceae > Thioglobus_A. Next base: position 536 of record NZ_FQTP01000160.1, read on the forward strand.
TATTGGCTTCATCTTCTGGTTCAGGCTCTGAAAAATCAGCAGCAGGTATATTATTTTCTGGTACATTGGGGGGTTCAAAAGTGTCCGGTGTATCAGGGATTTGTATATTTCCAGCGACTCCAGTTAATAATTCCTGTTGAACTTCACCAGCTAGGGCTAACTCATTAAGTCTGGATTTTTTCAAATTGAGAGTGCTTTCTCCCCAGGCATAATAGGAATCAAAACCCAAGGCGCTGTATGCCTTGGTATCGCGCATTTTATGGCAAGCAGTAATTGCCCTTTCCTGCCCTGCCTTTAATTGCTTAAGACCCTCTTTTGCTTGTTGTTCTAATTCTTTAGCTCGTTCTACGGAAGGTGCCTGGTTTATTACTTCATTACTCATTAGTGATTTCTGTCTTATTCAATGTAAAAAACCGTTATAGAAGTGAATTACCTGCTATTGCAGTGCATACTCATACGGATCTGAAATATTTTGTCATTTTATCTTAATATCAATCATTTGGGCAATCTCACCGATGCTGCCTTAAGTCCCTGTGACTTAGCCCGAAACCTCTTTGAAAATAAATAGCTTACCTCTACTCATTTCTCAGCGCATTCCTTGATGCTCTATCGACAAGTGTAAAAAGCCTATCAATTTCATCTTTGTGCCTAGTCGCTTGATGTCCGCGTACTTTTACCAGTTGAAAATCAATTTGATCGCTTATTCTGTAAAATTCCTCATACAACTCATAATTGTTAAGCAGCTTATTGTTCTTTGAGCGATATTCATTTTTCTCTAACCGTTCCCGTCTACCCGGTAAGCCAATAATATTTTGAGAATCCGTATGTACAACCACTTTACACCCTAAAGCCTGGATATCGCTTAGCGCCCATAATAAAGTTTGTAATTCCAGTTTCGTTGAAGACGTTTGCTCAAACCGCTGCACTTTTATGTTTTTCCTCAATGATTCCAGTGATAATTCTTGATCAAACACAGCGAGGTAAGCTCATAGCCAATTTTTGACTGGATATTCACACTTCCATCTGTAAATAACATGAGTTCATCCATAATAAATAATTTTCTACTTTAAGCTAACGGTTGACTGGTAGATATTCGACGCTAAGGAACCAACCCAAAATCTAGTTTTGCTAATAAAACCTCCCCTAGCCCCTCATTGCCAGTCAGCTATAGTAACACCAAGACAAAAGAAGTGGGAACCCTCAAAATAAGGGATTTATTTCTAACAATATTCCCCTTAAAGCTGGAGGTGTTCCCACTATGAAGAAGCATACTTATCGTTCAAAAAATGTCAATAAAATTAATTTTACTCAAGTTAAGGAGAGATTGGCAAATGAGTCAGCTGTCTTTGCAATTGATATTGCCAAAGAGAAGCAATATGGTTTATTAAGCAATGCTAGCGGCACGGTTTCAGAACTTATATGGTGGACTCACCCTGAACAAACCGTTGAATTACTGAACGCATTGAAAGGGCTGGAATGTCAGATAGATATAGTGATCGAATCAACGGGCACTTATGGTGACGCATTACGGTTTCAATTTAGAACCTGTGGATTTGAAATTTATCAAATGAATGCGAAACGAGTCAAGGACGCAAGTGAAATATACGA
>NZ_FQTP01000161.1 GCF_900128515.1 Bathymodiolus heckerae thiotrophic gill symbiont
TAGCATTAAATCAAAGTTAAGCGATTTTGATTAAAGGCCATGATACATTGGCAGAATGCTTATTGCCTTGAACTCAGAGAATACTAAAGATTCCCACTATTTATAGCTGGAATCTGGATGTCTGGATCCGTCGATCGGAAAAAGGTATGCAAAGTGGCAGTAGAAACCCCGGTAACCATACTAATTATATGGTTACTGGGCATCCAAATAATGGCTTGCAGGATTTAGGTTGCACATTATTCTGGTCATGTTTTGGCAGGTCCAGAACAATTTCAGATCTTCGTGGATTATTTTATAAGTGAGGGATTAAACCCTGCAGCACCGATGGTGATTCTAGCGGGTGTAATTGAGATTGCTGTAAGTATTGGCTTGGTATTTGGGTTGATGACACGGATTGCTGCTGTTGGAGGTGTTGCCTACTTGTTTTTCGCAACGCTTTGGGGGCATCATTTTTCAGCTGGTTACGTTTGGGTGTTGCCTAATGGTGGTTGGGAATTTTCGGCAATCTGGATGGCTGTTATTTTCGCATTTGCACTTACTGGCGGTAGCAAAATATCAGTTGATACGTTGATGCAAAAAATAGTACCTAAAGGGATCCAATGGGCCTTTCGATAAAGGCCGTTTGTGTAACAAAATATTGTGGCTCTTAACGTAGGTAAAATTTTTAAACTCACAAATGTATTACAAATAAGATTTTAGGAGTAATGAATTATGAAAATTACAAAATATTTATACGGCCTTATGATAGTGATAACTAGCTTAAATATAAGTATTGCCTTTGCTGACAATAAAGAGAAACAAGCTGAGTCAATGATAAAAGACAAGGTGATTAAGCTAGGTGTGACAGATCTTTCTTTTCATCGTGCAACGGGAGCGGTAGTTGCCAATATATTAGAAAGAATGGGGTATATCGTTATTCGGAGTTTTGATCCACATAAGGAAAACTTTGCCCGTTTGCGATCAGGTGAAATTGACATGATTGCTTCCGCATGGCTACCATCCAGTCATGGCGTATATAAAAAGGGTGTTGAAGGAGCAACACCTACGCGAGAACTAGGCTTGCACTATGAGCCTTATGCCCTGTGGGGAGTGCCGGATTACGTGCCCGAGGCGGAAGTTTCAACGATTAGCGATCTGTTAAAGCCAGCCGTTAAAGAAAAAATGACGCCAACTATTCAGGGGATTGGAGCAGGTGCAGGGATTACACGTTTCTCCATCAAGATGATGGATGAGTATAGGTTGAAAGGTGCCGGTTATACGTTCTTAACAGGAACACAAGAACAATGTATTGATGCCTTTGAACAAGCAGTCGCAGAAAAACGATGGGTAGTTGTGCCACTTTGGCACCCTCAATTTTTACATAATAAATACAATATTCGAGAATTGACAGATCCCAAGGGATTATTGTGCGGAAAAGATAGGGCGGTACTACTCGCACGGCAGGATCGATTGGAGCAACTTTTTTCTGAACAGGAGATCCAACAATTGGATAGCATAAAATTATCCAATGAAATCATTGCCGAACTGGATTATGCGATAAACCGTGAAAATAAGACAGAAGATGAAGCTGCGGAAGCATGGTTAAATTCAAATCAGGAGAAAATGGGGTGGATAATTGATAAGGTCTATTCATTACCAGAACCAAAACAAATAACAATTGATAAAAGCTTACGTTCGAATCAAGTGGAAGAGATGAAATTAGCAGCCCAAAATTATGCTGCCTTTTGGGATACTGGTGAAGCCGTCTATGCAAAGAAGGCATTGGCAGAAGATTTTATCGATCTTAATTTGCCAGAAGGGCGAAAGCAAGCCCCACAAGGGCCACTAGCACGGCGAAACCGTTCTAAACCTCTTGACTTCGGCATTAATGTATGAGTTTTCTGGAGTTGGCTGTCATTCTCAGGTAATCAAATACTCGTCGCACATTGCGAGCTAGCTTTTTAGTTATTGAAGAAACGCTCTCTTTGCTAATGGATTTAATTAATCCAATGGCAAATCTTCGTAGGCAAGTTATATTTTCAGGGCCATGGCCTGTGCTTATAGTACAGCGATCTTCATTCCAGTTCCAGTCGAGTATATAGTGAT
>NZ_FQTP01000162.1 GCF_900128515.1 Bathymodiolus heckerae thiotrophic gill symbiont
AAATTAGCCACCAATGCAGCCAAGGTATCGTTGTCACCAAATTTAATCTCTTCTGTAGCAACGGTATCATTTTCATTAACAATAGGCACTGTGCCTAATTTAAGCAACGCATTAAGTGTGGCTGAGATATTATCACTTTGCTCAGCATTAACCAAATTAGCATGGGTTAACAATACTTGAGCCGTATGAATATCATGCTTAGCAAATAACGACTCATAAGTCTGAACTAAACCCATTTGACCCACAGCAGCAGCGGCTTGCAATTGATGAATGCTTTCTGGGCGAGACGCCCAGCCTAAGCGCTTCATACCTTCGGCAATAGCACCAGATGAAACTAAAATAATTTCAATATCTTGAGTTTTGAGCTGTGCAATTTGCTCAACCCAAGCACCAATAGCAGTAACATCTAAGCCTTTACCATTATTAGTGAGTAGTGCCGAGCCTATTTTAACCACCCACTTTTTCTTACTCATCATTAGCTTTAACCAGTTTAAACAAACCCTCTACTAAATCTCTACAACCTAAGCCATTCAGTGCTGAAATATTATAAAAATCACCGTGATAATCAATATCTTTTAATAATTTTTTAACAATATCAACTCGATCCTCTTCTCGCAATAAATCCATTTTATTAATGGCTAACAATCTTGGCTTGTTAGCCAATTCAGGATCATATTTTCTAAGCTCGTTTTCAATGATCAAATAGTTTTCAGCAGGGTCAGAAGCATCTGCAGGCAAAATATCAACTACATGTAATAATGCTTTAGCACGTGATAAATGCTTTAAGAATTCAAAGCCCAGGCCGACACCTTCACTAGCATCTTCAATCAATCCTGGAATATCCGCCATGACGATATGCTCATCATAATACGACACCACACCTAAAGACGGATGCAATGTTGTAAACGGATAGTCTGCCACCTTAGGGCGAGCACTAGAGATTTGACGAATAAGACTAGATTTACCTGCATTAGGCATGCCAAGTAGGCCAATGTCAGCCATTACGCTCATTTCTAAGCCAATTTCACGCGCCTCACCTAAAGAGCCTGGCGTAGTTTTTCTCGGTGCTCGATTAATGCTTGACTTAAAGCGTGTATTGCCCAAACCATGAAAACCACCTTTGGCAACAAGCATGACTTGATCATGCACAGTCATCTCACCAATTAGCTCATCAGTTTCTAAATCAAAAACTTTGGTGCCTAATGGAATTTCAACGGTTAAATGCACAGCTGATTTTCCACGTTTATTTTGACCCTGACCAGGCTGGCCATTTTTAGCCCTAAATAAACGATTAAATCGAAACTCACTTAAGGTGTTTAAACCTTCTTGTCCACGAAAATAAATGTGTCCACCATCACCGCCATCACCGCCATCTGGACCACCATCAGGAATATATTTTTCTCGACGAAAACCCAAACAACCAGCACCACCTTTACCAGCTTCAACACGAATACTGGCAGAATCAACAAATTTCATAAAAAACCGCTAAAATACAATAAAGCTATTATACCACCGACAAATGAATCGAACCCTTTACAGCCTAGTTGGATATCTACTTTTACCCCTATTGATTATTCGCCTATTAGTCAAGTCTATCAAGACGCCTAATTACCGAAAAAGACTCTCTGAAAGGCTAGGATTTATTAGTAAAATACCAGTGCCTATTATTTGGATTCATTGTGTTTCAGTGGGTGAATTTAGAGCTTCAATCACCCTGATCGATACACTCATCAAGCAACATCCAAACCACCGAATACTCGTAACCAGTACAACACCAACAGGATCTAGTGCTATTAAACAGTATTACGATAATCAAGTGCTACACCTGTATTTTCCATTTGATTTAGGCTTTATTGTTAAGCGTTATATTAATCAAATACAGCCAGAAATATGTATTTTAATGGAGACTGAAATTTGGCCAAATTTGATTCATGCACTTAAGAAAAATAACATTCCTAGTATTTTAATCAACGCCAGAATGTCTGAACCATCACTAGGGAAATATCAAAAATTTGCATCTACTCTGGTGAGTGAAACGCTAAATAATTTAAGTTTAATTGCCAC
>NZ_FQTP01000163.1 GCF_900128515.1 Bathymodiolus heckerae thiotrophic gill symbiont
AGCGGGCTTAATTATGCCAAAAGCGAATACTGAAGGCATGCAAGAACACCTTAATATTATTTCAGAGACGGTAACATCAAGCAAACATGCTCTACTTATTGTCGATCGTGCTGCTTGGCACTTAACGACAAAACTTGATATGCCGACTAATATAACGATTATGCCACTACCTCCTTATTCACCTGAACTCAATCCAGTCGAGCAAATCTGGCAGCAATTGCGACGCACAGACCTCTCCAACCCAGCAATTCTCAATTTAGGTTTTCTCCTATTTTTGGTATCGGAACTTCCAATCCTTCTAGCATAAATTTCAGTAATGATTGCCAGCTATCAAAGTGCATGTAGCGAGTAAGCGCTCTTATATCGTCAAAAAATGTTTTTCTGCTGCTCAACTCATTTCTGACTAGCGCATAGCATTGATCAAACCATTCAAGTACCGTATGAACCAAAAAAGCTAAAATATTTAGGCTTGCTAACAAAGATGACAGATGCTGTTTACCATGCCCAAAGTTATGTTTAAAATTGTAGCCTTTTGTTTTTAAAGTATTGTTGTTTTCATTTTCGATTTTCCACCTCGTGCGACCCGCCTCAATAATCTGTTTGATATTTTTTCTATTCAATACATAATCTGTTGCAAAAGCATTGCGGTAAATAATCTTGTTTTTATCGTTGGTGATGGTTAATTCACACCAGTTTACAAATAAAGCATCATCCGTATCCCGTAAAGGAACTTGGTTGACAAAACGGTAGTGTTTTTTTACTTTTTTCTTTCCCTTCGGTTCATTGATAATGATATTTTCTACCTTACCTAATCGCTCAAAGTCATCAACCCACTCGTATAGAGCCTGATGAGAATCTGGCTTACAAACCAAAATAAAATGCTTTTTCATTTGAATCAGCTGCTCACAAAAAGGTTGTTTACAATACAAATCATCGCCTAAAAAAGTGGTATTTTCAGGTAACCCCTTCGCTTCTTTTGCCAGCCAACGTTTTGAGGCGGCCAACTCATAATCTTGCTTTTCAGAGCCATCTTGAGGGATGATAAATTCAGGTACCAAAGGAATAACAGACGATTTTTTGGGCGATACAATAACGGGCGTTACTGCCACATGAGAGTAATGTGTTTTACCGTTTTTTAATGATTGAGTTGAACAGCAATCGCAGTGAATCGTTTGTGAACTAAAGTATTCTACGCCATCAATAGCCACTAAAATCGTCTTATCAAGCACATGGAACTCGTTGATTTTTCCGCTTTGCTGCAAGCCCCTAAATACTTCCCTGTAAATAGGTGAGAGAGTTTCTGCGGGGACAGGATCAAGAAGGTTTCTAAGCTGGTTGGCGCTCGGGATTAAATGAACACCAAATAGGCTCTGGGCATTGTTTTTGCCGTGCTCTTTTTCCATCGTATTCTGGTAATCTAAAAAGGAGGGGGACTGCATAAAGAAAACAGAAAAGGCGCTGAGAGCAGCATCTGGCATCGCATACTTTTGATAAACACCATTACCGCTACGTGCGTCGGGCAAGTTTTCAAATGCCTGCTTGATCTGTCCAATCAAATTTGATTGCGTGAAGCTTGTTATTGTTTCGACGGTATCTACCACTGGTTGGTTTTTTTAACTAGGAATTAAGGTTATTTTATCACTGAATCCTAAATTGAGAATTGCTGCTTTACCGATGAATCGAACACTCTCTGCCCAGTGCATGATACTGTCGATCGACAATGGCAGCACTTGAACTTCTTTGAGCATACTTGTTACCTACACTGTGCTGTTCCCCGGATAACAACAGTCGAAGGAAAAGTTCGTACTGTAGAAGTCCCGTGGGCTCGCCCAGGGAGTGGTTTTACTCTGTTATTTGAAGCCATGGCATTGGCGCTGATTGAAAGAGAAATGCCCGTCAATCGAGTCGCAGAAATGTTAAAGGTGAATCCACAGAGAATCTGGACTGTCTTTAATCATTGGATCGGCAAAGCAAAAATAGCCGATGATGTTTCATCAATCACTCAGCTTGGGATTGATGAAACATCATCAAAAAAAGGCCATAAATATGTCACTTTA
>NZ_FQTP01000164.1 GCF_900128515.1 Bathymodiolus heckerae thiotrophic gill symbiont
AAGCTTTCTGGCGTTTTTAAAATTATATGATAAACAATACAAGCATTCCTTTTCAAACTATAGATTGGAGTAGTGTTCCACGTACTGAACATGCTGGAGAAACGGGTATGGCTTATTGGCAGACGATGCAGTTCAAAGGATTACGCATAAGGTATGTTGAGTACTCTCAAAACTATAAAGCTGATCATTGGTGTGAAAAAGGCCATATTGTTTATTGTCTTAAAGGCGAAGTGACTAATAAGTTAAAAAATGGAGAGACAACCACTTTACATGAAGGCATGTCGTATGTTGTTTCTGATGGATTGAGTGCTCATCGTTCAATAACTAAGCAAGGCGTTCATTTATTAATTATTGACGGTAACTTTTTAGCGGAAAGTAATTAAATTATTCGATAATAACATTATAATTTGGTAGGGTGGCTAATAGCTGCTTGCCATAAAACTTAGTAGTAAGGCGATTGTCAAAAATGGTAATTTTTCCAGTATCAGTTTCAGTTCGAATTAAACGACCACAAGCCTGAATTAACCTAAGAGAAGCATCTGGTAGTGAGATCTCCATAAATGGATTACGATTCTGAGATTGTAAATAATCTGCCAAGGTTTTGTCAATTGGAGAGCTGGGTACGCTAAAACGTAGCTTTACAATAACCACATGAGTAAGATTGTCGCCCTTAAGGTCAACCCCTTCAGCAAAGCTATCAAGTCCAAAGATCACACTACCTTGGTTTTTTTGACGCAGTGCGGTGTGTTTTTCTATAATGACTTTCTTGGGGTATTCGCCTTGGATGAATAAAGTGCAGTCAAGCTTAGTTTCAATCATATCTGCCACCATTTGCATTTGCTTGTTAGAGGCAAATAACACCAAAGTTCCTTGTGTGCTGTCGATGCGCTTAAGTAGCTGTTCGGCAACCTCTTGAGTGTGATCATATACTTGAGTAGGGTTGGCTTTAAATTTAGCAATAACAAAATCAACTTGGTCAAATATAAAAGGGGAGGGTAGGCGCAGATACTGATTCTCAGGTTTTATCAATCCTAATTGCTTGTTGAGTCTGTCAAAACTACCCAAAGAGGATAGCGTTGCAGAGGTTAGTACCACGCCTGCAGCCTTTGACCAAATCAAGGAATTTAAATTACTGGAAATATCAGTTTGTGCACTGCAGAGACTGTAATTAGTTTTTTTATTGGTCAGTATATTTTTCTCAATCCAGCGAGAGTGGGGCGATTGAGCGTTGTCATCGCTTGCTAAAAAAGAAGATAATAATTCTACAATGCTAAGTAGATGCTGTTCACATTCGCCACTGGCATTATTAATCGGATCAACAATGGATTTATCCACCACTTTAATTTTTAAATAATCTCCCCAGGACCCTCTTAGAATGGAAAATTTATTTTGAATATCAGCAACTGAAATAAACAGATTTTTAGCAATATCCTTGATTGAACTATCCACTTGACCTTGGTCAAATAGATAAACATCCTCGTCAAATTCTAGGGTTTTTAATAGAATGCTAAGATCGGCAACATAGTCATCCACTTGTTTGATGTTGACATCAGCACTATTTTGACCAGTGATCTTACACATTTGATCACTTACGCCCTTGGCTTGACGAATACTGGTTTTAATAAACTCAGTATTCGTTGTTAATGAGAAATGTGAAAGTGCTTTCGAGCTAAGATGGTGTGCCTCATCAAAGATAAAGATGGATTCATCTACGTTTGGAAGTACAGTATTGCCAGTAGCAAGATCAGCCAATACTAAATCATGGTTGGCAATAATGACATCAGCCTTAGTAATTTTTTTGCGCGCTGTGAAAAAAGCACAATCTTGATAAAATTCACAGCTTTTTGCCGTGCAAGTAAAACGATTACAATTAATTTTTCCCCAAATATCATGCCCAGGTGCACGCATTAAATCATCGATTTCACCATTCCATTTTTTAGCTGAATAATCTTCAAGCAACTCAGCCATTTGTTCTAATTGATATTTTCCAGGTGGCTCATCAAATAATAAAGTGTTATCAAAAAGAGAGTTATCAGAAG
>NZ_FQTP01000165.1 GCF_900128515.1 Bathymodiolus heckerae thiotrophic gill symbiont
TGTTGATTGTTTGTCTGCTCAATCCTGTTAATTCCTTGATTTGAACTGCGTTCAAATCAAGAGAAAAATACTTAATTATTTCTCTAAATTTCTTCTCTGAAATACGGGAACGATTTACATACTTGTTCTTTACTTTCATAACGGTACTTTAACATGATTTTAAATATGCTTAAGTTGTCATGACCCTAAATTAATAAATGAGCAGCGTACCAAGGCAATCTCTAAGCTAGATACCGAAATCAACTCTTTAATGTTTGAACGTGAAATCAGACAAAAACTAGCCAACAGCACTATTTTAAAAATACTGGGGTCGCCTAAAGAGCCGACTGACACCACTACTAAAGCACCGAACAGCTTGTTCTTTTAGCTAGGAGATAGCATCATGAATTTAAAAAAAATGGGTCATGACAACTTAAGCATAGGGCTGGAATACAGAGTTTGGTAAACGTACAATAGTATGCAGATTACAATCTTTAAGTAATTTCTCTCTAATTCTTTGCCTGACACCGCCACCTGTAAGTGAACCGTCTGGCAAGACAATAGCTGCTCGGCCATTTTTCTTAAGTAAATGAATCATCAAAATTAAAAATAGGTCTGCTGACTCTTTAGTGCGATAGGTTTGTGGAAAATTGTTTTCGTTATTGTTACTCACCACACCACCAAAAGGCGGATTAGCAAGTATTGCATCAGCTCTGTCTTTATCAGTGTATTCAGTGAGTGGACGAGAAAGTGAATCATCGAAACGAACGTTTGGCACTTCAACATCATGCAATATCAGATTAGTCGTTGCTAACAAATACGGCAAGGGCTTGTACTCCCAGCCAATAACATTTTGCTGGAGATTTTTCATGTCTTCAACCGTGGTTGATTGATCTTTAAGATGCTCAACTGTGGCAGTTAAAAAGCCGCCTGTGCCACAAGAGGTGTCAAGTACTTTTCACCCAACTGCGGGTTAATCATATCAGTTAAAAACTGTACGATTGCACGTGGCGTATAGAGCTCACCACTCTTGCCAGCACTTTGAAGCTCTTTTAAAAATGATTCATAAACATCACCAAATATATGCTTATCCGTAGAGTTGTTAAAATCAATTTCATTAAGTTTGTTAAGCACTTGTCTTAGAATGGTGCCAGACTTCACATAGTTATGGTTGCCGTTAAACACCTCGTGCACAATATAAGCACGCTTATTGCCGGTTGAAATATCAATCTCTCTTAGAGTTGGGAATAGCTTTTGATCTACAAATTCTAAAAGCTCATCTCCAGTAACCCCCTCATCATTTCCAGCCCACGCATCCCAGTGCAGCTCATCAGGGATGGGCGATGTGTAATCATCCTGGATAATTTCTAATTCTTTATCTTTATCACTGAATATCTTTAAAAAAAGCATCCAGCCTAATTGCTCAATACGCTGAGCATCGCCGTTAAGACCTGTGTCATTTCATATGATCTTTTGAGTGCTTTTTACTATTCCACTAATGTTTGTCATATTACTTGTTGTTTGTAAAGCTGTATAAAAATGCCAACTGCAGTAATTATAACTAACGCAAATGTAACTTGAATCATTCTTCTTTGACTTGCTATATTGTCATTATGCCTATTATTTTCTTTTTCAGAATCGATAACAAGATTAATAAGCTTGCCGTTTACAGAATAATTTATTCCGTCTTTATTTATTGCACCAGCCTCTATTAAAGAATTTAAGTGTAAACCTATCTTTTTTCTATATTGATCTTTGTTTGGATGATAAAACCACTTTGATGTATATATTGAATCAGATATATTATGAGACCTTTGCATAATTCATAATTCCCCATCCTATTTTCAACCCTTGCAATTTTTCAAAAAAAATAGCTCAAAATTTCCGTATTTTTCCATAAAAATCTAAAAAACACCTTGTTTGTCTGATTTTTTTAGCCTTATTTCTCTCTTTTTAGCCTTTTTTACTCACTGGATGTAATAATCCCTTAGGCTTTTTAATCGCTGCATTTCTTTAAAAATATTCATGCCAGTTT
>NZ_FQTP01000166.1 GCF_900128515.1 Bathymodiolus heckerae thiotrophic gill symbiont
TCCTGATTTATTTTCATGGTTGCTGAATGAAATGGGGGAACTTCCACTACCACGAAAGGAGCGTGGAGTGGCTAAGCCTAACCCTCTGAAACTAATAGATGTCCCGTGTTAAGTGGGTAGCCAAAAAAGACAACAAGCAGAAACTTTTTTAAATGAACAAATCGAACAAGTCGAGAAAGAACTGCAAACAGTACAAGCGGATGACAATCTAAAAAATGAATGTTTATACCCTCTTCAGCAATACAAGCAAAAAATATCAAACAACAACAGTATTGCTCACCTCTATGAACTGCAATCATTCATTCGTGATGAAAAAGATGCTGCGTTTGAGAAAATTGCAAACGCAATGGAGGCAAAACGGACAAAAATTGAACCGGGTGTAAAAGATAAACCTAGTCCCGTCTATAAAAAACCAATCATCATAAAACCACGCGAGCTCACTCATCAAACCTATCTGGAAAATGAAGAGCAAATGGATAAATTTTTAGATGAGCTTAGAGTGAAATTAAAGACCGCTATTGATAGTGGCGATAAAATTGAGATTAGATAAAGCCTGAAAAGAGAGAGAGTTTCACCACGAAGGGCACGAAGAACACGAAGGGAAGAGCTTTTGACTTTTTCTTCTTCGTGTTCTTCGTGGTTTAAAATAAATCCAGATTACCTATTGATCGCAGCTAAAGCCTCTTCACAGATTACAATAATCTACCCAATAATGATGGCACTTTTGGGGGCGATTGCAAAGGCCTGATTTAAGTTTTAATCGACTGATTGAGCAAAAGCCAGGATACTTTCTTTCTTTTGATAAGGAATGACATTTACCCCTTCATCTTGTAAATTCTCAATCACCTCTTCAAATGCATCTTTTCGCTCATCCTTATTGTCAACCCCATTGACTGTAAATAATACTTTTTCGGGTAAAAAATTATTTCGTTTAAGCCTTTTTATACGTGCCAGCCACGCATCACCATGTTCAATAATCTTACTGGGTTCAGAGTGATCAAGTCGTAATGGTTTAATAATTTTAACTGCTTTATCTTTTTGCTGCTCAACAAAAGGGAATGTCGCATGGTATGAATCATTCCCTATTTTCATACTATGAAATAGGTCGCCTATATCAGCCTGAAAAAGCAATTTTCGAACGCCACTCTCCATCACTTTCTCTTGATATTGTTTTGTTACAAAATCACGTTCTACATAGAACTGGTAGAGTTGCTCAAGCTTTTTTGCAGGATTATCAGTCAAAACAACTCTTGGCGCACTAAACTTGATTACAGTCTCTCTAGGACGAATGATTTCAGCAAAATAATGTTTTGCAAAATCAGTATCATTATCCTTCAAGCGCCTATCAAAACCGTGTTGATTAAAAATATCCAAGCTTCTTTCTAACTCATCACGGAGCTTGTACATAGTTTCCTGATAAACACGGCGATCTAATTGATCGAAAAAATTAGTTACCCGTCCATAACGCTTAATCATCAATTTATAACCAAAAAAGCGCTGCTCAGGAGTTATCAAAACAATGCCAACATTCGCAAATTCACCGGTTTCAACAAAGGGTGCAAAGCGAACAATTGCATAAAGACAAGGTGTTTTTTTCATATCTGCTCCCAGAAATTTATGTTCTGGTAGTAAGTTAATTGTTGGTACATTTCATTACGTTGTATATCTGTTGGGATGGTTTTTTCATCATCAAAAAACCACCACTCCTCAGGGACAGTATGGCAAATTTCATCCCAAACAGCCAATATTTCTGAAAACCTGTTACTGTATTCCAATTGTAAAGCAGGGTTATTGAACAAGTTTAGTCGTTGCTTATAAAAAGCATGGGATTGCAAAAATTCTGACTTTGAAAACTCCGTAACTTCTCATTATCCACCGGCAGCGGCCGCACGGATAGCGTCTGATAAGGGTGGAATATCCCCTATACCCAGTAAGCGATCTTTCAAATAATCCCAAAATGATAGGCCATGCTTTCGACAGGTCT
>NZ_FQTP01000167.1 GCF_900128515.1 Bathymodiolus heckerae thiotrophic gill symbiont
AGACCTGTCGAAAGCATGGCCTATCATTTTGGGATTATTTGAAAGATCGCTTACTGGGTATAGGGGATATTCCACCCTTATCAGACGCTATCCGTGCGGCCGCTGCCGGTGGATAATGAGAAGTTACTGATCTATAAAATAAGTAGTTGAAAATACTATCTTTTAGTTTACTTTCGCTCTCACCGCCGGAGACATGTTAAATCCGCTTTCTGGCTTTGTGAATAATCTAAGTGCGAAATACTGCGTTATAGCTGTTACCAAGAACTACGGCTATAGCCTGCGAGTTGCGGCTTGCCGTTCATACTCATATTTTCCGCAAAATTCATGCTCAGGCAATGTTTCCAGATTTACTGAGAGCACCCGAAAAAAATAATTAAACTATGTTAATTAATATACTTAACTGTGCGATATCAATCTACCCTTTAATAAAAAATATTCTGCTGCTCATTAGCCCTCCCTGCAATCATAAAAATAAATCTCTCCACAATGTGACTATATTGCTAAATCGAGCAGATATAGGCTACTTATTGATAAAAAAAATCCTTTCTCTACCTATTGACACACATAAGATATTGAATTTAATAATATTAATAAGATTGTATTAATTTTATACAATTTAACGAAAAGGTAACAATACTAAGTGTTAGAGCTACTCTTAATCCACAGACTTATCCACAGATAATGTGCACAAGTATTTTCTCTAATTATGTTAATGGCTATGTATGCATTAAGTGTTGGTGATTACGTAAGCGGTTGTTTTTACAAACTGCACTTACAAGTGAAATGTAGTTATATAAGGGCACCAACATCTAACGCATACATAGCCATGTTAATTGTTTAGCTCGATAAGCAATAAAAAACATTCACAAGAACACTTAAAGTAACACTTACAATATCCGTCTATTTAGTGCTTGCACGAAATAAATAATACTCTTTTAAATCAATCCATTATGGTATAATAACACCCAATAATAGCATTGAAGATTCTGATCATCCCTTTTTGGTGGTTATCGTAAAAAATCATTATGTCATTGTTATTTAACAAGTATTTATTTCTACAAACCGAACTGGCAAAGACTAAGCCCTCAAGAATAGCCCGGTTCATTAAAACTTCGCATCAGATCCATGAGAAACATCATATCGTCACAACTGGAAATCGGGCAAGTCGATATTGCCAACATCGTCATTGACGTCACATCGCGCGATGATATTCCACTCATCCTGCTGGGCTTGCAACACATCTATACAAGCAAACCTTTGAAAGAAACTGTTTTCAAAATCCTCCAAGAAGTTATTCCACGTAAGAATAAAACAAGCAGTGATGAAACAGTTTCCGTAGCGCCAGACAGAGGGCGCCCCGGAATGGAGCAGTGGACCATTTTTGTATTGGGCACCTTGCGGCTAGCGCTCGGTGCTGACTTTGATCGTCTCCAGGAACTCGCCAACGAACACCGAACCCTCAGAATGATGTTGGGGCACGGCATCTTTGATGACAAGAATTATCGCTTACAAACTCTAAGAGATAACCTAAAGTTATTTACACCTGACATCATGGATCGGATAAACACCGAAGTCATTCGTTCGGGTTATCAATTGCTTAATTTAGATGTCAGTGCATCCATTCAGGGGCGTTGCGATTCATTTGTCTTAAAAACAGACGTTCATTTTCCAACGGACATTAATTTGCTTTATGATGCCATGAGCGTTTTATTCCGTCAGTGCGTTCACTGGCGCCAAGACTATTACCTTCCCGATTGGCGTCAGCATAAACACAACCTGGCTCAATTCAAACAACAATATCGGCGTATCCAGCGATTACGGCATTCCACCTCGAAGGATGAAAAGAAAAAAATGGCTCAGGCCGATTTGATTTGCAAAGCACACCAGATTTATATTGATCTGGCTCAAAAATACCTGAATCGAGTCACTCAAAGTTATGAGTTATTGATAGGCAAATACAAGCTACCTAAAGTCTTATT
>NZ_FQTP01000168.1 GCF_900128515.1 Bathymodiolus heckerae thiotrophic gill symbiont
AACAGAAGTCCGGCAACTATCTCACGTGAGATTAAACGTAATACTGGCAAACGAGGCTATCGA
The DNA here is from genome assembly GCF_900128515.1 of Bathymodiolus heckerae thiotrophic gill symbiont. Taxonomy (GTDB): domain Bacteria; phylum Pseudomonadota; class Gammaproteobacteria; order PS1; family Pseudothioglobaceae; genus Thioglobus_A. The sequence continues at coordinate 64 of NZ_FQTP01000168.1, forward strand.
CCCAAGCAAGCCAATGAGCTTGCTACTATGCGTAGATTAACTGCCAGTAAAAGCATTAAGCTCACACCAGAACTTAGACAAGACATTATAGAGCTAATCAAACAAGAGCTCAGCCCAGAACAAGCTTGTGATTATCTTATAACGCACGGTAAAACTAAGCTACATCATGAGACTATTTACAGAATGTTACTGCAAGATAAGCGTGCTGGTGGCACGCTCTATAAACATCTTAGACACCTGCACAAAAGCCATCGTAAGCGCTATGGTAGTTATGAGCGCAGAGGACGAATCAAGAACGCTGTGAGTATTGAGCAGCGTCCAGAGCTTGTTAACACTAGATCACGCATTGGCGACTGGGAGGGTGACACTATCATTGGTAAAAACAAGAAGAGCGCCATCTACACATTGGTTGATCGTAAATCACTTTATACTGTTATTGTTAAACTTAATGGCAAGAATGCCACTGAGTTGGCTGATAAGACTATTAAAGCGCTAAAGCCAATGTCAAGTAAGATTCATACCATTACCTACGATAATGGCTTAGAATTTGCTGAACATGAGCGTATGGCTAAAGCACTGGATGTGGATGTATATTTTGCTCATCCGTATTCTTCTTGGGAAAGAGGTATTAACGAGAATACTAATGGCTTGATTAGACAGTACTTCCCAAAGGGTACTGACTTTAACAAGGTGACAAATTCACAGATTGAATTTGTCATGAAGCGACTCAACACAAGACCTCGAAAAACACGAGGTGGGAAACAACCAGTTGAGTTATTTTTAGGAAAGGCTGTTGATTTATTAACGGCTTAGGAGAAATTGCACTTAATGTGCGAATTCAAGGGTTTTTATTTTGCGTTAAGTGGATTTTTGATGATTATTCATATTTATACAAAGGTCTCATAATAGTGGCAATGATAAATAGTTAGTATTATCAACAGGAGTACTATGAAGTACATAATTTATTATTTTTCACTCATTTTATTAAGTACAAATACTATTGCCGATTCGCTAAAGATTAACATTCATGGCATTACTTTAAATCAGGGCAATGTTCGTATTGGTATTTTTAATCGCCAAGAATTTCCAAATGGAAATCAGTTTGAAGGCGTTATTGTTAATAGTGATAAAAATAAACTTAGTAAAACTTTACAAATTCCATCTGGAAGTTACGCCATAGCAATTTTCCAAGACACGAATAACAACAAAGTATTAGATAAAAATTTCTTTGGCATACCAATAGAAAAATACGGCTTTAGTGGTGCAGATGTTTTTGGAGAGCCTACTTTTGATGAGGCAAAAATTATAATTAATGGCGACCAAACAATATCAGTTAAAATAGACTAAAAAAAAGGATAAAACAATGAATACTTATTTATTATTAAAAAGTTTACACATACTTGGCGTGGTTTTATTTCTTGGCAATATTATTATCACTGGCTGGTGGAAAGTAATGGCTGATCGCACAAAAAACAAACACATTATTGCTTTCGCTCAACGCCAAGTAACACTTACTGACTATGTTTTCACTCTAAGTGGTGTTTTACTTGTTTTAGTTACAGGGATAGGTAATACAATGCTACACGAGCTAGACTATTTCATGATAAAGTGGTTGGCTTGGGGATACTGGTTGTTTGTAGCATCTGGTATTATTTGGGTGGCAATATTACTGCCAGTACAAATTAAACAAGCAAGAATAGCTAAACAATTTTCTGAAGAAGAGCCGATACCAAAACAATATTGGAAATTAGGGAAGTTATGGATAGTTTTTGGCGTATTAGCAACTTTGTTGCCATTGGCTAATTTATATTGGATGGTATTTAAGCCAATATAATCCTACCAGCCAACTGCTAACGCAGTAGGTAAATTCAAGCGTTAACACTAAAAGAAATAATGAGGACA
>NZ_FQTP01000169.1 GCF_900128515.1 Bathymodiolus heckerae thiotrophic gill symbiont
CTACCTGTAAACTCATCAACAATCACCACTTCATCACCATCAATAATGTAATGATCGTCCTTGCGAAATAGCATGTGCGCTCTTAGTGCAGAATTAATATGTTGCATTAATAAAATATTACTTGCATTGTAAAGGCTTGCACCCTGTGGTAATGCACCTGCATCAATCAACAAGCCTTCCGCCTTAGCGTGCCCATCATCTGTTAAAAACACCTGCTTATGTTTTTCATCAATGGTGTAATCACCAGCAACCTCTACCACAACCTCTTTACCCTCTCCGCTTTCGGTTTGCTCGGTGAAGTTCGGAATCATGTGATTGATTGCTTGATAGACTTGCGCATAATCTGCAGCTGGCCCAGAAATAATCAGCGGCGTTCTAGCCTCATCAATTAGGATTGAGTCAACCTCATCAACAATAGCAAAGCTAAGTATTTTTTGCACTTTTTGATCTGTGGTGAAGGCCATGTTGTCGCGTAAATAATCAAAACCCAATTCGTTGTTTGTGGCATACACCACATCACAAGCATAGGCCACCTGCTTCTCCTCTGGCGGTCTATTGGAGGCTACAATACCAACACTCAGGCCAAGAAACTCGAATACTTTTCCCATCCATCGAGCGTCACGCTCGGCCAAATAATCATTAACGGTAACAACATGGACGCCTTTGCCACTCAGAGCATTTAAATAAGCGGGTAGCGTTGCTACTAAAGTTTTGCCTTCACCCGTGCCCATTTCAGCAATATTGCCATCATTTAAAACCATGCCACCAATTAACTGCACATCATGATGCCTTAAGCCCAACACCCTGACGCCGGCCTCTCTCATTACCGCAAATGCCTCAATCAGTAATGAGTCAAGTGACTCTTTAGCCCGGTAACGATCTTTAAATTCTTGAGTTTTTGCATGAAGCTGTTCGTCTGTTAATGCTTGAATTTCACCTTCTAGTGCAGTAATACTCTCGACCGTTATGCGTAATTTTTTAATTAGACGATCATTTCTAGAGCCGACAATTTTAGATAGAACTTTATTTATAATACTCATTAGAATATAAAGAATTGTTTTTTTTATAAAAAACCTATTTTCTCATAGATAAACCAGCCTTTGCATTAAATGTGTCAGCATAAACCAACAACTAATTTAACAAACTTTTCGCCCGAAGGCTCTCTTGGGCAAATGATCGCCCAGGCAAAAATCTATAATAAAATCAATGCCCAGCTGCACCCTCAACTTCCAGGCGCCCTTAAAGATTTAGAGCTTTGCCTAATTAAAGACAATGTTGCAACATTAATAACTAGCAACTCAGCTGTTGCCTTTAGAGCTAAACAGCAATTAAATGAAATAATTACCCTATTACAAGGTATTTCTTTATGTCAACAAATAGACCGTATTGAAATAAAGGTTAATACAGATAAATGACCCAACAATAAGCGAATTGCTCATCACGCATCGCTAATATTAAAGTATAATTATTGGGTTTTTAAATATAGATTTAATCTATACACATTCAAAATAAAGGACTGTAATTTTATGTCAGAACAGGAAATAGACTTAAAGAGAAGACGCTTTTTGACTGGCGCTACAAGTGTTGTTGGTGCTGTTGGCGTTGGCTTTGTATTGGTGCCATTCTTATCATCTTGGATGCCTTCGGCAAGAGCGAAAGCTGCTGGCGCACCAGTTGATGTCAATATTGAAAAATTAGAAGAAGGTCAGCTTGTTCGTGTTTTATGGCGTAAAAAACCCGTTTGGATTTTCAAACGTGACAAAACAGCATTGGCTAACCTTCTAGTTCAGGATGATAATTTAGTAGATCCTAATAATTTAGAAGATCAACAACCTGCTTATGCAAAAAATGTTCATCGTTCAATCAATCCTGAAATTGCAGTTATTATTGGTATCTGTACACACTTAGGTTGCTCTCCAACCTACCGACCTGAAGTTGGTGCCGCTGACTTAGGTG
>NZ_FQTP01000170.1 GCF_900128515.1 Bathymodiolus heckerae thiotrophic gill symbiont
CCACAATGCACACATTTTCGAATAATCTCATTGGCCTTAAAATTGGCAATTTGATGCGTTTGCATTAGTTAAAAATTCCTTTTGGATCAAACACAGTTTTTAATCGGCTTTCAATTTCTCGTCGTAACACTGAACGTTCGGTAGTTTTATAACTAGCCTCAAGACTAACAATATAACTTTTCGGTATCACCTTAAAACTAATTTGGGTGATAATTGCTAATTGACCTTCTGAGCCAACCAACATTCTAGAGACATCATAACCAGCCACATTCTTCATCACCTGGCCGCCAAAACTAAGTAACTCACCCGTACCGTCAATAACCTTCACACCAAGCACGCTATCAGATAAATCTTGCGCGCCAATTGCATAGGCTGCACCAATACTCTGACTCTCATTCCCAATATAAAACGGCAGTGTTTGGTTATTTTCTGCCAATGTATTTTGAATATCGGCAATCGAAGTGCCTGCTTTAACGCCAATCACCAACTCTTCAGAAAAATATTCTTCAATGCCTGAATAATTCAGCCACTGACTATCAATATGAATACTGTTTGCGCTTTTAACCTCTTCTTGTAATTGTGCAATTCTATCTACCATTAAAAGCGCTCCAATTCAGGATGTGGTAACTTTCCATTATGTACATGCATAGCGCCTAACTCAGCACATCTGTGCAATTCTGGTACTGCCTTACCCGGATTGAGTAACGCCTCAGGATCGAACGCTGCTTTAATTTTATGAAAAATTTCCAACTCTTTGCTATTAAATTGATGACACATAGCACCTAGTTTCTCAACACCAACACCGTGCTCACCGGTAATACTACCGCCCATATCAACACTAAGCTTTAAAATCTCAGTACCAAATTCTTCGGTTCTTTCTAATTCACCTTCAACATTTGCATCGTACAAAATCAGTGGATGTAAATTGCCATCACCCGCATGAAAAACATTCGCCACTCTAAGCTGGTACTTTTTAGACAATTCGTTAATTTTTTCCAGCATATCTGCCAAATAGCGCCTAGGAATAGTGCCATCCATACAATAGTAATCAGGCGATAACCGCCCTACTGCTGGAAATGCAGACTTACGACCTCTCCATAAATCTAAGCGCTCTTGCTCGCTATTTGAAACCTTAATGCTTGAAGCGCCGGATAATACTTTTAATACGATATCAAGCTCTGCCTGAACTTGCTCTTCTGTGCCATCTAGCTCGCAAAGTAATAATGCTTGCGCATCTAATGGATAGCCTACCTGCGCAAAGCCTTCAGCCGCTTCAATAGCAAAACTATCCATCATTTCTAAACCTGCAGGAATAACACCGGCTTTAATAATATCAGCGACAGAATTGGCACAATCACGTACCGAATCAAACCCTGACATTACTACTCGCGCCAAGTCTGGCGTTTTAATTAGTCTAACTGTAATCTCTACAATCACACCCAGCAAACCCTCAGAGCCATTCATTAATGCTAACAAACCTAAGCCTTGGTCGCTTCTTGATAAAACTAATTCTTCGCCATTAATCGTGAGAATTTTAACTGCTTCAACGTTGTGCACGGTTAAGCCGTATTTCAAACAATGAACCCCGCCTGAATTTTCGGCTACATTGCCACCAATACTACAAGCAATCTGACTAGAAGGATCGGGCGCATAATACAAACCATGGCTAGCAACCGCCTCACTAATAGCAATATTCCTAACACCAGGCTCAACTACAGCCAATTGATTTTTAGCGTCAATATGTTTAACCTGACTAAGTTTTGATAAGCCCAATACGATAGATTCAGACAAAGGCATAGCGCCACCCGCTAAACCAGTTCCTGCGCCACGAGTGACTACCGGGGTTTTATAGGTTTTACAGATTTTAAGCACTTGCTTAATTTGATCGATATTCTCTGGCAATACAACTGCCAAAGGCTTTTGACGATACACACTAAGGCCATCACACTCAA
>NZ_FQTP01000171.1 GCF_900128515.1 Bathymodiolus heckerae thiotrophic gill symbiont
TAGTAGCTGCTCGGTGTTAAGCAGCTGTCTAAAGCGCCAAATGCTTGAATGGTCTGGCACATTCTCAGACAGGCTAAGATTAATAAAGCGCCTAAACATAAGATCCCTGGCGATTTGCTTCTCTAAGGCTTCATCACTAAGGTTATACCAAGCTTGGAGGATAAGAATCTTAAACATCATCAGTAGCGGGTAAGCTGGCGCACCTCGCACAGATGAATAAAGGTTTGATAAGGTTTGCTCTATCTCATTCCAGTTAATGATGTTGTGTACATCATCTAGTTCTGATAGGGATTTATGCTCTACAACTAGAGAATCTGCGAATGAATGTTGAGTTGTTTATTTCCAAGACATTTTAGGTATTTTTTATTGTAGATTAGGTGATTGTTATTTTACTGGATTGGTGTGGTTTTGGTTGATTTATGCAAAGGTCTCTCAAAGCCCATTGAATTATGCATTACTATCGGTAAAGAGCATGGTTACATCAGGTCTGTAGTCGAAAAGATGAGCGTTGAAATGTCAAGAAAAAATTTGGCTGATTAGGCATGTTAATCCCGAATCCCGAAAATCCCGAACCCGGCTCGGGACACTCGGGACAAAAATTTAGGAATTAGTGAAAGCAGATTTGGGTCACGGTATAGAAACTAAATACTAGGGTAAATAATATTTTCCCTAATAAATACCCCTTAAATTCGCATCGTAAGCGATGTCGTGGTTCTTGCTGAAGCAGTTAAATCGATCAAATATTAATCATAAAAACCTATGTTACTTAATGGTAGCATAGGTTTTTTTTAATGGAGCAGGGGTATTAAATTTTTTAGCTCAACATATTAAAGTTTATACGAGAAATTACTTTATGTTTTTAAGTGCCGCAAGAATGTCTTTGTAATTTGGCTCTTTTTCTATATGCTCAACAACTTGTTTGTATGCAATTTTTCCTTTTGTGTCCACTATATAAACAGTTCTAGCAAAAAATTCTTCTAAAAATTTAGGCGAAGTGATGACAGAGCCGTATTTTTTTGCATTACTTGCATCTTTGTAGTCTGAAAGTGTATTGACATTTTTTACATCACTTGCCTTACAAAATCTAGAAAATGCAAAAGGAGTATCTTTAGAGATAATATTTATTTCAACATTGTCCATTTTGGCAACACGCTTATTAAAATAAACAGTTTCTAACGCACAAGTATCTGTATCAATAGAAGGAACAAATGCAATGATTTGAACTTTGTTTTTAGCACCACCAACAATAACTTCTTTAAGGTCATTTGACACCACTGCAAATTCTGGTGCATCATCTCCAATCTTTAGACCTTGATTATTTGTAACGACTTTATGCTCTAAAAACATTGTTTGCAAGCCTTTAGAGTTATAACATCCAGTTACACTTAATGCTATCAACAGTGTTAAAAATATTGACTTGTTTAATGATTTCATTTTTTTGTCCTTTGGTGTAATCTCAACAAAATACTATTATACCTACACTATTTTTCAATAAATGAGACCTTTGCACAAATCAACCAAAACCACGCCAGTCTAGTAAAATAACAACCACCTAATCTACAATAAAAAATACCTAAAATGTCTTGGAAACAAACAACTCAACATTCATTCGCAGATTCTCTAGTTGTAGAGCATAAATCTCTATCAGAGCTTAATGACGTGCATAACATCATCAATTAGACAGAGATAGAGCAAACCTTATCAAACCTTTATTCATCTGTGCGAGGTGCGCCTAGCTACCCGCCACTGATGATGTTTAGGATTCTTATTCTCCAAGCTTGGTATAACCTTAGTGATGAAGTCTTAGAGAAGCAAATCGCCAGGGATCTTATGTTTAGGCGCTTTATTAATCTTAGCCTGTCTGAGAATGTGCCAGACCATTCCAGTATTTGGCGCTTTAGACAGCTGCTTAACACCGAGCAGCTACTA
>NZ_FQTP01000172.1 GCF_900128515.1 Bathymodiolus heckerae thiotrophic gill symbiont
GATCTCTAACCTTCATAACGGTATTTGCACCATTGGCAATGGCAGATTGTGTCATTTTAAGTTTTAAACATTGGTAAATATGGTATCTTTGCGACTGTGCAAGATGCTTGTATTGGCTCATTTATACTCCTTTTTACTAGACCTAGAAAAGAGTTAATGATACCTAGGGTATCTTGCTCTTTTTTAGGGGTAAAAAGTTGTACTTGGAACTTGAATGGACATATTCATTATATCAAAAAAATATAAATAAAAGTGTGATCTTCTTCTAATACGCCGCCCTTATTGTATTTTTTAACAGGACTCTTTAGTATAAAGCCATTGAGCTGTCAATTGTTTTGGTCCAAGCATCTATGCCGCCTTTAAGGTTAACTAGATTTGTAAATCCTATTGATTCAAAATAATGCGCAACTTGCATAGAGCGAATGCCGTGATGGCAAATTAATACAATTTCTTCTGTTTTATCAAGCGAATCGATATTAGCCATGATTTGCCCCATGGGTAATAATCTTGCTTCATCAAAATGACATTTATCCCACTCCCACTGCTCTCTAACATCTAATAGTAGTGGCGAATTGTCTTTTAAATAGCGCTGTAATTGTTTAGGATTTAAATCTTGCATGATTAGTTTAGTTGAATTCTAGATCCCCACGGGATTGGCTCTTTGCCTTTAACAAGCCACATTACTGGATAATTTGGCTCAAACTCTGGGAACTTACCTTTGGCATCGGTAAAGTAAATTAAAACGCTAGAGGGTGAATCTTGCTCGTCTATGTAATTAAAAACAGGGTTAAAGTTTGTGCCTTTTCCTCCACCGAGTGATACTGGAAATTGCAACTCATCCCAGGCTTCAAAACGCCAAATTAAGTTATCATTAATTTTTTCATCACAAGCGATTAAAGTAATAGATGTCCGCATGTTGCTTTTAATGGCATTAATTTCAGACACGAATTCATCAATCTCTTCTTGGGAGATAGAGCCAGAAGTATCAATTGCAACAGTAATGTCAATTTGACTAGATCTCAGCGAAGGTAAGATTGCGTTGCCACTGCGTCTAGAAGGCCTAGCATAGGAGAAATCATCCCTAGCTAAGCTAGACATGTATTGAGCTAATAAAGACTGCCAAGAGAGCTGAGGCTGTAAAAAAAAATCAATTAATTTGGCGAATTCACCATCTAACTTTCCAGCTTGTTGTGCAAGCTGTGCAGATGAAGCAAGATTTTTTTGCCATTGACTACTGAGTTCTTGCATCTCATCCGGGGTTAAAGGTGGAGGTTGATCGGCCAAATCATCAGAGTTTGTATTGCCTGGTGATTGTTTACTATCTTGACCCTTTCCAGCGGAATCATCTTTTTGACCATCTAGGCTATCTTCTCGCATGCCACCATCTGATTCATCGGCATCGTCCTTTTTTGGATTGTCATCGTATAGATGTTGATCCATTGGCTCGGTATCAATACTATCGTCAATCATTGGATAGATTTCTTCAGCAATCATGCTTTCGTATTTGGTAAAAATAGGCACATCCAGTGGCGGCCTAAAACCCTCTTTAACCAATAGCGGATTGATGGCGAAATCACACGCCAAATCCCATTTGTGCTTGTCGCGAGTACCTCGCCTGGCAAAATGCGTTAGCGCACAAGGAAGTGCTTCATGGATGAGTACAAATTTGGTTTGATGATTATCGAGCTTTTCAATAAAGCTAGGATTGTAATAAAAGCTTTTAGCATCTGTGGCGCTGGTTTTACACCAAGATCCTGCTGCTTTCATCGGTAATCTTAAGACTAAATTCCCCAAAAAAGGTTTGTCCAAAATAAGCTGAGTGCGTGCTTTGGTGAGCTTATTCTCTACTGCTTCAAGATCAACATCATCTTCATTGTTATCAAAAACAATATCTTCACCAATAACTTGAA
>NZ_FQTP01000173.1 GCF_900128515.1 Bathymodiolus heckerae thiotrophic gill symbiont
TTTTTGAGTGCGACCAAAGCCTTGTGACCCAGGTTGACGACCGGGTTTGCGTTGTTTCTCTGAGTCTTCCTGCTGATGGCCGTTTTCTTTCTTGCTTTCGCCAGTATCCACATCAGGAGTATCGTCCAACGACCTTTCCTTGTCGGTTCCTGACTTAAGAGCCTCTTTGTCCTCATGTTCCAGCTCTTCGTCTTCTTCATTATCTCTTGAGCCTTTATCCCAAGGAGCAAGACTGCCTGAAGGCTTTGAACTATTCGACGGGTTTTGATTGAGGCGCTCCATTGCTTCTTTAAGATCATTGGCCAGATTGATGCTCAACCCAGCGAGTGCGTCAGGATCTTTTTCCAGAAGTTTGCGGATGAATGGCTCATCAATTTGTAGTAATTCCTGTTCCTTGAGAACCATGAGCCTTAAACGCCTTTGTGAAATTATCGATATAATAAACACTTACAAGGTGTTTTTGTCAAGATTTTTAGGTTTTAACCGTAAGGGTCTGAACGGTTACAACCTGGCGGATATTAAACGGAGCTTTACGCTGAAAAACTTGCTCTTGAAAAACTGCTCCGATAGCAAAAATATCACCATTTTCATCGGATTCTAAGTCAAAGCTACAGATTTTATTTTGAAAATTAACCCAATCCATTGTTTAGTATTTATTCCTTTATAGCACCACGTATGAGCCAGCTTACCTTATTAGCCCAATATCTGCATTGTTTTGCTATTTGGTGTCCATAAAAGTGTTGGCACATCAACGATCGCCTTTTAATAAAATCACGATGTTATCTGTCGCACCTGCATTGGGATATTGTCCTGATAACATCCGTCTGACTTTAGTATCTCGAACTGAAAAATTCTCATACAAATTGTCTTGATAATAAAAAGCGGCTTTTAGCTTCCGCTCAAATTTAGCTGTAAACCGATTGAAGCGATGACTTAAAGTGAAAAATAGCTGATGCCCCTAAATGATATATAAAGACTATGAAATATACTTTTTATCCTCTTTAGTCGCTGGAACAATATGACTAGGAACGCCAGTTTTCTGCCATAAGTTACTTGGACTCTCAACAAATCCACTCATAACTTCGGCAGGCACTCTCCCCTTTTTCACCCATTTATCGCATTCATCAATTAATACATTATCGGGTTGCCCAGGCTGACGTTTTTCCTCTGAGTTTTCCGATTGAAGGCGGCTTTCTTGACTGACTTCTTCAGCAGACATCTTTAGCGTCGTCCGATTGCTGATCCTCGTCGCTTTCTAACCTGAGAGCATCTATTTCTTCAATATTCAATTCTTCGTCATCATCATCTTCGTTTCTTGAGCCTTTATCCCAAGGGGCGAGACTGCCTGAAGGTTTTGAACTATTTGACGAATTCTGATTGAGGCGTTCCAGTGCTTCTTTAAGATCATTGGCCAAATTGATGCTCAATCCGGCAAGTGGATCAGGATCTTTTTCCAGAAGTTTACTGATGAACTGTTCATCAATTTGTAGTAGTTCTTGTTCCTTGAGAGCCATGAGTCTTAAACACCTTTGTGTAATGATGAGTATAATAGACACTTACAAGATGTTTTTGTCAAGTTTATTAAGTTTTAACTGAGGGTCTGAATGGTTACCTTTGATTTAATGCTAAGCTGGTAACCCCACCTGTCATAACCATGTCAATACCTAATTTTAACTATTATTACTGTCCATTTTCCACATAAAATCCTTCCATCTGAAATCGTACTTCAGTAGACCTGATTTTTATGCGGCATTCATTTTTTTAAAATCATCACTCGTTTCCGGGATAGAGCCTGGAGAAGTAAACTTAACCTGTCATATTGGATGTCCACCCGAAGTGGCATCGGTTCAGCTTCATTGAATATTTTATTCTTCAGGGTAT
>NZ_FQTP01000174.1 GCF_900128515.1 Bathymodiolus heckerae thiotrophic gill symbiont
CAGTATATCTCATGGGTGCAGTCACCAAGCGCGAAGCAGATCGAGCAGTCAAATCGGCTTCAAAAGCCAAAGGTGTTAAAAAAGTTGTGAAATTATTTAACTACTTAAAAACACGTCCAGCTGCTGAGATTGAGCGCGATCGTCAACGTGAATTAGCTGCACAGAAAAAAGCAGAACTTCAAAAACAACAAGCCATTCTTGATGCTAAAAAAACCAAACTCAAACAAGATCTTAAAGCATTAGGCGGCAATACAGAAGGTACGTCTTTTTAACTAAATCTTAGCCTCTCATCTGTACCCGATTTACGGGTGCGAATGAAAATCTATGTTCGCCTTCAATGGCTCCGTATTGCTGTAACGCCTCTAAATGTACCTTGGTGCCATAACCCTTGTGTTTAGCAAAACCGTACTGAGGGTATTTTTTATCCAATTCAATCATTTGTCTATCGCGCGTTACTTTAGCAATAATGGACGCTGCTGAAATTACCGGTTCGGTAAGATCACCTTTAACAATTGCAGTGCAATTGCACAAATCAGGGCAACGGTTACCATCCACTAACACTTGATCATACTTAACATTTAAGCTTTCTACAGCGCGTTGCATTGCTAGCATAGTGGCTTGTAGAATATTAATTTCATCAATCTCTTGAGCACTAGCCTCACCCACAGACCATTGACACTGATCTGTAATTAGATGGTATAAAATATTGCGTTTTTTCTCACTAAGTTTTTTAGAGTCGGTCAGTTCTGGCAAATTAAAATCAGTCGGTAAAATAACCGCACCAGCAACAACCGAACCTACCAAGGGGCCGCGACCTGCCTCATCTACACCAACAATAATCATTCAAATAGGTAGTTTTTTAAAGTTTAAATACTTTTATTGATATCTAAACATATCAAGCCCTTCGATATTTATTTCAGGTGCTTGGCCAGATACAATTGAATTAATAATCTTGCCCGAGCCCAGACTCATAGTCCAGCCTAATGTTCCGTGCCCTGTATTTAAAAATAAATTCTCATAAGGCGTTTTTCCAATAATTGGTGTACCATCGGGTGTCATAGGCCTTAAACCTGCCCACAGCTGATCATCTGATACTTTCCCAACTGCCTTTGGAAATAAGTCATTAAGTACAAATTGAGTAATTCGGTCGCCAGATTTTGACAACGTTTTGTCATAACCTGTAAGTTCTGCAATACCAGCAACACGTACAATATCGCCCAATCTAGTAATAGCTACCTTGTAAGTTTCATCCATTAGAGTGCCTTGTGGGGCATCCACATCACTTTTAATAGGCATAGTAATAGAGTACCCCTTAACAGGATAAACCGGAAGATTTATACCAAGTGGGCTCAAAATATCAGCCGAATTACCGCCTAAAGCAATGACATATTTATCAGCTTTATAGTCGCCCTGATCTGTTTGAACACCTATAATTTTGTTATTTTTGAAATTAATTTTTTGAATATTCACATTAAAATCAAATTTAACACCTAGATCTTTACATGCTTGAGTCAAATGATTGGCGAACAAAAAACAATTGGCACTTTGATCTTCAAGATAACACAATCCACCTTTTATTTTATCTTTTACATGGATAAGTGCAGGTTCAGCCTTAATGCAACCTTCTACATTTAATTTTTCATACTTGACGTTATAAGCATCTAAAACCGCCATATCTTTTTTAGCAGCTTCAAGTTGCTCCTGTGTTCTAAATATTTGCAACAAGCCATGACTTCTAAGCTCAAAATCAAAATCATGCTCTTTAACCATCTCAGCAATTGCCTGCTGAGAATACTTTGACACTCGAACCATGCGAGACTTATTAATCTCATAGCGACTCGCGGTACAATTTCTCAAAATTCTAAATAG
>NZ_FQTP01000175.1 GCF_900128515.1 Bathymodiolus heckerae thiotrophic gill symbiont
CTGCATCCATCACCCCTGCGTGAGCAACGGCACTCATAATGCCCCAGGTGGTTAGCCAGAGCATGGAACCCACCATAAACTTTAAAGCTTTACTCCATAGTGAAGTGACTAGGAATAAGGTTAAAAAATTGCCGCTAATAAACACAGGCACAAAAAAAATAGCATGTTGTGGGTGCATATAGTAGATTGACATCTATAATCCATTGGATTATAATAAGACTATGCAAACCATAGTAGAATTGCCAGAATTTATAAAAAAATCAAGTAAATTATTAGATTCTTCAGAAAGAAATGGTCTTATTAGTTATTTGGCAATACATGTTAAATCTGGTGATCTAATAAAAGGAACTGGTGGCATTCGAAAACTAAGATGGTCTGCACAAGGAAAAGGTAAAAGTGGTGGCGTTAGAGTGGTTTATTTTTATTACAATAAATCTATGCCTTTATTTTTACTGTCGGTATTTGGAAAAGGAGAAAAAACCAACTTATCAAAATCTGAGTGTAATGAGTTAACCAAATTAACCAAAATATTAAAAAATAGTTATGGAGTAAAAAAATGAGTACTAATATCTTTAGCAGTATTAAACAAGGGCTAGACGAAGCCGCAATGTTTGCCGAAGGCAAGAAAATAAAAGCCGTTGTTCACAATCTAACGCCTATAGATGTAAAAAATATACGGATTAATATCGCTGATATGAGTCAGAACGAATTTGCCAATGCCTTTGGTATTAGTGTTAGCACTCTTCGCCATTGGGAGCGTGGAGATAGAACGCCTCGAGGTCCTGCACTAACACTATTAAACGTTGTAGCCAAAGAGCCAAAAACAGTACTAAAAGCTCTAAGTTATTAATAATATAACTACTACTATATTATTGACTTTTCTTATAATCAGGCATACAATAAAATCATGAACACGCAACAACAAATCCTAAATGAGCTTAAAGTCCTAAATAGCAACATTGCCACTCAAGGCGATATGCAAGACTTAAGATCGGATATACAAACCACGAGTAAAGATATAAAAGCAAGTATTCAGTCAGCGAGTGTTAACAAACCTTTGCAAAGCTACAACTATCCAAGTATTCAAGCGATTGAGCCAACGGCTAATATGAAATCTCAAGACGCTATCAACAAACGCCACAGAATTCAAGGCGGCGTCATGTTTATTGGCGGCCTGGTCTTTGCAGTAGCAATTACCGCCTACGCTTATAACGGCCATACCAACATCTTTACTTTTGTTGGTGTTGCTATTACGCTTGCTGGCTTAGTACGCTTGCCACAAACTGAAAGCCCTGTTAACGGCTGGAGTGAGTATGATCACTCTAATGATTTATCTCCAGAACAAAAACATTTCGATTTGGCAGCTTCTGGAATTGAGCCGTACGCCTCATCATACGGTCTAGGCAAGGTTTAATTACTGCTTTTTAATAATATCATCCGCATCATTATTAATATTACTTGTTAAAGTGCCTGATTCGGTTTCTTCAGCTCTTAATTCACGAATATACTTATCAAAGTTGTTGGTTAGTTGTGCTAGACGCTGAGCATCACCATTCGCCTCATCGATGAATTTACTGGCCACGTCATTCAATGAATTAAATTCCATGTTTTCTCTAGAAACCGTCTCTTGTGTAGCACTAGCATCAACCTTTCCACTAACACCAAGTGCCAATGCTGCAATTTTTCCAAGTGCGGCTTTATTGCTATCAACACTTGCACTTTCAGAAGTTGATTGAGACGATGAATCAGTCACAACCTCATTCATACTCACACCATTCGACTTCCACCAGCCAACCGTTGCGTTTTCAAGCGTTCTTCGCTCTTGTTCGTTAAAGTCATCCTCGCCTC
>NZ_FQTP01000176.1 GCF_900128515.1 Bathymodiolus heckerae thiotrophic gill symbiont
ATTGGCGCTATTTTTGGGGCGCTAGCCTATATACTTACTCTAATAGGAGTAGGAACTTCGGCAATATTTTTAGTTGCAATTAGTATAGGCATTACAAATCTTTATTTGTTTTACTTAATGCTTAAAATTAGTGATAAGGGTGAGAATAAGTATGGTCATAATTGTTGCTCAATATAAAAGAAGGAAGGTAATACTAAGGTAATGCTTGCGGGTCTTGAGTGTAAAGAGCACTTTATCGACCGTAGGTTATATATATGTAGGCACCCCGCTCTATATTTCGGATACCCCCTCTAATCAAGAAAGGACACGATGTGTCCTCAATGTGAAATAAAGCCAGGTAATACTCCAAAGTCACCTTTGAAGTATTGTCATATCAGACAGCACGTTAAATTCACTAGGTATGATCCCAGTGAGACTCTACGCTACAATGGAAACTTCAATGTGGCTACAGCTCCATTTTCCATAAAGCGATTCTTGAGACTCACCTGTCCGCCATGAAGGCTCATGATCTTTTTAACAAACCTAAGTCCTAAGCCATTACCACGCTTACCAGTGTCAGGCCTTGAAGATGAGAAAAAGCGCGTAAATATCTGCTTTCTAGCATGCTCAGGTACACCCTTACCTTGATCTTGAATTTGAATATTAACATGCGTGTTTGATTCACTTACCTTGATGCTGATAGTTGAATTTGGTGGTGTGAAGTCGATAGCATTGTCAATGATATTAGACAGCGCTTGTTCGGCCAATAACTTCTCAGCTTTAATAGTAAATTCAAGTTTAATGCCTCTTCGGGTAATACTCCCTTGACGACTAGGTGCTTGAAGTACATCTTTAATGAGAGTTTGAACGTCTAGTTTTTCAATATTTTCAAGTTGATCTCTACGCTCAATACGAGATAAGTTAAGCAGGCGGCTAACCAGCATATCCATCTTCTTATTAGCATCCAGAATATTATTAACAAAGTGCTCTCGTTGAGAGTTGCTCATCGATGTATCCGCGTTTGTTTCTTGCCAAGCAGCTACTCGCCGATGATGGCGTAATTTTTATCAGTATTGATGACAATGAGCAACATCATCTCAAAATGTTGATGAATGAGGTATTTGGGGAGGGATGCTTTGTTGCTCAATTTCCTTGGAGAAAAGGAACAGCAAAAAGCGACGTTCCTTTTGGCGTTTCACAAGATTATGAATGGATTATATCTTACGCAAAAGAAACATATAACGCAGGGTTGACTATTGAAAGAAAGTATCATTCGAGTGATGATTATCCTAATGACAGATGGAGGTTGTCTGATTTAACAAAACAGACAAGTGCAGAGGAGAGGGTTAATTCAGCATTTAATTTAATTAACCCTAAAACTAAAAAATCGTATCCATATAATCCTCAAAGGGTTTGGTCTGTTACAAAGGATACGTTCCAAGAATATTATGATAAAGGAAAAATAGTTTTTCCTGATGATTACGATTTTTTGAATATTACCATTCCAGCGTATAGAGTTTTTGAAAGTGAAGATAAAGCCAAAGCCCTTAAAAAGCATGGCAGTGAAAAAGCGATTAAAGCAGTTTCTACATTTTTACCAAAAGAAGTTGGTAGAAATGAGGATGGTAATAAAGAAATGATTGAACTCTTTGATAGTAAATTGTTTAACTTCCCTAAGCCAACTTCATTGATAAAGTATATTTATTCAATGATTAATGATGATAATGCATTTGTAATCCCCCCATTTCTAACGCTTGCTAAAAATAGAATTTCCATTGTTTAAATAGCCTCAAGTAGCTTTCTTGGTGGAATCCCACCAATCGAACTATGAGGTCGTACGTTATTATATACCCACATCCAC
>NZ_FQTP01000177.1 GCF_900128515.1 Bathymodiolus heckerae thiotrophic gill symbiont
TTTAAAGACCCGATATAAACATCAGTTCCCTGATAAAATCGTGCATAGTACCCTTGTATATAAAAAGAGTCCTGATGTGTAGGGAAATATTCTGGATATTTTGATTCTGCCCAGTCATATAATTTATCAATAGTTACAATATCATTAGTTCCATCGGAAGCAAACTCAACTTTTAGCTTGATTTGATTGTTAAAGCCAGTGGGACTCAATGGATTATCACACCCGGGAATAAGGCTCCAATTGCCGGTGATTAATATGGATGGATTAACACATGACGATCCTTTCAAATTAACATAGATATTATTCGCATCAAAAGTAACTAAGTTTGGATCAAAATCATCTGGGGCAAACTTCGCATCCACAGTTACATTGATAATGTCAGGCAAGCTATTCTCAGTATCCTGAAAATGAAAGCCTTTTGACTCGATGTAAGAGTATTCATAATCATAGTCGTTAGCTTCAATAGATGCATAAGTCATTTCAATGACATTCTGGTTAAAATCTATGTCCCAATCAAAATAATCTACGTCTGGAGAAGAAACATAAAAATCTGTCTTATCAGGATAAGTCGAGTCACTAGCCAGAACATCTTTATCATTTGTAATTTCAAGCAAGTTAGATACATCATCACCATCCCATATTTCAAATGCTACATTAATCGTGTGCCCATCAAAAGACTGTGCTGCCAAGGCATGCGGTGACATTGCTATACCAGCAAGCAGGAGAGACGAGGCTGTTATTTTTTTAAAGTTCATAATTCATATCCTATAAGTAATTAAATGGCGCTTTAAAAAAAGCGCCGTTTGATGAAACATTTACAACTAATCTATGGTTTTAAATATTATCCATTTCCTCCGTGGCCATTTGCTCAGCTTTCATTTCCTTTACCCAGTGACTTAGCTCTCCGAGTTCTAGCAATCCACCGAACTGGGCCCCGTAAACATAAAGACTTCCTTCTAAAGACCCAATATAAACATCAGTTACCTGATAAAATCGTGCATAGTACCCTTGTATATAAAAAGAGTCCTGATGTGTAGGGAAATATTCTGGATATTTTAATTCTGCCCAGTCATATAATTCATCCATCAGTGTTCCCCTATTAGCTCTATCCAGGAACTAACCGAGCCATCAAAGCACACATCAGGTCGGCCAGAGGCTTTCCTGTGATAATTGCGTTTTGAACGGCTCGAATGGTATATGAGCTGATACGTGCAATTCTTTCCAAAAACAATAATGGATTAACAAAGCCACCCTTATTCTTGGCTCTTTCCTGCCTTTTTTCAAGAGATTTAGTATATTTTTTATCCGAGGGATGAACCAACTTAGGATCTTGTATTTTTGAAATTTCTTCACAAACACGCATTAAATTATAAGTCATGGTGGTGAGGCGCATTTGATTATTGAGTGATTTAACCGAAGAAGACCAAGCCTTTTTTTCTTTCAGGTCACTTTTACTGTTATTGTAGGCTTTTTCAATGGTCCAGCGTTTGTAATACAGGATAGCAATCGTACCCGGGTTTATTGATTTCGGTAACGTCGATACAAAACGATGCAATTTTTGTGTTTCGGGGTCACGGTAATGTAAAACATTAAATCTTACGCCTTGGTTTTCATAAATACTGTAATCTTCAATGCCCGTGTTGATAGGGTTATTGGCATCAAAGCCTATGGGTTCAATCCAAGTAGCCACTGAATTTTCTTTTAAAACAGATATCATGTAGTTTTGATGGCTTTTTTGTTTTGCCCACCAATGAAAGTCTGTGACTGCCTTATCATACACATAAAGCTTTTTTTCAGACGGGTCACTCTGACTATTTTGATGATCAATATA
>NZ_FQTP01000178.1 GCF_900128515.1 Bathymodiolus heckerae thiotrophic gill symbiont
CCAAGATAATGGAAAGGAAATCACGTTTTCGCCCAATGCTCCAGAGTGCGGCACATACATAGCTCAGTACTTGCAGAATTATGCAGGAGATAGATGTTTTGGGAGACAACCGGATAGGCATGGTTGCTCGTACAGCACCTATTTTGGATAGATGAATAATTGGTTTAAATTTACATTTAATATCAATGACCTATAAAACCCCTTATCCATCAAAGCTAAATAGGTGCTGCACTGGTGTCAAAAATCTGAAGTCGTGAAACATTCCCAAAAACATCAACGTCTATTCTAGGAGCTTGAAATGGATGCAAAAAATAAACAAGAAAAACCAGGTATAAGGAATAAGAATTATTGGGATTCAATCTATACCAATGGAAACTCAAGCGAATTATTGTCATTAGACGAGTATAAAAAGGACTATAAGCAATATTGCGATAAATTAATAATGGATAAAATTATCGAGTTCTACGGAGAAGGAAGCGTTCTTGAGATTGGGGCTGGTAATTCTGACTGGATAATTAGAGTCTTTAACGAACTAAAACCACCCCATTGCGCAGGACTTGATTATTCCGAAGAGGGCTGTCGGTTACTTGAAGAAAAATCAAAAGCAAATGGTGTCAATATTAATGTGGTTCATGCAGATATGTTTTCACCACCAGTAGGTCTGATTGAGAAATTTAATTTTGTTATGAGTTTTGGTGTAGTTGAACATTTCAAAGACTTAGCTGAGGTTCTTGGCATAGTTAGTCAATTTTCAAAGCCAGGTGGGCTGATATTCTCAATAATACCAAATATGGCAGGCGTTTATGGGGTGTTAACACGATTATGGAATAAAGAAATATATGATATACATGTACCACATGACCTTCCATCATTTATTGATGGTCACCATGTTGCTGGCTTAGATGTATTGTGGGCTGACTACTTAGGCTCATCTAATTTTAGTGTATTATCATCATGCTTTAAAGAGCAGAAGGGCTTTAATTTTTTTATTTACAAGCAACTCACTCGCATTTCAAAAGTGTTGTGGTTTTTTGAGTCTCATATAAAAGAACTGCCTGTTAGTAAGGCGTTTTCACCTTATATTCTTATTGTAAGCAGAGTGCCTGAATGAAGCTCCTACTGTTTATTCACAGCCTATCATCTGGTGGTGCTGAGCGTGTCAGCACCAACCTTGCCAATTACTGGGCTGACAAAGGCTGGCAAATTACTATTGTTTCTATGACCGGGTGCGAACAGGATTTTTACCAGCTTCATCCGAGTATTCAGCGTATCGCCTTCAGTCTTAATACAGAAAGCACCAGTCTGTTGGCTGCAGACAATAGCAATTACCAGCGCATCCAAGCCCTGCGTAACGTACTTAAACAGCAGCAACCTGATGTTGCACTTGCTATTATGGCGACTGCTAATATATTGCTGGCACTGGCAGCAAGAGGGCTCAACATTCCTGTAATAGGTTCTGAGCGCACTCCCCCCCCCATGCTCCCCCTAGGCAGAGCATGGGAATGGTTACGTAAACGTAGCTATCGCCACCTGGATGCCGTCACCGCACTGACTGAGAAAAGTGCTCGCTGGCTAAAGGCAGAGACATGCGCACAATATGTACCCATAATTCCAAATGCCGTTACCTACCCGATCGCTAACCACCCACCCAGAGTTAGTCCTGATATTGCGATATAGACTTTCAGAAAAATAACTTCCAAAAAAGCGAAGGTGATTATTGAAAGCTGGTTTATAATTTCCGCTCCGACCGGCCTCATTCATAAAAAACATTCAAAGTGGCAATCTTCACTTTTTCAAAATCAATTGTAGATCAACTAAAA
>NZ_FQTP01000179.1 GCF_900128515.1 Bathymodiolus heckerae thiotrophic gill symbiont
CACTGCATTTTTTTTGTAAACTAAGCCTTTTTTAAATAATTTAACAAATAGCCATTGCTCCCATTTGTAATATTTCGGGTTGCAAGTAGCGATCTCTCTAGACCAATCATAACCAAAGCCTAGTTGAGACAGTTGTTCGCGCATGTAGTCTATATTTTCATAGGTCCATTTTGCTGGCGCAACTTTGTTTTTTAAAGCGGCATTTTCTGCAGGCAGTCCGAATGCATCCCAACCAATTGGCTGCATGACATTTTTGCCTTGCATTCTTTGGAATCTAGAGATTACATCACCAATAGAATAATTACGCACATGGCCCATGTGCAGACGCCCTGATGGATATGGGAACATACTTAAACAGTAGTATTTTTCCTTTAACGGATCCTCAACAACCTCGAACGATTTATTTTCTTTCCAATATTGTTGAGCTTGACTCTCAATTTCTAAAGCGTTGTATTCTGAATTCATAATTTGAGTTTATTTGCTGCCAGTATCACACTGTGAAATGGCCGAATTGAGTTGTAATGTACCGACTAATTCGTCGATACTATTAAGCTTATGGTCAATTAGATACTGGCTAATACCGTCATTAATTTTTGGACAGACAAGGGGGTCATAAAATAAAGCTGTGCCTATGCCTACAGTAGCTGCACCAGCAATGATAAATTCAATCGCGTCATTGGCTGTCATGATGCCACCTTGGCCAATAATGGGCACATTGTGATGCTTACTAACCTGATAGACTTGATGGACTTTTAATAAGGCTACTGGTTTAATGGCTGGACCAGATAGCCCGCCCTGGTTATTACCAGTCACAGGAGTGCGAGTTGCTGTATTGATCGACATACCCATTAGTGTATTAATCACCGCCAAACCATCTGTACCACCATCAATACAGCGCTGAGCGCTGAGCGCTATATCTGTCTGATTAGGAGAGAGTTTTGTAATCAACGGTTTGGTTGTATTTTTACGACAAATATCAACAACGCGATAAGACATATCTGGATCATTGCCAAATGCAACACCACCCTCTTTAATGTTTGGACAAGAAATGTTAATTTCAATAGCGTCAATATCTGAATCGTCAAAACGCTTAGCTATCTTGCCGTACTCTTCAATAGAAGAGCCAGAGATATTAATAATAAAACGCGTTTCTTGCTTGTCTAGATTTGGCATAATGTCATTAATAACAACATCAGTTCCTGGGTTTTGCAAGCCAATGGCATTGATCATACCTTGTGGCGTTTCAGTAACACGACTTGGAATATTGCCTAACCTTGGTTCTAAAGTAGTACCTTTTAAGCAAATGGCACCAACATCAGTATTCGAAAATCCCTCAATTCTAGTGTACTCTTCGCCAAAACCAACGCAGCCAGAAAGAAGGATAATTGGCGAGTCTAATTGCAGATCGCAAAATTGAGTTTTTAAGTTATTATGCATACGCAGTATTATACATTTTTGCTGTTTAGGGCAGCTCTAAAAACCCTGATAATTTTTGACAGCGACAACCAGCCCTTGGGTAAAATAAAATTATGAAAGGCTTGTTTGTTAGTGGTAGTGGTACTGAAGTTGGCAAAACGTTTATTGCCGAACGACTGGTGCGTTTATTATCAAAAACAAGATCTGTTGCCGTTAGAAAGCCCATAGAGAGTGATTGTAAAACACTTGATGAGCAGCTTGTCACTAAAGATGCAGTTGCACTGCAAAAAGCAAGTAATGTAGCAGAGGATATTAATCGTATTTGTTGCTACCAATTTACCCAGTGCTGTAGCGGTGAGAGTGCTAGTAGCGCATCAGGCGTAACAATTG
>NZ_FQTP01000180.1 GCF_900128515.1 Bathymodiolus heckerae thiotrophic gill symbiont
CGCCATCTCCACCAAACTACCAAAGCCAACTTTTTAGTTGGCTTTTTTTATTTATGGCTTAAATGCTATCGAGTAAAGCTTTCATTTGTGACGGGAGAGTTGGCAATTGAAGAACTCCGTGTAACGGATAATCAACAGCGTTAAGCACGTTGATAAACTGCATTTCTTTTTTCTTTGCCAGTACGATTACTTTAGTATTAGGCGAGTATTTAATAAGACTAACCAACAATACTTCTAAATTGGATTTGTAGACGCCGCTATAGTTGGTACTGTAAGCATAGAAGAACTCCACAACAATAACCGCTGCAGGGCGTTTTTTGATCAAAGAAATCGCTTTTCGTATACTGTTAACCATATACTCTTCAAGACCTTTATCCTGATACAAATTACCATAATTTGGAAAAAGCATGGATTCTACAACAGTGATAACAGTAAGCTTAGACATAATGATTTAGGGAACTTACATTTTACCTTTGAGCAAATAAAATACTATCGCCACCAGCGCAACAATAACAAACAACTCAATGGCAAACATCTATTTAGTCATTAATCGAATAACAAGCGACGCCGCCTTTTTGTGAACCTGCTGCAAACATACAACGAACATTTGGATTGTCTGCTGGAATCCACTCATACACACGAATATTCCAGCCAGCTGTTTCAATTAAATATTCAGCGCTTGGCTTAACTGTTTCAGCACCCATGGTGGTCATCTTTTCCCGTAATCCAGCTTGTGCTGAAAACGATAATAAAAAAACAGCTACTAACGTTAACAATTTATTTATCATTTTTTTTACCTCTACTTTGATCAGAATTGCCTTTGGGCTTTCTATTGGGCTTATTACTCCAAAATCCTTTTTTCTTTTTAGATTTATTTTCAGCAGAATTGCTATCCTTACCGTACCTTGGTTTGTTCCTGCTTTTGTCTTTTTTAGGTTTTTTATTTTTAGGTCTAGGCATATTTTTTGGTGAATCGGGCACATCATGACTTGGCGTGAAATCATCAACCATAATACGGTCAAGCTTAGTTTGGATTAAACGCTCAATGTCAAATAACTGCTTGGCTTCGTCAGCACTCACCAATGAAATTGCTTCACCCTTTGCGCCTGCTCGTCCAGTACGACCAATACGATGTACGTAATCTTCTGGCACATGCGGAAGATTAAAATTGACCACATGAGGAAGATCAACAATGTCAATACCACGCGCGGCAATATCAGTTGCCACTAGCACGTTAACCTTGCCAGCTTTGAAGTCCGCTAAGGCGCGCGTACGAGCTGCTTGAGATTTATTACCATGAATGGCAGATGCGCTAATGCCTTTTTTGCCCAGTTGCGTAGCAATGCGATTAGCGCCATGTTTAGTACGACTAAATACTAACACTTGGAACCAACCATGATCTTCAATAAGTTTGGTTAATAGCGCTTGTTTTTTAGATTTATCAACAGGATGCACCCATTGTTTAACTGATTTAACCGTGGTATTACGCACTGCAGTTGAAATTTCAACTGGGTTATGAACCATGGATTTTGCCAGTTTTCTTATGTCATCAGAGAACGTAGCTGAAAACATCAATGTCTGTCTTTTTGGCGGCAACATCTTTAAAATTCTCTTAATGTCTGGTAAAAAACCCATATCAAGCATTCTATCAGCTTCATCAAATACGATGATTTCCAGCTCATCAAACTTCACTGCATTTTGCGAATGAAGATCAATTAGACGTCCCGGAGTTGCCACTAAAATATCAACACCGCCTCGTAGTTTTTTCATCTGTGGATTGATCTTAACACC
>NZ_FQTP01000181.1 GCF_900128515.1 Bathymodiolus heckerae thiotrophic gill symbiont
CTATTGCATTCAGAAGAGCCGGATGAAATACAATTACAGGATATTCGGCAGACGATTATCGAGCGGCCAGATTTAAGTGAGTTCTCACGAGTACATACGGAATATGGCGGCAAAAATGAATGTCGTTTCATGAAGCCTATTTTCAGTAATCGAAGAGCAGAGCTCTTACGAATTTTATCAACGCTGAAATTTGTTTCCACCAGTCAAGATCTAAGCTTTAAACGCGCATTAACTTTAATGCTTGCTCAACGTAGCAAGCATGGCGAATGGATAACACTAAAAAAGGATACCGAGATTTATTTGAGTTTGTCGGATTTAGCTTGGATACCTGAGAAATGGTGGAAACTGGTCACTGGAAATCAGCAAAGAAAAACCGCTCCAACACAACTTAACCGTCGACAGTTTGAAGTGTGTGTTTGCATGCAAATGGTACGCGAATTAAAATCAGCCGATATGTGCGTCATCGGTGCAAACAACTATTCAGACACCCGTGATGAACTGTTATCGTTAGAGGAATGTGCGCAGACGAAAGAAACCTATGGCCAAGAAGTGGGGCTTCCTGTTGAAGCTGAAGCTTTCGTTCAACATGTGAAGGATCTGTTAACGATAGCCGCGCGAAAAGTCGATGATGCGTACCCAGATAACACATTCTTTGAAATCAATGATGGTCGCCCCAAATTATCCCTATTTAAGAAAAAACCACTCCCTGAAGGATTTAAAGAGCTTGATGCGGCATTAACTAAGAAGCTTGATAAACTTGAATTATCCCTATTAGATGTTCTTACTGATACATCACAATGGATCGGTTGGGATAAGAAATTCAGTCCGCTCAGTGGTCATCAAGGTAAGCTCAATGACGATGTGCGGCGCAAGATTCTCACCACCTTCGCCTATGGAACGGGGTTAGGGGCCACTCAAACAGCACGTAATATTGCCGATATTAGCGCCCGACAAATTTCTTTCATCAACCAACGTCAAACCTCCACTGAAAAACTAGAGTCTGCGATCTGTGACACCATCAATGCTTACAATCAATTTCAATTACCTCGCTATTGGGGAGATACCAAGCGAGCGGCTGCGGATGGTACTCAGTGGAACTTATATGAAAATAATTTGTTGTCAGAAAGCCATATTCGTTACG
Organism: Bathymodiolus heckerae thiotrophic gill symbiont; assembly: GCF_900128515.1. Taxonomy (GTDB): domain Bacteria; phylum Pseudomonadota; class Gammaproteobacteria; order PS1; family Pseudothioglobaceae; genus Thioglobus_A. Next base: position 1,142 of record NZ_FQTP01000181.1, read on the forward strand.
GTGGATATGGTGGTATAGCCTATTACCATGTGAGTGATACCTACATCGCACTGTTTTCACATTTTATTCCCTGTGGAGCATGGGAAGCTATCTATATTCTGGATGGCCTGACGAAGAATAAATCGAATATAAAAGCAGATATTTTGCACGGTGATACACAAGCGCAGAGTGCTCCAGTGTATGGATTAGCTTTTTTACTGGGCATTAAGTTAATGCCCAGAATACGCAACTGGAAAGATTTAAAGTGGTTCCGTCCATCACCTCAAGAATCGTACAAAAATATCGATGAATTGTTTAGCAACGAAGCCATTGATGGGGAGTTGATCGCCCGTCATTTGCCCGATATGATGTGGATACACTATTTAGGACACAAAAACTAAGATTTACCCCCTAAATATAGAGTACCCAAAATGACTAAGAAAAAGCCAAATACTTACACACCTGAATTTAAAGAATCTGCTATTAAATTAGCCTTAGATTCTGATGAATCTATCCCTCAAATCGCTAAAAATTTGGGCGTTAATTCCAACACTCTTTATACTTGGGTTCATAACGCTTCAAAATCCAAGGGTAATACTAACGTGGCTAGCAACGAGTCGAATGAAAATGAAATAAAACGA
>NZ_FQTP01000182.1 GCF_900128515.1 Bathymodiolus heckerae thiotrophic gill symbiont
ATTTGCGACCTGCCGATTACGAAATAGTTCACCACTTTTGTATCTTAGGGATGTTATTAAAATGCGCCGCCAGGGAAATAATGTGCCTAAATTACCGCAGATGCCTGCGCTAGTTGCTGCTTAATTATATAGGGGAATGAACGGTTACCGTCTTAAGTGCGTAGCCGGGCGCCACTTAATGTTTAATTGTTCTAATATTCGTGGGGATCGGTCAGGGACAGTCCCATATTTTTTTATCTGCTTTTTTAGCTATAATTCACAGGAGTTAAAAGGATATAGAATGTTTATTGGTATAGAATTTTCTAGAGGTGTCGCAGCTTTAATGGTATTAATAACTCATTATTCTTACATGATAACAAATGGCAGTGGTGGTATCTTAAATTTTTTATGGACGGGAGTAGACCTTTTTTTTGTAATAAGTGGTTTTGTTTTTGCTAAATTAATTTACTCTGGAAAGGTAAACCTCAAACACTTCTTTATAAGAAGATTTTTTAGGCTATTTCCAATTTACTTACTTACATTGATAATATACTTTATGCTATCAACAAGAAATTCTGAAAGTATACATTATCTCATTAACCATATTTTTTTTCTTCATACACTAACTTCCTTAGAAGAAGCTTTTTATTTCAATCCTGCCTTTTGGAGCTTGCCAGTAGAAGTAGAGTTTTATTTATTTGTTCCACTTATTGCATACTTAACAAAATTCAAGAATGCTCTTCTAAAAATATTTTTCGTTGCAATAATTTTTAAATTATTTCTTGTTTTAAATAGAACACCTGGTGAAGTAGATTCTTATTATATATTGAGTGTTCACTTAACTGGAATATTAGCGGAATTTTTAATAGGCACTTTTTTATATAAGTTTATCCTTACCCCTAATTGCTATTCAAAAGATATTAAATTTCGAATTATAATTGGTGGTTTAGGTGTTTTATTTATATCTTCATTAGCTTCCCATTTTGTTAACGTAGGTGGTTCATTAGATAATCATAGTGTTCTTATTGGTGGTTTTTTCAATATTTTATGTGCTTTATCTTATGCTTTTATTTTATTTCCACTATCATTCGTTAATGAACAAAATACACCTAAATATCTTAAACATATTTTAATTTATACTGGTGCTATAAGCTACCCTGTATATCTTATCCATAATGCAAGTCCAAAAATATTTCAATTAATGGATATACACTTAAATGGAATTATTCTTTTTTTAGCATCCTTATTTTTTACTTTATTTGTTGCAATAGTTTTACATAACTATATAGAAGAACCATTGAGGTTATATGGTCAAAGAATATCCAGAAAATATATATATAGACTTTCAGAAAAATAACTTCCAAAAAAGCGAAGGTGATTATTGAAAGCGTAACCGTTCAGATCCTTACGGTTAAAACCTAAAAATCTTGACAAAAACACCTTGTAAGTGTTTATTATATCGATAATTTCACAAAGGCGTTTAAGGCTCATGGTTCTCAAGGAACAGGAATTACTACAAATTGATGAGCCATTCATCCGCAAACTTCTGGAAAAAGATCCTGACGCACTCGCTGGGTTGAGCATCAATCTGGCCAATGATCTTAAAGAAGCAATGGAGCGCCTCAATCAAAACCCGTCGAATAGTTCAAAGCCTTCAGGCAGTCTTGCTCCTTGGGATAAAGGCTCAAGAGATAATGAAGAAGACGAAGAGCTGGAACATGAGGACAAAGAGGCTCTTAAGTCAGGAACCGACAAGGAAAGATCTT
>NZ_FQTP01000183.1 GCF_900128515.1 Bathymodiolus heckerae thiotrophic gill symbiont
AGTCTCTTTTAAAATTAGTGCGATCGAATTAGAAGCAATTAGCAAAAAATTTATTATTGGGGCAGATAGGCCAGCTTTGCTTGCAAGACATTACTTACGTGAAAAAACAGATTTTTTTGAATAGCAAGGTAACTCATTAAAAATGACTTATATAATTGTCTACATGTAGACATGTAGACAATTATATAAAAATAGCTTTGTAACAACATGTTATAACTATTTTACTAAGTGGCTACGTTACTGTTGCAGAGGTTGCAATAGTGACTGTTAGTGAGGTGGCAACTGATCAAATTAGGAAGTAGTTTTCAGAAGATAATTTTGGAAAAATAGACAATAGTTTAAAAAATAATAATACGATTTATGTAGGCTATACCCAAAGTTTTAAAGACCTCAAAACTAAACTCACCTATACAAAATATGCACAAGAAATTTGTGCTGATTTTATTGAAGATATAAAAACAATCAATAATAAATATGTTTGCCACGCTATTACCCATGAAGATATTGCGAATAATTATCAGTATATAAGTAAAAATAGCGTCTATCTAGAGGTCCAAGATGTAGGTGATGTAGGCTTATTTACTGGTAACAAATACAAACTTACTTATACAGATATGAGCACAAATACTATTATCGCTGAATTTAAATCACCTGGGCTTTTCCGTGTTGGCCAAGTGTTGACATTTGCTACTGAATATTTAATGCATTTAGCAACCAAAGTATAAGAAAAAGTGCAATAGCGTTAGCGTGCTATGGAAGCATACAACTCTGCTAAAGAAAATACTTGGGTTTATCCGTATAAACTGTATATACTTATAAATATATACAAAATAAAGAGGTGTAAAAATGTTAACCAAAGTATTTGAATCAGGAAATTCGCAAGCAGTAAGGCTGCCAAAAAAATTTCGCTTTAATGTTTCTGAGGTTGAGATATTCGAGCGAGGAGAAGAAATTGTAATAAAAAAGAAATCGCCAAATGTTTCAGAGGCATTTAACCTTTTAAAGCAATTAAATTCGGAAGGTGTATTTGATAAAGACAGACAAGATAGCGCACCACAAGAGCGAAACTTCTTCTAGATATGAAATATGTTCTAGATACAAATATTTGCATCTACATTGCTAAAGAATCACCTATCGAAGTACTTAATAAATTTAATATTCTAGAGCCTGGCATGGTAGGTATGTCCTTAGTTACTCATGCAGAACTGTTATATGGTGCGGCAAAAAGTAACAATTCTAAAAAAGCATATCAACTCATTAATCAGTTAATTGAACTTATACCAGTCCTGCCTATTGACAACAAAGTTGCTGAACATTATGCTGATATTAGGGCAACATTAGAATGCCAAGGCATGATTATTGGTAACAATGACTTATGGATTGCAGCCCATGTTAGATCGCAAAATAAGATTGTGGTAACAAATAACGAAAAAGAATTTAATAGGATTAAAGGATTAAATATAGAGAACTGGGTAAATTGATAATATAATTATTATTATATTACTTACCTAACCCTCTCTCTAGTTTAGAAGCGCAACTCAATAAAAGTTTACTAGCTACCCTTTTGTTTTCTTGATTTGAAATAATGCTATTTATAGCATTGCTCGCAGCTTTTGAAGTTCCCCCAATAAACTGGACACCAAATTACAACAATTTAGGAGTCCAAAATGACCAGAAAATACACAGCCTTTACCAAAGCGTTTAAACTAGAAGCCCTGCATTTGGCAAATCAACCTAACAC
>NZ_FQTP01000184.1 GCF_900128515.1 Bathymodiolus heckerae thiotrophic gill symbiont
TTTTTTTGAAAAATTGCAAGGGTTGAAAATAGGATGGGGAATTATGAATTATGCAAAGGTCTCTAATATAGTATTCTACAATACACCCATACTATAAAAATATTTATTTACTGTCTTTAACTTAATGTCTACATGTAGACAATACATCATTTTTATAAAAATATAGACATGTAGACAATTACAATAATAAGGGAAACACAAAAAATGATAATAACAGTATATAGCAGTAAAGGTGGTGTTGGAAAAACACCAATTGCAGCAAACATATTATTTGACAACACAGATTTTTATATAGCCACAAATGAATTAAACAGTGGCTTTGTGCATATCTCGAACATTGATGATGATAAAAAGATTCTGATCAGTCCTGAAGACGAATTTCAAGAAGAAGTGTTTACTCAGGGAGTATTCGTTAAAGAAAATGCCAGTATGGTTATTGATCTATCTGGATCTCTTGCTGAGAGCTTTAAAAGCATCCCTACGGCACTCAATATATCTGATGTAGTTCTAGTGCCTATTAACAATCAAGTGAACTCTATATTACAAGGAGTAACAACCATCCAAAGCATTCAAGAATACTTCCCAAAGTTAAAAATCATAGTTGTTGCTACCAAGCTCGAAAAACAAGGAGTAAATGATATATTTGGCGATGACTGGACCAAATCTAAATCATTTAAAGAAATTCAAGCATACGTTCAAGAGAATACAAATGGAGACCTGATAGTATTACCATTGAAATACTCAAAAGGCTATGAAAATATCATTAGAGAAGAAATTTCCATTAAAAAACTATCTTCGGTACCTTTTGGAGGGCAAGCATATAAAACTCCAGCAAAACAATTTGATAGCTTATACACTGCAATAGGATTAAACCATGAATCTAAATAAAGCGCTCAATAAAGGAATTACATCAAATACGTCTAAAGAACATGTGTTTGATTCTACGAATAAAAAGACAAACCATAAAGAGGCTACCAGTACAAGAAAAAAAATACCTAGTAATGAAGTTAAAAATATCGTAGTCTCTTTTAAAATCAGTGCAATTGAATTAGAAGCAATTAGCAAAAAATTTATTATTGGGGTAGATAAGCCAGCTTTGCTTGCAAGACATTACTTACGTGAAAAAACAGATTTTTTTGAATAGCAAAGTAACTCATTAAAAATTACTTAAATAATTGTCTACATGTAGACAACTTAAAAAATAATGGGTCATGACAACTCAAGCATATTTAAAATCATGTTAAAGTACCGTTATGAAAGTAAAAAAAAAGTATGTAAATCGTTCCCGTATTTCAGAGAAGAAGTTTAGAGAAATAATTAAGTATTTTTCTCTTGATTTGAACGCAGTTCAAATCAAGGAATTAACAGGATTGAGCAGACAAACAATCAACAAGTATTTAACCGCTATTAGGCTTAGAATTGTAGAACTATCCATACTTCAATCTGCCCCACTAGTGGGGCATATTGAAGTCGATGAAAGCTATTTTGGCGCACGGCGCGTCCGCGGAAAACGCGGCCGTGGCGCCTTAGGGAAAACCATTGTTTTTGGCTTGCTAAAAAGAGGTGATAAGGTTTATACTGAGATTGTTCCAAACTGCAAGAGTACTACCCTACAAAGGATTATCAAGGGTAAAACTAGTATTGAAAGCGTCATTCATTCTGATGGTTGGCGAGGGTATAATGGTTTAGTAGATTTTGGCTATAAGAAGCATTTTAGAGTACATCATAGCAAGAATGAAT
>NZ_FQTP01000185.1 GCF_900128515.1 Bathymodiolus heckerae thiotrophic gill symbiont
ACTTACTGGCTATTGGGTTTGGCTTACTGGTAACGCTAGTAGGTACACTTATTATTCGTCGTATCCATGTTGATCCTGGAGAAAATGAAGATTTCCACTTTACTTCAATGGAGCGAATTTTTAGTGTTTTGATGGTAATTACCGCAGCAGCAATGGCTTTTGCTCATGGATCAAACGATGTGGCAAATGCTATTGGCCCATTAGCTGCCATTTATGGTGTGATTGAAAGCGGCGGCATGATTGGTGCCAAGAGTGCATTACCAGTTTGGGTATTGCTAGTTGGTGGTGGTGGTATTGTATTTGGTTTGGTGACTTACGGCCATAAAGTAATTGCCACGATTGGTACAGGTATTACTCAGCTAACACCATCGCGTGGTTTTGCTGCAACATTAGCAGCAGCAGCAACGGTAGTTATTGCATCTGGCACAGGCTTGCCAGTATCAACCACACAAGTATTAGTAGGTGCAGTGTTAGGTGTTGGTTTGGCACGTGGCCTAGCAGCGCTAGATACACGCATGATTAACAAGATATTTCTTTCATGGCTGGTTACGTTGCCAGCGGGTGCGCTAATGTCTATTATATTTTTCTTTATGCTTAAGGGCATGTTCGGAGCATAATAATGACATTAGAAGAAATTCAAGCAAAATTAGAAGAGAGCATTGAGGGTTCAACGGTAACTATGCAAGGTGACGGCTGTAATTGCTCAACCTTGGTAGTTTCCTCTGTATTTGAGGGTATGGGCTTGTTGGCACGCCAAAGAATGGTGTTGGCAGCGGTTCGTACAGAGATTGATAGTGGTGAATTACATGCACTCAGTATCAAGGCAAAAACGCCAGAAGAGGTCGCTTAGATTTTATTCGTCTTCATGTGTTGCTAGCACATGAACGTTTTTCTCAAAATCAATCATTATGTTGATGTTGATTGGTCGACAGCAAACGCTACAGTCTTTAATGTAGCTTTGTTCAAACTCTGAGCAATCCACCTCTAATTCAATAATTTCGCCACAATAAGGACAGTCAATTGAGTGTGTTTGTATTTCATTCATCAATTTTCCTGTCTTTTAAATCTTGCATAATGGCTTTTCGAACTTCAATTGAGTAATTAATCCAACCAGTGATTTCATTGCTATGGCGCTTGCAGCCTACACAATAATTAGATTTGTTATATTTACAGATGCCAACACAAGGGCTCTTAATGGCTTGATAATCATTCATGCGAAGTATTATAGATTGCTATCATCAAGGGAATGTAAAATAGGCGTCTTTATATTCATGCAATAAATTATGTCATTCTCTCAATTAGGCCTATCAGATTCAATTTTAGAAGCGGTTACCAAAAAAGGCTACGATAAGCCGTCACCGATTCAAGAAAAAGCCATTCCTCTAATTTTAGAAGGCAAGGATGTTATGGCTGCAGCGCAAACAGGCACAGGTAAAACTGCCGGATTTACATTGCCAATTTTGCAATTATTGTCAAAAGGCAAGCCAACCACATCAAACCAAGTTCGCACATTAATCCTTACGCCTACGCGTGAGCTAGCTGCTCAAGTGCAAGACAGTGTTAGTACTTACGGCAAGCATTTACCGCTTAAATCAACCGTTGTTTTTGGTGGTGTTAAGATCAATCCACAGATGAAAAAACTACGAGGCGGTGTTGATATTTTAGTGGCAACTCCGGGACGTCTAATTGATCTTCATTCGCAAAATGCAGTGAAGTTTGATGAGCTGGAAATCATCG
>NZ_FQTP01000186.1 GCF_900128515.1 Bathymodiolus heckerae thiotrophic gill symbiont
ATTACCGACCTTAATTATTTGTTTTGGGATAAATTAGGTTTTTTTGTTGCCACAATTGATACAAGCTTGGCAACGGTTACGCTACCCGCTTATTTTCTTGATGTCAGTGCAAAATTTTTAATTCCTTATCTTGTTATCTGGATTGAAGTTTCGTATGTAGCGCTGATTCAGCGTCATCTAGCACCAATTCCCGCGCGTCATGGAACGATTCCCTTAACTGGGTATCTTGGGCTAGCTTAGCTTTAAGCCAGCTTCTTGACCGCCCTAACACTACTGCTGCCGCCGTAGCATTAAAATTGGTTTTTTTAAGTGCCCGTAAAATTGTTGCTCTAGATATCGTGTTTCTCGCCCCACCTTTTTTGTCTGCCATGATTTTTAATGTGTGCGTGTCTGGCTAATTCCAGTTTATTTCTATTGACTTTACGTCAATGGTGTGATTTTTTTGGTTTTGGTGAAAATACAACTTGTAACCCTAATAATTTCGTGCAACCTGCTGTTTGTTATAGTAAAAAACCCCAAAAGGTTACAGGTTACAAAATACAGCCCTGAAAAGTACAGCGGTATAGGAAAATAAAAAAACATATATAAAAAAACTAATACATTAAATGCTAATATGTTTTTATTTTATTTCTATACTGCTACTTATATATCTATTAAATAGTGTAACCTGTAACCTTTATAAATAATATATATAAATAACAATAACTTATAATAAAAAAATGAGGTTACATTTAGGTTACAGGTTACAAAAACCTGTATTTATAGGGGGTTAGCCATATAAATACAGCATTAAGCGCCCTGCTAGCCAGCATTAAACCACAAGCTATTTAAGGTCGTCTTTAATTATGGCGCAACGGTAAATAACTAACTAACTTATTCAGACATGAACGAGATAAGATATTTTCTAACAGGAAATCATCTGGTGCAGGTTCTTTGTGAAGATGATAACCCCATGCAGGCACAACGTTACGACCCAGTAAAAGGGCGGCTTGTGATTGATTATAAAATGATTACTCGCGTAGCAAATGATATGGACGCGAAAAGGATTACAGAGCTTGAATATTGGCGATACAAACGCGCTTTAAATGAAGGGCATGAAACCGAAAAACTTTATAAACGCATTACAGCCTTTCATAAACAGCTAGGCGGTGATAAATCAGCCAGCGATATACTTATGAAACGACTGGAAAAACTCGCAGAAGAGAAAGAGAAAAAATAATTAAACGATTTTTAAAGGTCGTATTCTTCTTTCAATTCTTCAAGTATTTTTTTCATTCTTGGCGGTGGGTTATTTTCTTCAATCCGTCTTTTTGTATATTCTTTTAAGGCTTCTTCATTGGTCATGGTGTTGGGTTTTTTGCCTAACTGCCAAAGTAATTTATCTCTTTCTTTTCCCATAGCCTCACCTCTTTGAATATTTGTTAATTATAGGGACTTTAAAACTATTTTATCCTTTGGGAATGGAGGATGAGATGAATTATTTATTATTGGAACGGCTCAACATAAAGTTTGTAACCTAAATCCTGCAAGCCATTATTTGGATGCCCAGTAACCATATAATTAGTATGGTTACCGGGGTTTCTACTGCCACTTTGCATACCTTTTTCCGATCGACGGATCCAGATTCCAGCTATAAATAGTGGGAATCTTTAGTATTCTCTGAGTTCAAGGCAATAAGCATTCTGCCAATGTATCATGGCCTTTAATCAAAATCGCTTAACTTTGATTTAATGCTA
>NZ_FQTP01000187.1 GCF_900128515.1 Bathymodiolus heckerae thiotrophic gill symbiont
CTCCGTGCTCAGATCTCATATTATCTCTAAATACCTGCCTTTCTTCTGTTGTCATTCCCTCAAGACTGGTTTGCATTGCGTCTCTAAAATTTATTCTATCTGTTGGAGACACGGCTTGAATAGTGCTGAAATAGTTAATACTGTTGCTAATTTCTTCATTTTTATACCTCGTTTTTGTTAGTTTTAGTCGTTATCAAATCCATGCTCATACTTATGCTTGTCATTACAGCCGGGCTTTGTCTTGTGCTCACTTTTTTGATGCTTAATGCCTAAACGCTCAAAGAAAGAACGCCTGTCATGGTTGTCAAAACCCATGTAATCAAAAAATGCACTCCTCTCTAAATCAGTCATATTGTTAATATTGTTACGCATCATGTTGATAAATCCGGCGCGTTCCATAGTTGACATAGAGTTAACCGCACTTTGTGCATCAAAGCGTCTGTGCATATTATTTTGCTCATCTTTGCCCAATCCTTGTGAAGCTCTCATTCTATTCTTGAATGCTTGTTTTTCTACTGCTGACACTCTATCCATATTGCTGTGCATCATGTTTTCGAATCCTGCTCTATCTGCAGGTGTCATTGCTTGTACCTTATTATATAAATCACCATGTTTATGCTCATAATTTGTAAAATGTGCTTGTGCTGTATAAGTGCCTAATAGCAAAGTTGATACAGTTAAAAGTGTTGTTAATTTTTTCATGTTGTTACTCCGTTTATTTAAATTATGTTTTGAATCTGGTGCCAGTATAGAACATCAATGTAACCGCAGCATTACACCAATAAATCAATTGGCATCGGTTTGTTACCAATTGTAACCAGCACTCTTATCGTGGGCTCTGACGTATAATCAAACACATGAATAATGAAAAAAATAATTCTAATTGTTGATGATGATGGCATTTGCCGTATGCTCACACGTTATTTAACCGAACAGGGTTTTAGTAGTCAAAGTGCTGGTGATGGCATACAAATGGATAAATGGCTTGCTAATCACACACCAACTCTTATCTTGCTAGATTTAATGTTGCCCGGTGAAGACGGTCTTTCAATTGCTAGAAGACTACGGGGCGCCTCCAACATGCCCATTATGATGTTAACGGCTAAAGGCGAGGATATCGATCGCATTATTGGTCTAGAAATTGGTGCAGATGATTACCTAACCAAGCCTTTTAATCCACGTGAGTTGTTAGCACGTGTCAATGCACTGCTAAGACGATCAAACTACGCCGATATGCCTGAGCTGTTAAATAACAATCTTTTCAGTTTTGGCCCCTATAGCTTTGATCAGGAAGCGCTTATTTTGCACAATAAAGACCGAGAAATTTCACTAGGATATGCTGATACAGAATTATTACAACTGTTTACTAGCAACCCAAACCATCCAATAAGTCGCGATTTTATCTTAGATGAGCTATCTGGCATAGATCGAGATCCGTTTGATCGATCAATTGACGTGAGGATTACTCGCCTTAGAAAAAAAATCGAACCAGATCCTAGCAATCCTCAATTTATTCGCACGGTTCGTGGCGTTGGCTATCGCTTTACTCCGAATGGGAATAACACTACATGACTAAAACTCTATTTGGTCGCACTTCGCTTATTGTCACCAGCACCATGCTGGCATTTTTAATAACAACCATTACCATTGCTGGATATTTTATTATTTTGCCAGTGGGCAAAAGAAACGCTGAAGATTTGGCCTCACTTATTTTATTATCGGCAAAAACCTA
>NZ_FQTP01000188.1 GCF_900128515.1 Bathymodiolus heckerae thiotrophic gill symbiont
TGCCAAACATAAATTGCACGCTGATTCTTTTAGAAGTTTTAATATAAACGGCTCAGATTTAAAATTTAGCAGAACCTCGTTGAATTTTATCTATAATTTTTAAACACCTAACAAATCACTCCACCTGGCCACTGACGTGTCAGGTGAGTTCAGGCGTTAAATTTCTTAAGGCATCGAGCATGGAAGAACAAATAGAATCGTATTTGACGACAGATTTTGAGAAAAAGCTGTTTTCAGCATCGGTGGCATACTTAGAAAACAAAGATGATCCGCTTAGAATTAATAGTTTTGCTTATTCCCTGAGGGAGCTAATACGCAATATTTTTGAGCGTCGCGCTCCAGAAGATAAGGTTAAATCTTGCTCTTGGTTTAAAGTAGAAACAGATAATGGAAAACCAAGCAGAAAACAAAGGTACACCTACTGTGTGCAAGGTGGCCTAGACCATAAGTTCGTTAAAGAAGAACTTAGAATGGATGTTCTGGAACCATGGAAAGAAATCAAAGAAACAATAGACTCCCTTTCAAAGTTTACGCATGTTAATGACTCGACTTTCGATATAACAGACGCAGAGCGCGAAAAGCTATCTGAAGAAGCCCTTGGCATATTATTATCGATTTTTAACATGGTCGAAGATACAAGGAGTAAATTACATTATGAGCTGTCTTCTCATATCGATAGTGAATTGATGAGTACCTTTGTATCAAATAGCATGCCTGATATCGATATTCTGAGTCACAGCAGCTATGTCGAATGTTCTGAGGTTACTGACTACGAATTGGTTGATATTGATAATCGAGAGCTTACTTTTAAGGGCGAAGGGAATGCCCATGTCTCTCAAAATTACGGAAAAGGTGAAGACGCATGTGAAATCAATAAAGAATACCCCTTCGAATTCACAGGCTCTAGCAGCGTTACTAAGCCATATGATTTGTCCATACCGCCTGAATGTATTTCAATAGATGTGAGTAGCTGGTTTGGAGATGAATAATTTAACAAGCGCGTCAATTAGGACGCTCGCAAGCTAGCGCCTATTACGCGAGCGTTATGCTCAAAAAAAACAAAACCGTGAAATGAGACTTGACAAATGAAAAACGGAATAAATCATGATCGACAGAACAGAACAGAATCTATCCTTACGGCCTGCTGAGATAGAAGATGCAGAAATGTTACTTAAGTGGAGAAATAATGAAGCTACTCGAATGGCAAGCCATACGAGTGACGAAATAAAATTAGAAAAGCATATCGAATGGTTAAAGGCTACCTTACAGAATCAAAATAGAGACTTGTATATAGCCGAAGCAAATGGAGTTTCTGTAGGCACTGTTAGAGCCGATTATGATAATGGTATCTATGAACTATCATGGACTGTTTCACCAGCAACTAGAGGTCAAGGGGTAGGAAAGCGAATGGTCTATTTGCTCGCAAATAGAATCAAAAAGCCAATACGATCCGAAGTAAAAAAAGGAAATGAAGCCTCATTTAAAATAGCAGAATATTCAGGAATGAAGTTTATAAAAGAAGATAGCAATGGAGTATTGCATTACCAACGCAACGGAATTTAACGAAAAGCATAACAAGGCAAATTCACGTGGACGGTTAAAAAGGGAAAATTTTATGAAAAAAAATTCAATTATTGCAATAATCACGATTTATGCTTTATTATCAGGCTGTGCTAGCGTCCCTATGGCGTCAATTGACAGAGATAATACTGCAAAACAATTTC
>NZ_FQTP01000189.1 GCF_900128515.1 Bathymodiolus heckerae thiotrophic gill symbiont
GTTTATAGCAAACCCCTATTTAATTCCCATTAGGCGAAAGCATTTGAAACGAATGAAAAGACTATTTTTTTCATATAGTTGCGGCATGGTTTCAATTTTACCATAAATAATTATTGGGAAACTTCAGCTACATGTAGTAGTAGTAAAGATATTTTTAATAAAAAAACTACTACTACAAATTCCGAAGGAATTTATAAAAATGAAGTTGAAAAAAATAACTGTGAGTTAATTTTTCCGCAAGAATTTAACAAAAATGAAATCAAACTGGCTCAGATGTATTTGAAGAGCTTTGAACCGGAACTGAGGCAAAGTTTTTTAGACGAAACAGCGGCTCAAATTATTAATCGCCGAAAAACACATAATGCGATTCGCAACCCAGTTGGTTATTTATCCTGGCTATGCAACGAATACGGAAAAGGGAATTTATACCTGACCAGCCTTTACCTCAAGCACCAGGAGCAACGAAACCGTGAAGAAGTAACGGAACGCGCAGTCGAAAAAAAGAAGCAGGAGTTAACACAGTTAGCTAAAAACGGGGGATCAGTACCTGTAAACGTGAGTAATGGGGGGGCTGAACCAAAAGAGATACCTTTTACGAACGTGAAAAAAAAGCAAAGCAAAAAAAACGATGGGGAAAATTGCCAGCCTCTATCAGGAAGCGAAGTGGAATTGATCCAGACTCAGGTGGGGCACAGAGCCCCAATCTAAATTAGAATTTGGTGATACAAGTGGGGCTCTTTGCCCCACCTGACTCAGTGAGATATATTTTTAAATGAGGTAGCAAAATGGAAGATATGAATGAGGATAGTGATTTAGTCGTTGAAAAAAAACAGCCCATCAATGGTTTTTTTGATGAACCCGGTGGTTTGCGTAACAACACACGGATGATGATACAAACACGTCAGGCTCAAAAGCTTGTGACGGGACGCAAGAGAACCAGGGAAGTTAGTGCAATTATCGGATTAATGGATTTTGGGCGCAGAATGAAGTTGCTTTGGTTGTCTGCTGAGGCAGATGATCCCTATGCAGACTGGTATTTGTTACAGATTGAAAATTCAATTAAGGAGGCCAGGATTTTGATCAATGAAAAGAAATCCTGGCTCGATGATGTCTTAAACACCATGGACGGCATTGAGGTTGAGATTGCTCAATCGTTAAAGCCCATTAATATTTCAATTTATTTTCAAAATCCCATGGGTTATATGGGCGCTTATTTAGTGAAGGATTATGATTCATTGGCCTGCTCTGTCTTCACAGCGCGTCATATAGGGTGATTGATAGAGCATCTGCAGAAAGTATCATTCATGTCACAGGCAAAGCCATTGATGAACTTTCACGTTAGTGTCGCTATGGAAATTTACGGGGGTTACAAGAGAAGATTTAAAGCAAAATAATCAAAGTTCAGTGCGAGCACTTGAAACGTTTGGCGAGTGCCCGGAAGATGTTGTGTCAAAGAAGGCAAGAGCAAGGGCTGCACCCGCAATTAGAGAAAGTTGGGTTATTTGCGGGGAGTCGCTATTTTTGCGAAAGCTTGTTTTGGGCATCCCAGCCCAAGCAAGCGGCAAAAACTTAACGCGACCACTAATGCCTTCGGCGCCCCAGACGTCCTGCGTACGTGCCACTTCGCCACTACCATCGTAAACTCGGTGCTGGCTTCGTAACACTCCCTCAAATGACTGGACGGCGTTTCGGAATGCCTTTTATTTTG
>NZ_FQTP01000190.1 GCF_900128515.1 Bathymodiolus heckerae thiotrophic gill symbiont
AGCCTCTTTTTTATGCTGGAGAATTGGTCAGGTCGAACGCTATGTTCGAAGGTGCTTCGCACCAAGAAGATAGTGTTAGACCGCAGGTCAACTCCACCGTTCACACGGCGCGAAGCGCCGTGTGAACTATTAGTATAAGGCATTATTGCCCTGATACACTATATTAAAAACAAAATCGGGCATATTTTCCCAGTTTTTATCAAAAAAATTGCCAATAACCTAATATTGGGTATTATAATAAAAACCTGTCAATAATTAATCTGATTTTTTTAATATTTATGAGTATTGTACCCAAGAATAAGACATTGTTAGAAGAAATGCGAGCCTTGTTGCGCAGGCAAGGCTATGCTTATGGCACTGAGAATACTTATTGTGATTGGGTGAGGCGCTTCGTTAAATTTTCAAATGTGCAAAGCAGGATTGAGATGCTTGAAAATGCTGAGCAAAAAGTTGAAAGGTTTTTAACGCATTTGGCGATTAAACAAAAGGTGGCGCCGAGTACGCAAAATCAAGCATTTAACGCTCTGCTATTTTTATATGAACAAGTACTGGAAATATCCATTAAAAATGAAAACATTCAAGCGCTTCGTGCTAAGAAGAAAATTCATATCCCTATCGTACTAACGCAAGAAGAAGTGGCGATTGTTATTTACAATATGAAAGGCGTGTATAGGCTAATGTTGTCACTCATGTATGGTTGTGGATTGCGCATGAAAGAGCTGTTAAATCTACGCATTAAAGATATAGATTTTGGCCTTGATAATGTTTATATTTTTGATTCAAAATCTCAATCAGATCGCACCTGCCTCTGCCCAATACAATTAAAGATCTGCTCAATCTACATATTAATGATGTACGTAGAATACACACTCAAGATTTAAATAATGGTTATGGCTTGGTAATACTGTCTTATAGATTAGAGCAAAAATACCCAAATGCTAACAAAGAATTTAAATGGCAATATTTATTCCCAATGAGTAAGATTTCTAAAGATCCTAGAGGTGACTTAGTGATGCGTTTTCATGTGCTGGACAAAACCTTTGGCAGGAATATCAAGCATGCCGTTGATAGATCATATATTAATAAAAAAATATCATCACACACATTCAGGCATTCTTACGCAACCCATTTATTGCAAAATGGAGTTGATATTCGATCCATTCAAGAGTTGCTTGGACATAAGAACATTTCCACCACAATGATTTATACCCATGTGGTTAAAGAATTAAACAAAGGCAATATCAAAAGCCCACTGGATTTTTAAAAATTTAGGAAATAATAATAGAATGAACATCATTTTGAGGTAGGCCTTGCCTGCACCAAATACAATAAAAAAATAGTAAAAATAGCCTGAAAATGATTGAAAAACTCTTTGAAGTTAGTCTAAATTCAGCTGCAAAGCCCTGCTTTAATACTAAGTTTAGAAATTTCTTAAAAATTAATAACGCGTATTATTTTCTTGATTTTTAATAAGTTTTTTTAATTGAATGAATGCACTCAATTAAGCGTTCTACTTGTCGAGTACAGCAACCATTACCCCCCCGTTGCATAAGTCTGATCTCTAACCTTCATAACGGTATTTGCACCATTGGCAATGGCAGATTGTGTCATTTTAAGTTTTAAACATTGGTAAATATGGTATCTTTGCGACTGTGCAAGATGCTTGTATTGGCTCATTTATAC
>NZ_FQTP01000191.1 GCF_900128515.1 Bathymodiolus heckerae thiotrophic gill symbiont
AGGGGGTACTAAAAAGAGTGCATGATTTGTGAATCTGATTTACGTGTTGTCTTCATTTGAATCTCCTTATGTTTTTATTATAAGAAAGTTCTACTTTTACTGAGTGTTAATTTTTGGGAGGATTACACCTTAACCATGACGATGAGATATGCCCATTTATCTCCAGACCATCTAAATGATGTAATAAAGTACGCACCTGTGGTTGATTTATAACTATTTATGCTATATTCATAAATAAGGTATATAATATCCATATAGCATGTATTTAGTAATAAAAAGGAGAGACGGTATGAGTATTTCTGAAAAAAATAAAATTAATAAATTAGATGTATTGACTAATGCCTATTTAAAAGCAGGGAAAGAGATGGGATTAACTCAAAAAGAACTTGGAAAAATAATTGGAAAAGGGCAGTCATCTATTAGTCGTAGTTCAGTTGATCCAGATAGTAAAATTGGTGAAATAGTGCTAATCTTTATTAGAATTTACCGTGCTATTTTTGTATTAGTTGGCGGAGATGGTGAGCAAATTAAACACTGGATGCACACGCTAAATTCACATACTCGCGGCATTCCTGCAGAGCAAATTCAAACTATTTCAGGATTGATGACTGTTGTAGGATATTTAGATGCAATTAGAGGTAAAGTTTAATAATGAATTGGGAAGGGCTTATTGAAGAGTCAGGCATGAGCAAGATTAGTGGCTCAATGTTTCGGATTGTTGAAAGTCAAGAGCAGGTTGCCACAATGGGTCTGGTAGACTCTTTAGAAGAGCAGTTGCTTTTGGAGCAAATGATAGAGGAGACTAAGCCTAAAGATGAGAATAAAGATAAAAATGTTCATTATTTGCTTTCAACGCCTTTTCGATATCCTCCGTTGGATTGGGGCTCTCGCTTTGGATCAAAAGTTGAAGCAAGTCTATTCTTTGGATCAAAATCTATAACTACTCTTATGTGTGAGGCAGCCTACTATAGGTTTATTTTTTGGATGGGTATGAGTTCGCCACCTAGTTCAAAATTAAGAACACAGCATACAGTCTTGTCAATTGACTATAAATCAAAATATGGCGTCCAACTTCAACTAGAACCATTCGCACAGTATAAGAGCATATTAACGGATTCTAGTAATTATAAGGCAACTCAAAAACTCGGCAATGCAATGAGAGCTTTTGGAATTAAAGCCTTTGAATATATCTCAGCAAGAGATCCCGAAGAGGGGATTAATGTAGCATTATTTGATATTGAGGCCTTGGCCAGTAAGAAGCCAGTAGATACGACACAGTGGTTTTGTGAAACGGATGGAGATCAAGTGTTGTTTCGATGTGACCACCATGATAAAGTATATCGTTATCCATATTCGTTTTTCCAAATTGATGGAAAAATCCCTCAGCCAGTAATTTAATTTATGGGTCATGACAACTTAAGCATATTTAAAATCATGTTAAAGTACCGTTATGAAAGTAAAAAAACAAGTATGTAAATCGTTCCCGTATTTCAGAGAAGAAATTTAGAGAAATAATTAAGTATTTCTCTCTTGATTTGAACGCAGTTCAAATCAAGGAATTAACAGGATTGAGCAGACAAACAATCAACAAATATTTAACCGCTATTAGGCTTAGAATTGTAGAACTA
>NZ_FQTP01000192.1 GCF_900128515.1 Bathymodiolus heckerae thiotrophic gill symbiont
AATGAATAAAAATATGTTTAATTTACACTTGAAAGAATGTGAATTTAGATTCAATAATCGCAAGCAAAATCTTTATAAGATTTTGCTTGAAATGTTCAGAAAAGAGTCGCTTAAGTTGTCATGACCCATTAATATTTAACACAATAGGGATGAAAAAGACAAAAACATAGAAAGGTAATTTGTAATTACAAGTGCTTTTTCTTTCTACAAGGCAAGCTGCTAAATTCTTAATTGAATATAGCGACTTTCTATATGATTGAAAGAATTTAGTAGTTTAACGCCGTAGCAAGGAAAAGATCGAAGTAATTTGGCGTCGCGTAAGAGATTTGAACTCCTGTTACCAGGATGAAATCCTGGAGTCCTGGGCCGGACTAGACGAACGCGACAAGGGTATTTTAATTAAAAAACTGTGTAAATAATGTGTAATTTTCAATGGGCGAAAAAAAACCTGATTTAAAAAATCAGGTTTTAAGCGTATGGCATCGCCTAGGAGAATCGAACTCCTCTTACTAGGATGAAAACCTAGGGTCCTAACCGATAGACGAAGGCGACATAACATTTTCTTGCTACTGCTGGTGGAGCTAAGCGGGATCGAACCGCTGACCCCGACACTGCCAGTGTCGTGCTCTCCCAGCTGAGCTATAGCCCCAAATATTATTAAAATATTAGTGCAAAGCAAAAAACAGAAATTATAGTCGCTATGTTGAAATAGTCAAGACTTAATTGGTAAAATGTTTGCATAATCTTAAGATAAAAACTTTATGTTAATAAAAACTTTTACCGAACAAACCTTTACGTTAGATATTATGTATCACTTGGGTACTTATGAAAACTCAATTCATTTCATCTTTGATCATGACAGTAAAACCTGTGCGATTATTGATCCCGCTTGGCACGCAGATATGTTTATTGAATATGCACATAAAAAAGGCTATCAAATTTCTGATATTTGGCTAACTCATTGGCATGGTGACCATACCAATGCAGCAGATGAAATTGCGCAAAAAACAGGTGCAAAAATTACGGTTGGTATTAATGAGTTGCCTTATTTAGATATTGAACACGATATGATCAATGTTAATGATGGCGATAGAGTAACACTTGGTAATACTAGTGCGCAAATTATCAATACCCCTGGCCATACAGCAGGCGGAATTTGCTATTTACTTGATGGACATATTATTGTTGGCGATACGTTGTTTGTATATGGCGCAGGCCACTGTACCATGCCAGGCGGTAGCGTTCGTCAGTTTTATCATTCTATGCAAAAACTAAAGCGAGTTGATGATACAGTAATGCTGCATTGTGGGCATGACTATGGCTGCAAAATTAACACCACCATGGGTGAGCAAAAAGCAGGTAATGCGTATTTATTACTAAATAACGAAGAAGATTTTGTTAACTTTGTTGATGGCATGTCACAAGGTTTAGTCGCTTACCCTACTGAGGCATTAAGCCTAAAAGAAGTTCAAGCAATGTTATGATCGGTTTTTTTGGTGGCTCGTTTGATCCCATACATCTTGGGCATTTAAACAATGCACAACAGCTAGTAAAAGAGCTGAATTTAACTGAATTATTTTTAATGCCTTGTCACACACCTGTTCACAAAAATT
>NZ_FQTP01000193.1 GCF_900128515.1 Bathymodiolus heckerae thiotrophic gill symbiont
CATGAAGCGACTCAACACAAGACCTCGAAAAACACGAGGTGGGAAACAACCAGTTGAGTTATTTTTAGGAAAGGCTGTTGATTTATTAACGGCTTAGGAGAAATTGCACTTAATGTGCGAATTCAAGTTTAACACAATAGGGATGAAAAAGACAAAAACATAGAAAGGTAATTTGTAATTACAAATGCTTTTTCTTTCTACAAGGCAAGCTGCTAAATTCTTAATTGAATATAGCGACTTTCTATATGATTGAAAGAATTTAGTAGTTTAACGCCGTAGCAAGGAAAAGATCGAAGTAATTTGGCGTCGCGTAAGAGATTTGAACTCCTGTTACCAGGATGAAATCCTGGGGTCCTGGGCCGGACTAGACGAACGCGACAAGGGTATTTTAATTAAAAAACTGTGTAAATAATGTGTAATTTTCAATGGACGAAAAAAAACCTGATTTAAAAAATCAGGTTTTAAGCGTATGGCATCGCCTAGGAGAATCGAACTCCTCTTACTAGGATGAAAACCTAGGGTCCTAACCGATAGACGAAGGCGACATAACATTTTCTTGCTACTGCTGGTGGAGCTAAGCGGGATCGAACCGCTGACCCCGACACTGCCAGTGTCGTGCTCTCCCAGCTGAGCTATAGCCCCAAATATTGTTAAAATATTAGTGCAAAGCAAAAAACAGAAATTATAGTCGCTATGTTGAAATAGTCAAGACTTAATTGGTAAAATGTTTGCATAATCTTAAGATAAAAACTTTATGTTAATAAAAACTTTTACTGAAAAAACCTTTACGTTAGATATTATGTATCACTTGGGTACTTATGAAAACTCAATTCATTTTATCTTTGATCATGACAGTAAAACCTGTGCGATTATTGATCCCGCTTGGCATGCAGATATTTTTATTGAATATGCACATAAAAAAGGCTATCAAATTTCTG
The DNA here is from genome assembly GCF_900128515.1 of Bathymodiolus heckerae thiotrophic gill symbiont. Taxonomy (GTDB): domain Bacteria; phylum Pseudomonadota; class Gammaproteobacteria; order PS1; family Pseudothioglobaceae; genus Thioglobus_A. Next base: position 939 of record NZ_FQTP01000193.1, read on the forward strand.
ATATTTGGCTAACTCACTGGCATGGCGATCATACTAATGCAGCAAATGAAATTGCGCAAAAAACAGGTGCAAAAATTACGGTTGGTATTCATGAGCTGCCTTATTTAGACATTGAGCATGATATGGCTACCGTAAATGATGGAGACATAGTGATACTTGGCAATACTAGTGCGCAAATTATTAACACCCCTGGTCATACAGCAGGCGGAATTTGCTATTTACTTGATGGACATATTATTGTTGGCGATACGTTGTTTGTATATGGCGCAGGCCACTGTACTATGCCAGGCGGTAGCGTTCGCCAGTTTTATCATTCTATGCAAAAACTAAAGCAAGTTAATGATACAGTGATGCTGCATTGTGGGCATGACTATGGCTGTAAAATTAACACCACCATGGGTGAGCAAAAAGCAGGTAATGCATATTTATTACTAAATAACGAAGAAGATTTCGTTAACTTTGTTGATGGCGTGTCACAAGGTTTAGTCGCTTACCCTACTGAGGCGTTAAGCCTAAAAGAAGTTCAAGCAATGTTATGATTGGTTTTTTTGGTGGCTCGTTTGATCCCATACATCTTGGGCATTTAAACAATGCACAACAGCTAGTAAAAGAGCTGAATTTAACTGAATTATTTTTAATGCCTTGTCACACACCTGTTCACAAAAATT
>NZ_FQTP01000194.1 GCF_900128515.1 Bathymodiolus heckerae thiotrophic gill symbiont
TCGGAATGCAATTCTTTGCCTCCCTCGCGCGCTGCTAGCGCACTTCGGATCAGCGAATTGCCCTGCCGCCTACCAGGGACTAAAAATCATCACTTCGCTTAGGCTCCGTTTCCCTGATTTTTAGCGGAAGTGCTTCATTGGAACGCATCTAGGTTTAAGTATAGCTCTAACTTAAGAGCAAATTTATGGTCAGGTTTTCTTAGAGATTGGAAGGATAAAGGAATAACTTCGGCTGAATTGTCGGTTTTACCTAAAGCCCTTAACAGTCCCGATGATGATACCGATTTACAAATAGCTATTGCGAAGGAAGTCCGCTGGACTTTGGAGGAGGTGGAGCAATATTTCATCGAGTGCGAAGAAATTTGCAGCGATGATGGGCTTCCATACTATAACCTTGCAAAGTTTAGTGAAGAAACCCCCTCTGATCTAAAGGAGCTAGCAGGCTTAAATAGTTCAAATGAGGTTCATTTGGACTTACATCTTGTTCCTATCAGGGGCGATGAGGAAGAAATATAATCCATTTTGTACTTTCTGCATTTTAAGTATAATGCAGAAAGTAAGTTTTCCGAAGCCTTGAAAATCAAACGTTTTTATTCCTTAATCCAGCTATCACGAATGAGCGAAGTGCAGAAAGTTACAGAAACATACGAAAGCTCAGGCGTTAAGTGGGTGACGGGTTTAGAAGTTGAAGCTCTGAGGATAGGGGCTAAGGCTAGCCGTAATCCCGTCAGAAATGAGCTTATTATTCTCATGCTCTATCGTCATGGGCTGAGAGAAAGCGAGCTTTGCAATCTCCAGCTAGAAGTTATCAATCTCGATGAGGCTAGAATTTTCATCAAGAGGGTTAAAAATGGTAACGACTTTATACACCCTATAGCCTAGCCTCTGATGAATTGAGGCTTTTAAGGCGTTATTTGAGGCTCAGAGAGGAAAAGCAAGGGCAAGGCTTGCCGTGGTTGTTTGTATCCGAGCAAGGCACTAGCTTTTGTCGTGATAGCATTAACAAAATTGTTACTGCCAGCTACAAGAAGGCGGGGCTTAGAAAAATAACCCCTCACATGCTTAGGCATGGTTGCGGTTATGCTTTGATTAACAAGGGGTATGATGTACGTGTGGTACAGGACTATTTAGGGCATAAAGACATTAGAAATACAGCTATTTATACAAGGCTTGATGATAAGCAGTTTAAAGGGATTTGGGATTAACTATGACAAGTTTTTTAATTATTTTAGTAAGATTGATTGTGGCCATATTTTCGCTAGTGGTTATTATTATTCCAGTATTGGTGGTAGCATTTGTTTTAGAATTTATTTGTGCTATTTCATATTTTGCCTTTTGTGCGTTATTTTATAGTGAAGAATATATTAAAAACGAAGCTTGGCTTAGGCATTTCCCAACATCTATAAAAAACTTTAGGCGTATTTTTCTTACGGTTTATGACTATGCTTTAAATAGTAACCGTTCATTCCCCTATATAATTAAGCAGCAACTAGCGCAGGCATCTGCGGTAATTTAGGCACATTATTTCCCTGGCGGCGCATTTTAATAACATCCCTAAGATACAAAAGTGGTGAACTATTT
>NZ_FQTP01000195.1 GCF_900128515.1 Bathymodiolus heckerae thiotrophic gill symbiont
ATTTGCGACCTGCCGATTACGAAATAGTTCACCACTTTTGTATCTTAGGGATGTTATTAAAATGCGCCGCCAGGGAAATAATGTGCCTAAATTACCGCAGATGCCTGCGCTAGTTGCTGCTTAATTATATAGGGGAATGAACGGTTACGACGTAGGTGCTGGATATTTAGATCCACTAGAAACTTGTAGAAATTATGTTTTAGCAGGGTGTAGTAATGGTGGCAACCTAATGGAAAATACCAGAGTAAAAAACTTGCTAAATGAAAGTGAGTATTGCCACGGAATTAAAACAAATAATGGGGATATTTTTGCCGATAAAATTATCTTTGCAGGAGGCGCTGAAGGTGTAGGGATTTTGGAAAATCTTTTTCCTAGTTTATCAAAGACACTGAGAAACAAACGAATTCAGTACTTATTGGGAACAATGTCACTGGGGGGGAATCCTTATGAAACACCACCAATTGTTATTGATGACATATCTGAATACTATATAAAACCTATGGGTAATGGTGCTGTATTAATGGGGAAGGTTATTGATGAGTGGGATTTAGATTTAAAAAAAACATCCCCCTTTTCAGCTATAGATGAAAAGAAAATTATCGACTTTTTTAATAAAAAATTACCCAATATAAATACTATAAAGGTTAACAAGAGGGTGGTTGGCTACGACCTTTACACCCCGTCTAGACAAGGCGAAATAAAACTGTCTCCAATAGCAAAAAATTGCTTATTCGTGTCAGGTTTTAGTGGGCAAGGATTTAAACTTGCACCAGAAATTTCAAAAAAAGCAAGCAAGATGAGCATAGCTATATGATTACTATTCGAAGAGCAGAAAAAACCGATCTATTACAGATTGTTGAAATATTTGAACACTATCGGAATTTTTATAAGTGTGAGAGAAATAATGAATTAGCGGTTGAATTTATAAGTAAAAGAATTGAATTTGAAGATTCTTTTATACTTATTGCAGTTGACGAAAGCAAGCCCTTACTAACCATTGTTGGCTTTACTCAGATGTATCCACTCTACTCATCAACTGAAATGAAAAAACTCTGGTTGTTAAATGATCTATTTGTTCTCAAAGACTACCGAAAAAAAGGTATAGCTAAAAAGTTGATTGAAAATAACAAGCAAGTTGCGCAGACATCAGGCGCTAGAGGTTTGTTTTTAGAGACGGAATCAACTAATGAAGTAGCCAAAAATATTTATAGTAATGAAGGCTTCATTAAAAATAAAAATATATTTTATAATTTTGATTTATAAAGGCTGAAAATGCAAAAATACTTATTTATACCAATAATGCCGACACCTAACGGCAGGTTTCACATCGGACATATCTCTGGGCCATATTTGAAAACTGATATTTTAGCCAGAAACTTAAAGTTTCTAGGCCATGATGTTAAAGTAATGTCAGGGGTGGATACTTATGAAGCTCATGTAAGCTTGAAAGGTAACCGTTCATTCCCCTATATAATTAAGCAGCAACTAGCGCAGGCATCTGCGGTAATTTAGGCACATTATTTCCCTGGCGGCGCATTTTAATAACATCCCTAAGATACAAAAGTGGTGAACTATTT
>NZ_FQTP01000196.1 GCF_900128515.1 Bathymodiolus heckerae thiotrophic gill symbiont
TCATTGAATCATACGGATAAGCTGAAGGGAAATGATAAAGCTGTTTCCCACAAACTTATCCACCCTTTGGCCACATTTCGCTATAGAAACTATAAAGTAGAAACAAAAAAGCCTGCGGCGCAATAATAATCTATTAATTTTGAAGTGAAGTGATTTTTTATTTTATCAAGATACGGATTTGTTAATCGACTTGCTTTTTTAGTCGATGAATAAATGTGTATCCAACAAGCATTGCGCGTTAGTTATTAAGGTATAACTGCACTCAACTCTTGATGATAAACCGTTATAAATCAGTATAGGGTTTCTTATTTACGAGTCATGCTAAATATTAATATGATTAGGCTATCACTCAGTCTACCTGGAATCAGCATTGGAACACTTTTTCGGAATCAACGAGTATCAATACCGACAAAAACAGACCAGACAGCAGCTAATAATAAATACAGCGGAATTAATTAATAGTCATTTACTGATTACAGGCATGTCCGGGACAGGGAAAAGCCATCAGGCTAAAAGACTAATAAGCTCAGCTATAGATCAAGGCATCCAGATAGATATCATTGATGTTCATAATGAATTACACCAGGCAGGAACGTCTTCAGCCATTTATTCTGAAGCGACTCGTCTAGGCTATAATTTACTGTCATTAAACGCTAACTCGCACTCTGGAGGAATTAGGCGGCGCATTAATGAAATTATCGGGATGATAAATTCCACCAGCAGACAACTCGGTTCAAAACAGGAGACTGCATTACGGCATCTACTCAATGATGTTTATTGGCTGAACGGGTGCTATGACAATAACCCAAAGTCCTGGCAAAAGGATGAGATCACTGAAGAAATAAGAACCCGGTTACTCAATAATCATGAGTATCAAGCTTTAAAGCAATATTACCCTACCATTGATGATCTGATTAGTTACGCTGATCGAAAAATCAAAGCTCTCTATCTTGGACATCAGTGTTTCCATTGAAAGGTACAATAGCTAAGAAACTTAGACAGTATGCCTTATTTTAAAGGCGCTATAGGGAGATCTTGTCCTGCTCTCGGATTTTGATCAATCCTGAAAATTCTTCTCTGGATAAGCCTATGAAAACAACAAAATAACTTAAAATAAAGCTTGCAATGACGAAAAATTTTTTTTAGAAATTTCCGTTTTATAAACCTTATAATCGGAAACTCCCATGGTCGAACCCCAGACACTGAATGACTTTATCTTTGACCACTGTAACAAGAGTATGGAAAATGCCATATTAGCAGAACGTTATCCTTTGTGGAAACGGGCATGTCCCGAACTGAACGATGTTAACTTTATTCGTCTTGGGATATTGCGTTGCATCAGCACGGTGGATAGTGGCCGTCATTTTTTACAGACAGCAGAAGAAATCCATAACGAATCCTACCCTCTTTCCACCTATTTTAAATCACTCAAATCACCTAGACGTAACCGTTCAGACCCTTACGGTTAAAACCTAAAAATCTTGACAAAAACACCTTGTAAGTGTTTATTATATCGATAATTTCACAAAGGCGTTTAAGGCTCATGGTTCTCAAGGAACAGGAATTACT
>NZ_FQTP01000197.1 GCF_900128515.1 Bathymodiolus heckerae thiotrophic gill symbiont
ATCACTATATACTCGACTGGAACTGGAATGAAGATCGCTGTACTATAAGCACAGGCCATGGCCCTGAAAATATAACTTGCCTACGAAGATTTGCCATTGGATTAATTAAATCCATTAGCAAAGAGAGCGTTTCTTCAATAACTAAAAAGCTAGCTCGCAATGTGCGACGAGTATTTGATTACCTGAGAATGACAGCCAACTCCAGAAAACTCATACATTAATGCCGAAGTCAAGAGGTTTAGAACGGTTTCGCCGTGCTCTGACCCCTTGGATACGTTGAATTTTATTCTGTCATGACGTATAATTTATGTTAAATAACACGTCAAGGTCTATGTCATGCAAACTAAATTGACACTCAGGTTAGAAGAAACATTAATTCAGCAAGCAAAAAGCCATGCAAAACAACATGATAAATCATTGTCTCAGGTTGTGTCTGATTACTTCCAATTATTAACCAATGGCACAAAAAACACGGTTTTACCTCCTCTCACTAAATCGTTAGTTGGTGTTTTGGAATCAAAAGATGTAGATACTGATGATTACAAAAAGCATTTAGAGGAAAAATACCTTTGAGAGTATTATTCGATACAAATGTAATCCTAGATGTATTGCTAAATAGAGAGTCTTTTGTTGTAAATTCATCATTACTTATGGGGCATGTTGAAAAAAAGGATATTGAGGGCTATTTATGTGCAACTACTATTACAACACTCGATTATCTTTTATTAAAAGCACTAAATAAACGTGAATCAAGGGCGGGAATACGGAAGTTACTTTCTTTATTCAAAATCTCTGATGTAAACTCTACTGTTTTAGATTTGTCAGTAAACTCTGATTTTAGTGATTTTGAAGATGCAGTGCAATATTTTTCAGGGGTTTGTTCGGAGGTTGATGCGCTAGTCACCCGCAATACGAAAGATTATAAAAACACTGAACTGCCTATTTATATTCCAGATGAGCTATTACAAATAATTCGGCTAAATATAGTTACAAAAGCATAACGAGCAAGGTTAGATTGTGATCGCGAAGCGAGCCACAATCTGAACCGTTTGTTGGACAAGCCCGGCACGATAGGAGGAAGTCTGTTATTACGCTCTATGAAAATAGCTTTTTGTTGATCAGCCCGATTGATTAATTAGGCCACTGTTTTTACTACCTGAAGTTTCCTAGAAATTCATCAAGCGACCATCCGTAACAAGACGGCCACCACCGAATTAACAGGGGAGCTGCTATATTTGGGGCAAACCCTCTCAAAATCAGGATCCAAAGCAGCTTCGGCAATGATACGTCGAACATCTGAAAAGGCAAAACCGGTTCGCCCCTTCACTTTGTGTCGACGTTCCGGATTGGTTTTCAAACGATCAGCATACATCCATGTCAAGGTTGTCGCCATCATACAGAAGTTCAAGTGATTGGTCACCGCTTGCGCATTTCTGCATTGGCTTTTCTGGCTACCTATGTCTTGCTTGAGCTCTTTGAATCCGGATTCGATTTTCCATCTTGCCCCGTAATACTCGATGATCTGTGCGACTGACA
>NZ_FQTP01000198.1 GCF_900128515.1 Bathymodiolus heckerae thiotrophic gill symbiont
AACTCCCCTTCGGGGCAATCTAGGCGGAGCCGCCTTTTGTCAGAAACAGACATGTTGGAAAATAGGGGGAATTAACCTCCTTGCGGCAACAGGGGGCTGGTGGGTGATTCCTCCAGCCTACCTACTACTGGCTTGGATTCGGATACTATCCTTTCCTCGTAAAGACACATTAGCCGTTTAAATTAACATAGATATTATCAGCATCAAAAGTAACTAAGTCTGGGTCAAACCCAAACGGGGCAACAGCCGAATTCACAAATACATTGATAATTTCAGGCAAGCTATTATGGATATCCTGAAAGTGAAAGCCTGCTGGCCATGGGTGCTGGTATTCGTAATGAGGGTGGTCAGCTTGAATAGACACATAAACAAGTTCAATCCTATTCTGGTGAAAATCTATGTCCCAGTCAGAAAAATCTAACTCTGAAGAAAAGGCATCAAAATCTTTCTCATCATGATAAGCCCAGTCGCTAGCCAGAACATCTTTCTGAGTTGTCCTTGCAAGCACGTTAGATAAATCATTACTATCCCAGTATTCAAATGCTACATTAACCGTATGCCCATCAAAAGACTGGGCTGCCAAGGCATGCGGCGACACCGCTATACCGGCAAGCAGCACAGACGAAACTAATATTTTTTTCAAGTTCATATTTATATCCTATAAGTAATTAAATGGCGCTTTAAAAAAAAGCGCCGTTTGATAAAACATTTACAACTAAGCTATGGTTTTACTTATTATCCATTTCATCCGTGGCCATTTGCTCAGCTTTCATTTCCTCTACCAAAGGACCTAGCTCTCCGAGGTCTATCATGATAGCAAGATGGATGTGATAAAGATAAAGACGTCCTTTTAAAGACCCAACATAAAAGCCAGTTCCCTCATAAAATCGTGCATAGTACCCGTTTACATACATAGAGTCCTGATGTGTAGGGAACAATTCTGGATATTTTGATTCTCTCCAGTCAAATAATTTATCAATAGTTGCATCATCAATAATTACCTTATCATTAGTTGGCTTATCAATAGTTTCCTTGGCAGCAAACTCAACTTTTAGAATCATTCGATTATCAAAGCCAGTGGGACTACTTGGGTTATGGCCATCGGGCAGAGGTCTGTTGTCGTGTGTGGCACCTGTCATGTCCTCATTAAGAACCATTGAGTCTCTTAAATTAACATAGATATTATCAGCATCAAAAGTAACTAATTCTGGGTGAAAACCATGAGGGGCAAAAGTATCATCCACAGTTACATTGATAATTTCAGGCAAGCTATTGTGCATATCATGAAAATGAAAGCCTTTTGACTTGAGGTACAGGTAACGATATTGCCCGTCTTCAGCTTCAATAGACGTATAAGTCAATTCAATCCTATTCTGGTTAAAATCTATGTCCCAGTCCATCAGTGTTCCCCTATTAGCTCTATCCAGGAACTAACCGAGCCATCAAAGCACACATCAGGTCGGCCAGAGGCTTTCCTGTGATAATTGCGTTTTGAACGGCTCGAATGGTATATGAGCTGAT
>NZ_FQTP01000199.1 GCF_900128515.1 Bathymodiolus heckerae thiotrophic gill symbiont
ATGAGAAGTTACTTTTTTACGATAACCACCAAAAAGGGATGATCAGAATCTTCAATGCTATTATTGGGTGTTATTATACCATAATGGATTGATTTAAAAGAGTATTATTTATTTCGTGCAAGCACTAACTAGAATCAGCAAATGGTGAAACATAAACATCATGGATCAGTACAGGAAGCTCAATATTCACTGACCGGCCCGTGTGGAGATCATAAGGTGGAATTGTACCTCCTTCAGATAATGGGTAGTTGATAATAAATACCCTCAATACCTTTTCAAAGTCATAGAATGGTTTTTTTGTCGTTATGACAGAAAGTCTTGCTAGTTCATCCTGTTTTAGATAGGACCGATATTTTATTTTTCCAATAAAAAATTCTTCTGGATATGGATCTCCACCCTCTTGAATTGCTTTTTTTAAAGAGCTTATGGTGGATCGTATTGCGACACCATTTTTTTCTCCACCAAGATATATTTTCCATAATGCATAAGATTCGTGGGGGCTTATCGACCAACAGTTTGCCAAAACAAGATCTTTCATTGGGTTTGTTTCCCAATGAAATACAGCTAATTCCTCCTCCAGATCCCTACCTTTTAGGCCAGAAGATTTAAGCTCTTTTCTTTTTGCCGCCAGAACACTTTTGGGGATAGAAACTTCATATTGATCTGAAAGCTTGTTTGCATTTGGAAAAAATAATGACTCATCATTAAGTAAGCTTTCAAATTTCCATTGTGCCATGTATCGTCACACGGAAGAGTTACCATGTGGGGTGTCAACATATTTACTTTTTATAAAATTCATAACTCTTCAATTTCCCTTGATTACCTAACGCCTGAATCATTAAGCTCCTTAACGATAAGGGCTCTGAGATTTTCCATGGCCAATTATGTACTATGTATAGGTTGATTATTTCCATGACTTCGATTTGTTTTGAGCATAACAAGTTATTGTCTCGGTCTGGTTATCTTACACCCCAGCATTAGTTGTTTATCAAGAAAGAAGCTTAAGGCTAATAACTTTAAACTGGGTAACATACATTTAATACATAATTAACGGATACGATTAACATACAGCATTTGCTTTTCACTGAAATAGCCCTATAAAAACCTTATAGCAATCCTACATCATTTGACAATAAAACAGATTCCAAAAGTGGGTTAAAATTTATAATTATTTTTCATTTCACTCAAGAATATCGTGCATTAGTTTGTGACCGCTCTTGGCCGAAACCAGCGATTCAATATAAGATTTAATTATGCATACCAACAAAAGATGTTACCTAAATCCTGCAAGCATTATACACAATAAACATGAAAACCCCATATTAAACAATGATATAATATCAGTTTCTCTGATTTTACTACCTCATTGTTTTAATGACGTCCACAAAAGTATCAAAATCCTCATTTCGTGTCCGAAATCGTACACGCTCAGTCAAAATATCTTCCACTGCACATGGATTGACGAGCCAGGCCGGACTTATTCCAGTCG
>NZ_FQTP01000200.1 GCF_900128515.1 Bathymodiolus heckerae thiotrophic gill symbiont
CCACTGACAGATATACGTTAGGATTACTGTATATTGCACACTGTAATTACATTGTGAAATTACTAATTAATGTTACATTTCAGCCACAATAAACCACGGCTTAAAAATGGCCTTGAATACAAATCGCCTATTTTGGGGTGTAGAAATATCGGGGTAAATCAGGGGTGAAATGTAGCTTCACTGAAGCTAACTTTTAGGGGTTATTTCGGGACACGTTCCAGAATGGATTATTTACGCGCCTAAGATATGTTTCCTAAGGATATGGGTGTAATTGCTTATCGTAGGGTCTAAATATCGATTCTAAGCCGTTTTAAGATATTTATGGGGTAATTGTAGGGGTGGTTGGTTTATCGGGGCTTATATCGGGTTTAATGCCTTGGCACATCTTTGTAAATTGTGTGCGCAATTCCGTGGTTTATCTTCTCAGTAGCGTACCGAATAAGATAATAGAATTCTGATTCTTTCATTCCTTCAGGATCTAAATTATCAATTGCCACTTCAATTGCACTATCCCCCGATTCGTCTACATGATAAACACATAAAAACTCATTACGCCGACCCCTTGCCAGTCCATTTGGAATTGTACGGGGGGAATTAGGTTTTAACTTCATCACCGTACCTTTAGGACAAAACGGGACATTAGGTACGATGTGAATGTATTTTTCAAACGTGGCTTTAAGTGCCCGTTCTAACTTAAACGCACTCATCTTTTTTCTTGCTTCGATCCTTATCAAGAATTCTTTTAGCCGCCTTACGAATTAACGCGAGACGTTCTTCATTTATTTTTTTATCCGAAGTTTTCAATTAATGCTCCCCGACTATATTGGTATCTTTCAACCTTTTGCTTCCCCATTTAATCATCGAATATCAAACGGGAATCTACTTCAGGCTGAAAGTTTTTAATAAACACTGGATCTTTATAAAGACGTTCAATTAAGAAGATTTTGGGGTCTCCGTTTGCTTCCGCATCTTCTTCACAGGCTGTATAGCAAAGCGTGGGTGTTTTATAGTCTTTAATCAAGTCCTTTATAAAACCTTTTAGAAATTCCACATCGTATAACAAATAGTTCTCATACATGCTTACAAAATTGATCTTGATATCCATTTCGTTACCATAATCTGTAGGCATATGTTTAACGACGACTTCGCCCCACAATTCAGCCTGTTCTTTAATCCACTTTGTGCGTAAATCGGATCTTAACGGGAACATGACTTTGACATATTCTTCCAGGTAAGCTGTAGGTGCTGACAAGTCCAAACCTTTCAATAAACAATCCCAAGGTTTATATTTTGGGGCGGCTTTCTTAGCTGTTTCAATTGCCCGTTTTTCAACTTTGTTTTCAAAGGCATCTTCACTTGAAGCAGCCATCTTTTCGATAAGAGTCTTATCGGCGTAAGTTGGTAGTGTATTGATAGTATCAA
>NZ_FQTP01000201.1 GCF_900128515.1 Bathymodiolus heckerae thiotrophic gill symbiont
GCGTTTTTTCATGGTTGAAGTAGTTTCGTTCAATGTGCAAATGGTAAAGATATTAGGATTATCCCAACCTTCTTTCAATGCAGAATGAGAAAAAATAAAACAAGTATCTTCTTCAAAAGACAAAAGCTTTTCTTTGTCTTTCATGATTAAATCATAAACAGCTTTATCGTTCTTGGAGTTGCCCTTAGTATCTTTAAAATTCTTACCAGATTTAGAAAAATAGCCATTATGCACTTGGCTTGCTTTCTTATTTTTAAAGAAGGCTGATTCTGCTTTTAAAGCTTCAAATTCAGCCTTAAAAATTACTTTAATCAATCCATCTTCAGCAACATAATTTTTAACTTTATCAATAAAAAATAGCGATAAAACCTTTACTCTATCACCAAGTGAAGCTTGCTTTTCAAAATGGTTTTTGATTGTTTCTCTAATTTGCACTCTAAAAATATCAGCCTTATCTTCTGCTTGACTTTCACTGACTGAAAAAAACTTTCCACCTGTAATTTCTACCCCATTTTTAGCCGTGGATATTTCCTCAATAACCCAATGTTGATATTTTTCATTTTTAGTTTTTCTATAAATATCATCGTTAAGTTTTAAGTTTAAAGCCTTGTAATTATATTCCCCCGTTTTCTGATCTTTACATTCAAGCTTTACTTTTACTTTGGGGCTTTCGCCTGCTTTGGTGATAATTTTTTGCACCTCAAATACCACAGCATTTGGATCATCCTTAACTACGGAAGCTATCTCAATTTTCTTTACCAAGCCTTTGTTATAAGCATCAAAGGGTGACAAAGAATACACCAAGTTGTACAAATTTTTATGCGTAGCAGAGTAGCGTAATTTGAATATTGGATTAAGCTTATCAATGGCTGATTTGGATAAATCACTCTCCATATTCTGTGGCTCGTCCATTACCAATACAGGCTTGGTTTGAGCGATAATATCAATCATCTTCTCACCAGCGGTATCATCACGCCGATCTTCATTAATGATATTATTATCAGAATTAAACGCTTGAATACTCATCACCAAAATACTCAAATGATGATTACTAGCAAAACGCTTTAACAAACTAATTTTTCGCTTACTATCGCCATCGTATGACAATACATCACTATAAGTATTAAAGCTTTTATAAAAATGTTGCTTGGTATTTTCAAGAGTTTTAAGTACACCCTCACGCACCGCAACTGACGGCACAATAATAATAAACTTGGTTAAGCCATAACGCTGATTAAGCTCAAAAATGGTTTTTAAATACACATAAATTTTACCTGTACCTGTTTCCATTTCCACCGAAAAATCAAATAGATTTTGTTCGTCTATTTTTACATCACGCTTTTCAAGATTGTGCTTTTGAATATTAGACAAATTACTTTTTAATCTATCCTTGTCAATATCCAATTGGTTGGCAAC
>NZ_FQTP01000202.1 GCF_900128515.1 Bathymodiolus heckerae thiotrophic gill symbiont
AGTAATTCCTGTTCCTTGAGAACCATGAGCCTTAAACGCCTTTGTGAAATTATCGATATAATAAACACTTACAAGGTGTTTTTGTCAAGATTTTTAGGTTTTAACCGTAAGGGTCTGAACGGTTACGCCAACGGAAGTGCCTATTACAAACCTCGATAAACCAAGCGTAGTAGCAAGCAGCTTGATTCAAACATTAGATTATAAAAGCCGTAGTGTTAAATTAATCTCTCAAGCTGAAAGTGGTGTATTTGAAGAGGTTTTAATTAGATTAATACCTTTAATAACGGGGGATGAATACCTAAATAAACTGCAAAATTAATGCAACAAAATAAAGGATATAAATGAGCGGAGCAAGACCATGAACAAAATTACAACACAAGAAAGGCAAAGGCGCAGAAATCTATCCGACGCTTCCGCCGCATCAGATGCCCTAGAAGGTATTCCACGCCTAACGAACAAGGTTAGATTGTGATCGCGAAGCGAGCCACAATCTGAACCGTTTGTTGGACAAGCCCGGCCCGTTAGTAGGAAGTCTGTTAAATCGTTTCTATGAAAATAGCTTTTTGCTGATTAGCTCGATTGATTAATCAGACTTCGTTTTTACAACTTAATTGAACCTTGAGCGTTGCCCATTGCAGTCAACTCCTAAAGTTCAAGTATCGGGGCATTTTTTATGCTTTAATCCCCGATTTTAGCCCAAACAACTCCCTCAGCGCCTTATGCGCTGCTTGTCTGGGCGAAGGAGTGTGAATTTACATAACCTTTAGTGGTTCCAGCATTTAAGTCGGCACAGGCTGAAAGGTCACTTCCACTCTGGGGATTCTCCTACGCCCCACGATCATTACACCGCCACAACATTTGCAACTGAATTGTGGTCGTACTTTAAGTCTGCTTAATATCTTCGTCGGATCAAACTTTAGCAGGGTATGGATCAGTTTAATCACCCTTTTGCTATTGGGGTGCAAAAAACCGAAGTTCCGTGCACGGCGAAAGCCTTTAGGTAAAACATGTTGCAGTACTAACCATAAAAAATCAGCTCCTGAAAGCGTTTTGGTTCGATAACGTTTGGTTTTGCTGTCTTGATAACGATACGTCACTTTGCCATTCTGGCAGGATAAAATATCCTTTTCACGAATAACGCCACGGTAAAGGTATCGACCCAGATAAATCAGGGCTTTATCGCCAGCACCGACAAACTTGCAATCCACTACCCATTTTCCCGGAATCTTCGCAGGAAAAGGAAGTTTCTCTTCGCTCATGCGTGTCAGCATTTTAGCGCGAAAGACTTTCGCCAGTGCTTTATGATTAAACAGGTATTTTCCCTCTTTAGTACGCCAAAGCTTATTGGTCTTGTCCACGATTGCCGCCGGCATGACCACATGAATATGCGGATGATCCTTTA
>NZ_FQTP01000203.1 GCF_900128515.1 Bathymodiolus heckerae thiotrophic gill symbiont
ATTCTATATAATGATCGTCTATAGACGCATAAGTCAGTTCAATCATATTCTGGCTAAAATCTATGTCCCAGTAAAAATGATCTATGTTTGGAGAATAAGCATAAAAATCTTTCTCATCAGGATAAGCCAAGTCACTAGCCAGAACATCTTTCTTATTTGCAATATAAAGCAATACATCATCACCAAGCAATGCATCATCATTATTCCATATTTCAAATGCTACATTAACCGTATGCCCATCAAAAGACTGGGCTGCCAAGGCATGCGGTGACATTGCTATACCAGCAAGCAGGAGAGACGAGGCTGTTATTTTTTTAAAGTTCATAATTCATATCCTATAAGTAATTAAATGGCGCTTTAAAAAAAGCGCCGTTTGATGAAACATTTACAACTAATCTATGGTTTTAAATATTATCCATTTCCTCCGTGGCCATTTGCTCAGCTTTCATTTCCTTTACCCAGTGACTTAGCTCTCCGAGTTCTAGCAATCCACCGAACTGGGCCCCGTAAACATAAAGACTTCCTTCTAAAGACCCAATATAAACATCAGTTACCTGATAAAATCGTGCATAGTACCCTTGTATATAAAAAGAGTCCTGATGTGTAGGGAAATATTCTGGATATTTTAATTCTGCCCAGTCATATAATTCATCCATCAGTGTTCCCCTATTAGCTCTATCCAGGAACTAACCGAGCCATCAAAGCACACATCAGGTCGGCCAGAGGCTTTCCTGTGATAATTGCGTTTTGAACGGCTCGAATGGTATATGAGCTGATACGTGCAATTCTTTCCAAAAACAATAATGGATTAACAAAGCCACCCTTATTCTTGGCTCTTTCCTGCCTTTTTTCAAGAGATTTAGTATATTTTTTATCCGAGGGATGAACCAACTTAGGATCTTGTATTTTTGAAATTTCTTCACAAACACGCATTAAATTATAAGTCATGGTGGTGAGGCGCATTTGATTATTGAGTGATTTAACCGAAGAAGACCAAGCCTTTTTTTCTTTCAGGTCACTTTTACTGTTATTGTAGGCTTTTTCAATGGTCCAGCGTTTGTAATACAGGATAGCAATCGTACCCGGGTTTATTGATTTCGGTAACGTCGATACAAAACGATGCAATTTTTGTGTTTCGGG
This sequence comes from Bathymodiolus heckerae thiotrophic gill symbiont, assembly GCF_900128515.1. GTDB lineage: Bacteria > Pseudomonadota > Gammaproteobacteria > PS1 > Pseudothioglobaceae > Thioglobus_A. The sequence goes on from NZ_FQTP01000203.1 coordinate 1,141, forward strand.
GTCACGGTAATGTAAAACATTAAATCTTACGCCTTGGTTTTCATAAATACTGTAATCTTCAATGCCCGTGTTGATAGGGTTATTGGCATCAAAGCCTATGGGTTCAATCCAAGTAGCCACTGAATTTTCTTTTAAAACAGATATCATGTAGTTTTGATGGCTTTTTTGTTTTGCCCACCAATGAAAGTCTGTGACTGCCTTATCATACACATAAAGCTTTTTTTCAGACGGGTCACTCTGACTATTTTGATGATCAATATA
>NZ_FQTP01000204.1 GCF_900128515.1 Bathymodiolus heckerae thiotrophic gill symbiont
CGTTTTGTTAGAAAAACAGCTGTAACCGTAGTTAAAAGAGCGCCAATAATAAGTGTGATAAAAAATGCAGCTGGAGGGTTGATGCCAATACGAGAGCGAGAGAAGCCAAATCTAATGCTTGTTTTTTAGTTGGAATATCAACCCAAAATCAAGTTTCTGTGTTAGCATCAACACTGCTCATAATATTTATGGGAGTAGTGTACTCAATGTTATATATAAGGCAAGAGACTGGAGTTTTGCTCCATGATGCCATTGTCTTGTGTCACCATTAGATCGTGCTTAATGAGCATTTGTCTGGCAAACTTTTTACGTTTATCTAGTCTTAGCTCCTCCCATCTTTCTGCTGCATGCACAATAACACTTGATGACTCACCGGTAGCACACTCGCCAAGAGGGATTAGCGTGTAATAAGTAACAGCAGATAATACAACAATCTGAAATCCCATGGACACCAAGGTGATAATAGAAAGTGTTTTGTAAAAAAACTTTGAGATTTATAATGTTTCATGTGAAACATTGATTATTTTCCGGCTGTAAATAGATAGCCAGAACCCCAAATTTTTTTTAAATAAACAGGGCTTGCCGGATCGTTTTCAATTTTCTTTCTAAGTCTACCAATACAAATATCAATACTTCTGTCAAATGGGTCTCGATTATAGCCTTTGGTTATTTCAAGCAATTGGTCGCGACTTAACACACGGTCTATATTGTCTATGAATATACTCAACATGTTAAATTCACCCGCTGCTAGATGCCTTGCTAATCAACATATTCCACTACCTTACTTAGGTCTTGAAAATACTAATGATGGCAAGCTTACAGTGCTTGAGTCATGAGTCATTCAATGATTTAGTAGAGGGTAACGCTATCAAATTAGCCGATGCAGCAGAGCAAGGAAATATGGGTGAAGCGGCTTCATTATTGGGAAAAATCAGCACGGGTTGTGTGGGTTGTCATGCGGTATTTTGTGAGCGCCAAATCAATCTTTTGGAGATGCTAGTCAACCAGCAACATTACGAGTGGTTCCAAACAGTGCCAAAGCTAATGTGGTTATGCCATTTATTAATTATACATTAGATGAAAAAATTGCTTTAGTTGCGCTGGTGCCGTTAATTGAAAAAGAAAGTAAAATGGAAATGTTCTCAGGAAATGGATTAGGTCACCTTGGAAATTTCACCATTAAATCTAAAGGTTTTGGTGATATAAAAGCTTAAGGCTTACAATAGTGAAGATAATAAGCGTAATGTCATTGTTGATGCAGTATTAAGCATGCCAACTGGTAGTATTACAGAAACAGAGGTTCAGATTCCTCTGGTAAACACTACCCCTACTACCCATTTGGGTTATGGTGCGAAATATTTAGCCACCATTCCATTGAAAGAT
>NZ_FQTP01000205.1 GCF_900128515.1 Bathymodiolus heckerae thiotrophic gill symbiont
GCAGTTAACCCTAAGTTTCGTAAATCTTGAGGGGTTTGATTCCATTCTTGATAATTTACATGCAACATTTATTTTAAGTCAGCCGAGGTTAAGAGAATTAAATTTTACCAGAATTACGAGTTTCTAGCTGGATGGGGTTTATATCATTGTTTAATATGGGGTTTTCATGTTTATTGTGTATAATGCTTGCAGGATTTAGGTGATAGATAAAGTTCAATATTTTTATCATGCATATGAGAATGCACAATAGCCGCCATTTCATAATCCAGAGGCGCAAGAATCTGATCAGCTCCTTCGACCAAAGTAGTAGAAATTCCCTTTTCATGGAGATTCTCGGCAACCTCAATGCCAATAAATCCCCCACCTATCACCACGGCACGACGTGCTGAGTGCTGCTTAAGGTGTGTCATAATCCGATCAAGGTCTGGAATATTACGTAAGCCAAAGACTCTTGCCGAGTCTATACCTGGTAGTTTCGGGCGTAGCGGCTCGGCACCTGGTGAGAGCAACAATTTATCGTATGCTTCGTCAGATTCATCACCCGTGGTGAGATTACGTAAGCGTATAGTTTTAGCCTTGCGATCAATAGCAATAGCCTCTGTATGGCTACGCACATCAACCTGATAGCGGTCTCTAAATGTAGCCTCGGAGGTAACCAGTAGCTGTTCACGCTCTGCAATGATCCCAGAGATATGGTAAGGCAAGCCGCAATTGGCAAAGCTGATATAGTAGCCACGTTCAACCATTATAATCTCAGCTTGCTCATCGTTACGCCTGATCCGTGCTGCAGCAGTTGCTCCGCCAGCCACACCACCTATAATTATGATTTTCATTTACTTTCCACTTGTGTAATTTCCGCCTCAGATGACAGAACAATAATATATATTAGATATTAATAATATAAAGATATACTATGTATTGCAAGCTATATTAACCTTTATAACTTAATTGTAATATAGTTTACCTTGGGAACCATTCAGAGCTCTCAGTCTATGTGTTTATTCCGTCTCCCGCAGAATTAGCATGAAGGCTTTGCAAAGAAGCAATAACCTTAGTATTTTAAAGCTTATTAATATTTAATTAAACGGTTTTCATACTTTCTGTACCTACTCAAGTACATAAACTGGATGGAGTTGACATGCTAAATACAAATAATACCTCGCTACCTCTTACTCTGCTTATCCTGTTATTTTTCAGTTGTTTTGCTGGAACTGCCCTCGCGAAAGGAAAAGAGCCCAGGCGCGCCATGCTACCTCACGAAATTTTGGGACTCCTGTCGCCATAATTCATTCGCCTACGCAGCGAATGGGAGATGCCCTGGCCGCCCTGCGTCCGTCTCAACTACGCACAAAACCCTGCTCC
>NZ_FQTP01000206.1 GCF_900128515.1 Bathymodiolus heckerae thiotrophic gill symbiont
CCCAGTGACTTAGCTCTCCGAGCTCTAGCAATCCACCGAACTGAGTCCCGTAAGCATAAAGACTTCCTCCTAAAGACCCAATATAAACATCAGTTCCCTGATAATATCGTGCATAGTACCGTTGTATATAAAAAGAGTCCTGATGTGTAGGTAAATATTCTGGATATTTTGATTCTAACCAGTCATATAATTGATTAATAGCTGCCTCATCATGATCCATTTGCTCTACCCAGTAATTTACCTTGCCGAGTTCTAGCAATCCACCAAACGGCGTTCCGTAAACATAAAAATACTCTTTTAAAGACCCGATATAAACATCAGTTCCCTGATAAAATCGTGCATAGTACCCTTGTATATAAAAAGAGTCCTGATGTGTAGGGAAATATTCTGGATATTTTGATTCTGCCCAGTCATATAATTTATCAATAGTTACAATATCATTAGTTCCATCGGAAGCAAACTCAACTTTTAGCTTGATTTGATTGTTAAAGCCAGTGGGACTCAATGGATTATCACACCCGGGAATAAGGCTCCAATTGCCGGTGATTAATATGGATGGATTAACACATGACGATCCTTTCAAATTAACATAGATATTATTCGCATCAAAAGTAACTAAGTTTGGATCAAAATCATCTGGGGCAAACTTCGCATCCACAGTTACATTGATAATGTCAGGCAAGCTATTCTCAGTATCCTGAAAATGAAAGCCTTTTGACTCGATGTAAGAGTATTCATAATCATAGTCGTTAGCTTCAATAGATGCATAAGTCATTTCAATGACATTCTGGTTAAAATCTATGTCCCAATCAAAATAATCTACGTCTGGAGAAGAAACATAAAAATCTGTCTTATCAGGATAAGTCGAGTCACTAGCCAGAACATCTTTATCATTTGTAATTTCAAGCAAGTTAGATACATCATCACCATCCCATATTTCAAATGCTACATTAACCGTATGCCCATCAAAAGACTGGGCTGCCAAGGCATGCGGTGACATTGCTATACCGGCAAGAAGTAGAGAATAGGCTGTTATTTTTTTAAAGTTCATATTGATATCCTATAAGTAATTAAATGGCGCTTTAAAAAACGCCGCTTGATAAAACATTTACAACTAAGCTATGGGTTTACTTATTATCCGTTTCCTTTTGCATTTCCTCTACCCAGTGGCTTAGCTCTCCGAGCTCTAGCAATCCACCGAACTGAGCCCCGTAAACATAAAGACTTCCTTCTAAAGACCCAATATAAGCATCAGTTACCTGATAAAATCGTGCATAGTACCCGTTTATATCCATAGAACCCTGATGTGTAGGGAAATATTCTGGATATTTTAATTCTGCCCAGTCATATAATT
>NZ_FQTP01000207.1 GCF_900128515.1 Bathymodiolus heckerae thiotrophic gill symbiont
TCAGTATTTCTTTTTCTTGGGTTGTCAAAGGAGCTGTTTATTTGCATTGTTTGGGATCATATCACCTAATTCTACAGCATTATGTAATACCAATTTTTTTGTACGAACTTACGGGGCGCTGTACTAGGGCCCATTTGAGGTCGATGGTCTGATGAGGTGGGAATGCGCGGATTCCATCAGGGCCAGGGGTATTAGACAACCTCAACGAAAGGCAGGATATATGGGAGCAATATTCTTTATATTACGATCGAGTTTTTTCTTGCAATACGGGGCGGACCATATATGCCCCCTATTTCCCTGACAAAGCACTGAACTTGGATAAAAAATGACCTTTGGAAACGAACTGTGTTGCCAACGGTCAGCTGGATTTTTTTGTTATAAGAGTATACCATTAAGTACCAATTATTGATATTTGAGGTGGCGATATGCCTAAAAATACTAGCATGACCCTTGGTGAACACTTTGATGGCTTTATAGCTCACAAAATTGACGAAGGTCGTTTTTCTTCTGCAAGTGAGGTGGTTCGAGCTGCACTTAGAATGTTTGAAGACAACGAACAAAAAATAATGACTCTCCGGAATTTACTTGAAAAAGGTGAGCGTAGCGGTACTGCAGAGTACAGCTATGAAAGTCTCATGAATGAACTGGATGAAGAACTTGGTTAATGAGAAAATTTACACTGACTAATAAAGCCAAGGCTGATTTGAAATCAATTGCTGCCTATACTCAGAGACAGTGGGGTAAAGATCAACGTAAAACTTACGTGCGGCAATTCGATGATGCTTTTCATATGCTATCGGAAACTCCTGAGTTAGGCAATAGGTGTGATTTTATTAAACAGGGATATCGAAAATTTCCAGTTTCTAGTCATGCTCTTTTCTACCATAATATAAGCCAGTTTGAAATTGAGTTTGTTCGTATATTACATAAGCGTATGGATGCTAAAACACAATTTGAAATTTTATAACATAAAAAATTAGGGAAAGTATTTATGTGGCTTTACCTATCAACACTAAAAATCAAGTTAGCTGACCCCATGAAACCCGATTGATCAATCTGTAATTCATTGTAATGAACTAAATCTCTGTCACCGAATTCATATTCAATTTCAAGCATTGCCTGGGCCTTTATGTCTTATGTGCAAAATCTTGCAGTTTGTTATTATTTTCAAAGCGGTATTATAACCTCTATAGACTTTCAGAAAAATAACTTCCAAAAAAGCGAAGGTGATTATTGAAAGCTGGTTTATAATTTCCGCTCCGACCGGCCTCATTCATAAAAAACATTCAAAGTGGCAATCCTCACTTTTTCAAA
>NZ_FQTP01000208.1 GCF_900128515.1 Bathymodiolus heckerae thiotrophic gill symbiont
ATGACCAATCATTATTTAAGTATTCGCAATCAAATCCCTACTTTTCATGCCGATAATGTCATTGCAGGAAATACCGATTGGATTGAAAAAGTTTACCTTGAACATCTTGATCAGCATTTTTAAAATACTCTGAGACCTTTGTATAAATATGGAGGATTAGCAGAATTCAATTTTTGTCAAATTGGTATTTTTAAAAAAACTCTGCCCTAGCAAGACTAAGGCTGGGTTTAAAAAAATTACCAAGTTGGTAAGAAGTGGATTTTTGACGATTATTCATATTTACACAAGGGTCTCGTTAGGTTAATAAGTATTTTTAGAGTTTACATTGTAAAAAGAAACTTAACGCTAAAATATTGTCTTGGTTGGGGTTGTCTTTACGGTGGATGATGCCGATACGACGGGATATTTTTGGCTGGTTTTTATCAATAGTTAATGCAGGGTATTTATCTAAAATTCCGCTATCAATGGCAATTTTAGGTAAGAAACTAACACCAATTTCCATATCAACCATCATCACCAGTGTTTCTAAACTGGCACAGGTGTATTGCGAGACTTTGGTTTTGTCAATATTGTCTAAGATATGGCTTCGTAAACAATGCCCTTGCTCTAATAACAACAAATCATTATTTTGGGTATTTTTATGTTTGACTAAAACCAAATCATCTTTAAAGATAGGTGTTTGAATAATATTTGTTTTTTCTTCAAATGGAAAAGCGAAAATCGCAAAATCTAATTTTAACTGTTCAACTTTTAATAGAAGGTTTTGGCTAGTGTCTTCAATAATAACGAGTTTAAGTTTGGGATATTTTGTTTTGATTTTAGCAACAAAATTGGGTAATAAATAAGCCGAAATAGTTGGAATAACACCTACGGTAATAGTTGATTCAAAAAAGTTGGTGTTGCAAATTGTTACCAAATCGTGCATTGAAGCAATGACTTTGTCCGCATATTGAGTAACTTTTTCACCCAAGGGGGTAAATAAAACAGATTTATTGTTTCGCTCAACCAACTTGATATTTAAATCCTGCTCTAGTTTACTAATACCAGCGCTTAAAGTGGATTGACTAACGAAACACGCATTTGCCGCTTTGGAAAAGTGCAGGTGTTGTTTTAATGCTAGTAAATAATGTAGATTTTTAATTGAAGGGGTTGTCATAATCGTTTTTTACGATTATTATAATACTTAAGGGTCATGACAACTTAAGCGACTCTTTTCTGAACATTTCAAGCAAAATCTTATAAAGATTTTGCTTGCGATTATTGAATCTAAATTCACATTCTTTCAAGTGTAAATTAAACATATTTTTATTCA
>NZ_FQTP01000209.1 GCF_900128515.1 Bathymodiolus heckerae thiotrophic gill symbiont
CTGGCCTCAAAGAAAACAAATTTGGTGTTGATATTGATGATGCAATCGCTCTATATGAAAAAGCACACAACTCTGAATATATTAATGTTCAAGGTTTGGATTGCCATATTGGCTCTCAGCTTACCGATGTACTGCCGTTCATAGATGCGCTAGATAAAGTGCTAGAGTTGATTTCCAAGTTAAATGACAGAGGTATTGAAATAGCTCACTTAGACTTAGGTGGTGGTGTTGGCATTCGTTACGACGATGAGCGTGTTATTGACATTAGTACTTATGTCGGTGAAATGCTTAGACGTGTTGGTGACTTAGAAATTATTTTAGAACCGGGCAGGGCTATTGTTGGTAATGCCGGTATTTTTGTGACTACAGTAGAGTTTTTAAAACAAAATTCAGATAAGTCGTTCGCTATTATTGATGGTGCTATGAATGATTTATTGCGTCCTGCTTTTTACGGAGCTTATCACAACGTGCTGCCAGTTAATGAGGTTGCTAAAGGTGTTGATGCTATTTGGGACTTGGTAGGCCCTATTTGTGAGACCGGTGATTTTTTAGCCAAAGATAGACAGCTGTCTTTATCGGAAGGTGACTATTTGGCTGTTATGTCAGCCGGTGCTTACGGCTTTACCATGAGCTCAAACTATAATTCACGCCCCCGCGTGGCAGAGGTGATGGTATCGGGTGATACGCATCATTTAATTCGCAAGCGCGAAACCATTCAAGATTTATTTAATACAGAGATCCTAATCAATGACTAAGCTTACAAACAATCAAAAGAAATTTTTACGTTCTAAAGGTCACAGCCTTAAACTGGTAGTGATGATGGGCCAACACGGTCTTAGCAAAGGTGTACTTGCAGAATTAAAATCAAGCCTGGAAGTTCACGAATTGTTAAAGATTAAAATTCGTGGTGACGATAAAGAGCACAAGCAAACCATTATTAATGAAATTGTTGAAATTACTAAGTCGCATTTAGTTCAGGTTATTGGCAACGTGATGGTGATTTATCGAGCATTCGACAAAGATCCTCAAATCATTCTTCCGAGAAAATAATCACCCGTGATTAAGATTGCAATTAGCGCTGCTGAAACCTCAGGAGATCTAATTGGATCGACTCTAGTACAAGCATTAAAAGCTCAAGATGGTAATCTTCAGATTGAGGGATTGTGCGGTAATAAAATGCAGCAATCTGGCTGTAAACAGCGCTGGGATATGAGCCTGGTGAATGTAATGGGCTTTACTGAAGTTTTGAAAAAACTACCCTCATTGCTTA
>NZ_FQTP01000210.1 GCF_900128515.1 Bathymodiolus heckerae thiotrophic gill symbiont
TAGCCTGCTCGGCCCAGAATTTATCAGAGTCTTTAATTGACTGAGTATACATCTGCTCATATTGCGAGGCGTCGCAAAGTGGTTTTTTGTTAGATTTTGCAATAGGGTAAATATCCATAATTTTTTAGGGTCATGACAACTTAATCGACTCTTTTCTGAACATTTCAAGCAAAATCTTATAAAGATTTTGCTTGCGATTATTGAATCTAAATTCACATTCTTTCAAGTGTAGATTAAACATATTTTTATTCATTCCTTTAAATTTTACCAGCCTTGTTTTGGCATAACCCCAAAATGATTCTATGCCGTTAATATGTGCATTACCACGAGCAAATTCATTCTTGCTATGATGTACTCTAAAATGCTTCTTATAGCCAAAATCTACTAAACCATTATACCCTCGCCAACCATCAGAATGAATGACGCTTTCAATACTAGTTTTACCCTTGATAATCCTTTGTAGGGTAGTACTTTTGCAGTTTGGAACAATCTCAGTATAAACCTTATCACCTCTTTTTAGCAAGCCAAAAACAATGGTTTCCCCTAAGGCGCCACGGCCGCGTTTTCCGCGGACGCGCCGTGCGCCAAAATAGCTTTCATCGACTCACTAGTGGGGCAGATTGAAGTATGGATAGTTCTACAATTCTAAGCCTAATAGCGGTTAAATATTTGTTGATTGTTTGTCTGCTCAATCCTGTTAATTCCTTGATTTGAACTGCGTTCAAATCAAGAGAAAAATACTTAATTATTTCTCTAAATTTCTTCTCTGAAATACGGGAACGATTTACATACTTGTTTTTTACTTTCATAATGGTACTTTAACATGATTTTAAATATGCTTAAGTTGTCATGACCCATACTTAATTACTTGAATTCGCACATTAAGTGCAATTTCTCCTAAGCCGTTAATAAATCAACAGCCCTTCCTAAAAATAACTCAACTGGTTGTTTCCCACCTCGTGTTTTTCGAGGTCTTGTGTTGAGTCGCTTCATGACAAATTCAATCTGTGAATTTGTCACCTTGTTAAAGTCAGTACCCTTTGGGAAGTACTGTCTAATCAAGCCATTAGTATTCTCGTTAATACCTCTTTCCCAAGAAGAATACGGATGAGCAAAATATACATCCACATCCAGTGCTTTAGCCATACGCTCATGTTCAGCAAATTCTAAGCCATTATCGTAGGTAATGGTATGAATCTTACTTGACATTGGCTTTAGCGCTTTAATAGTCTTATCAGCCAACTCAGTGGCATTCTTGCCATT
>NZ_FQTP01000211.1 GCF_900128515.1 Bathymodiolus heckerae thiotrophic gill symbiont
GTGAAAAATGTTTTTTGCTATATCCAATCCAATTACGCTATTATTCATGTCGGGCTCCTCTTTGCTCCGTTATTTCTCTTAGGTGTATTATCGCACCGTTGGAGAGAGAGGAGTCCATATCATCACCACCCTACATTTTTCATCAAAGGAAGAATTTGGAGACTCCTTAATTAGTCAAAATGCTGTAATGCGTTCTCTTTGTAAGCCAGCACCAATAGGCTTAGGGAGATTAACGTTAGCAAGCAATTCATCCGCGCCTTTAGATGTTCATGGTGTTAAAGAAGCTTTGATGGTTTCGGAGGGCGAAGGGAAAGTTGTTGTCAATGGTATAGAAGAGATTGCTATCAATACTGGTGATATAGTTGTTTTTGATTCGAATGAATCGCACCTTCTAATTAACTGTAGCGACAAAACAATGCATCTATTTTCTGTTTGGTGGAACTAATAATGCTGAGAGATAATTACAATACAATTATTGTTGGTGGTGGAATTATAGGTTCTAGTATTTTTTTTGAATTATCGAAAATATTAGGCAATAAAGTTCTGTTAGTTGAAGCAAAAAAGGTTGGTGAAAGCGGTGCTACGTCTACGACTGGAGCTATTGTTAGAGCTTTTGACCCTGTTCCAGAAATAATGGATCTAGCTGTAAATAGCCTTGATTTTTTCAAAAATTTCAAAAAACATACAGGTGTTGATAATGCTTTTTTTCAACATGATTTAGTTTACCGTACAGCAATGAATGGTAATAAGATTGATGAGCAGATCAATCAATATGACTTCAAATCAGGAGGTATTTTCATTCAAGACTCTAGTTTTTTTAAAAAACGATTTAAATTCCACTAGGAGTGGCTTACTTATTCATGACGTAGGGTAACCGTTCAGACCCTTACGGTTAAAACCTAAAAATCTTGACAAAAACACCTTGTAAGTGTTTATTATATCGATAATTTCACAAAGGCGTTTAAGGCTCATGGTTCTCAAGGAACAGGAATTACTACAAATTGATGAGCCATTCATCCGCAAACTTCTGGAAAAAGATCCTGACGCACTCGCTGGGTTGAGCATCAATCTGGCCAATGATCTTAAAGAAGCAATGGAGCGCCTCAATCAAAACCCGTCGAATAGCTCAAAGCCTTCAGGCAGTCTTGCTCCTTGGGATAAAGGCTCAAGAGATAATGAAGAAGACGAAGAGCTGGAACATGAGGACAAAGAGGCTCTTAAGTCAGGAACCGACAAGGAAAGGTCGT
>NZ_FQTP01000212.1 GCF_900128515.1 Bathymodiolus heckerae thiotrophic gill symbiont
GAGCAGGGTTTTGTGCGTAGTTGAGACGGACGCAGGGCGGCCAGGGCATCTCCCATTCGCTGCGTAGGCGAATGAATTATGGCGACAGGAGTCCCAAAATTTCGTGAGGTAGCATGGCGCGCCTGATGCGCTCGGCTTTCTTTTTTGGATATTTTGGGAACGATGATAAACAAAGAAAATTAACAATATTTGAAGTTATCCACTTATCCACAGGCTGCAAAGCCTAGTGTTATAAATGTTAATAATAGTGTTATAGTGTTACCAAATTACGGAAAATATATTTTTTGTTAAATAACAATGTGTTGTGAACAATAAAAACAAGTAAGTGTATCTGAAATGACGAATATCTGTATCTGAAATGACGAATATCTGTATCTGAAGTGACGAAGTGTATCTGAAGTGACGAACAAAGCCTTGTTTGTATTTGAAATGACGAGGAATAACTTGCTTTTGTATTTGAAATGACGAAGAATAACATCTTTTTTGTATTTGAAATGACGAAGTGTATCTGAAATGACGAACAAAAATAATATTTTAGATACATTTTTCAAAAAGGAGTTTTCAGTATGGCTAATCCCCTCTTACCAGTCCGGCACCCTGAAAAAGATTTATTCATTTGTGACTTTGGCGAAGTCATACCAAAAAGCGATATAGCAAGCATGGAACATCCGCTTTTTACACTTTCCACAAAACCAGATACAGCTATAAGAAATTATGAACATAATGGTAATACGGTACGAATTGCCCCTAGTGCTTACGGCTTAGCTACTATTCACGATAAAGATATTTTAATTTATTGCATTTCCCAACTTATGGCAGGACTTAACCAAGGAGAAACACCAAGCCGAAAGATACGCTTTAAAGCTCATGATTTACTTGTAACAACCAACCGCCAAACCAGTGGACAAGGTTATAAATTGCTACGGCAAGCCTTTGATCGTTTACATGGTACAAGCATCACAACCAATATAAAAACTAATGGGCAAGAAGTCATTGAAGGCTTCCATATTATTGATGCTTATAAAATTGTTATTGATGATCCAAAAACAAAGCGGATGATTGAGCTTGAAGTAACTCTCTCTGAATGGCTTTATAACTCGGTTATAGGGGTCCTGTGGAAGAACCCCCAAAAGTGTTCGTTCTGAGCTAAGTCACTTTCCAGAAGTGCCGTTTTAAATGTTCTTCAAGCTCATTTGCCATCGCATCAACATCAATATCTCCATTGCTTTTTCT
>NZ_FQTP01000213.1 GCF_900128515.1 Bathymodiolus heckerae thiotrophic gill symbiont
TGCAGAAACAAATGAAAAAAATGAGTGGCGGTAAGATGCAAAAAATGATGGCTAAAATGGCAGGGTTGCAAGGTGGAGATATGCCAGCTGGAATGCCTGATATGTCAAAAATGAAACTACCTGGCATGGGTGGTGGTAATAAATTTCCATTCTAAATTCTAATGGATGAATATTTTTCAATAGAAACTCAACAAAAGCTATTGGACACAGGTGAAGCTTTTATTACTTTATTTATTGCGATTAGTTATTTTGTTGCCTTAATCAATCAAAAAATATCACCTGAAAAAATCCAAAAATTACTAGGTGTGCGTAACGGTAAGGGTTTTTTAATTTCAGCAGGCTTAGGTGTGATCACCCCATTTTGCAGTTGCTCTACTATTCCAATGCTTATAGGTCTACTCAAAGCTCGTGCTGGATTTGACCCAGTAATGACGTTTTTATTTACCTCGCCGTTACTTAATCCAATTGTCATTATCCTATTTATTCCAATATTAGGCGTTCAGGTTACGATTATCTATGCAGTATTAGCTTTAAGTATTTCAATTGCTGCCGGCGTGCTACTACAATATTTTAAATTTGATCGTTTCATTAAGTAAGAGCTAATTGGCATAACTACTTGCGACGCTCTAAGTGATGAATCAGCATCAAGTTGTTGTAGCACTAAAAAAGTACAACAACCAGGCTTGTATCAGTTAGCTTGGGTGAGAATTGGTCGCTTTTTAAGGTTATGATGCCATATATGTTTATTGGCGCTGTTGTTTATGGCTTTGTACCAACTGATTTTTTTACTGAAGTAGCTGGAAAGGATAATCCAGCTGCCATTCCGGTGGCAGCATTGGTTGGCATACCGCTTTATATTCGTGTTACTGCGCTAATCCCGTTAATTGGTTCGTTCGTTGCTAGAGGTGTAAGTATTGGTGCAGTAATGGCGGTGCAAGTTTGCCAGAGATGATTTTATTAAAGAAAATGGGTCATGACAACCCAAGCATATTTAAAATCATGTTAAAGTACCGTTATGAAAGTAAAGAACAAGTATGTAAATCGTTCCCGTATTTCAGAGAAGAGATTTAGAGAAATAATTAAGTATTTTTTTCTTGATTTGAACGCAGTTCAAATCAAGGAATTAACAGGATTGAGCAGACAAACAATCAACAAATATTTAACCGCTATTAGGCTTAGAATTGTAGAATTATCCATACTTCAATCTGCCCCACTAGTG
>NZ_FQTP01000214.1 GCF_900128515.1 Bathymodiolus heckerae thiotrophic gill symbiont
ATGATAAATTACAAAGGAAAATAGGGCTGGATTATGGCAAAGTTAATCCTTCCACATATTTGTAAGTGATTGATTATTTAATAAATGGGAGAAATTAGAGAGCTGATTCGGGACTATATGTCGCCTTGTAATCAGAATATATTTTTCAAGGCATTGAATATTATAGATATTTATAATTTGAATGCTATATTTCGACAGCCTAGGGCGTTCCTTTAAAATCTATTGTTTCATACATCCTTATCAATAAGGAATAAGGGACAACTATTTATGTCGATGGCTAATACAGTAATAATTCTGGATTTTGAAACCACTGGGCTATCACCTAATATGGGAGATCGTGCTATTGAAATTGGTGCGGTGTGTATTGAGAATGGCGAAATAAAAGATCACTTCCAGGAGCTGATGAACCCAGGTCAGTATATTGATAGTTTTATTGAAGGATATACAGGGATCACTAACGAAATGCTAGCAGATGCTCCATCCTGCGAAGAAGTAATGCATAGGTTTGCTGACTTTATAGGAGACTATAACCTTGTTGCACACAATGCTTCATTTGATAAGCGCTTTCTGGATTCTGAGCTAGCGAGAATATCAAGAAAATACCCAGGCAAATTCACATGTTCAATGCTAGTTGCACGAAGAATTTATCAAGATGCGCCTGATCATAAGTTAGGAACTTTGGTAAAGTATGCAAATATTCCCGCAGATGGTGTTTTTCATAGAGCATTATACGACTCACAAATGACGACAAAGCTATGGATGGCGATGCTAGGGAATATAAATCAGCATTATGATATACCTGATATTCCGTTTAATTTGCTCCAGAAACTCGCTAAAACACCCAAAAAGAATGTACACAATTTTCTACAGAATTGGTAAATGTTTGCAGTTAATAATAGGTTTCAGCGGAGATCTAAATTTTTGTAACCGTTCAGTTCCCCTCCTGTCATAACCATGTCAATACCTAATTTTAACTATTATTACTGTCCATTTTCCACATAAAATCCTTCCATCTGAAATCGTACTTCAGTAGACCTGATTTTTATGCGGCATTCATTTTTTTAAAATCATCACTCGTTTCCGGGATAGAGCCTGGAGAAGTAAACTTAACCTGTCATATTGGATGTCCACCCGAAGTGGCATCGGTTCAGCTTCATTGAATATTTTATTCTTCAGGGTAT
>NZ_FQTP01000215.1 GCF_900128515.1 Bathymodiolus heckerae thiotrophic gill symbiont
TAAAAACAAGGAAGAATTAAACAGTAAGATTATGGCATTCATTAATTATTTCAATGAAACGATGGCAAAGCCCTTTAAATGGACCTATCAAGGTAAGGTTTTGGTGATATAAAATCTATGAACGAACTTACGGGGCGCTGTACTAGTGATATTTATTTAGCATTATTCAGCGTTTATAGACAAAAACATCCAAATCTGTTTTTTCACTCTGGTACACATTTATTTGAGAATATTTATCGTTTTGTGAAGACTGGACAGCTTCCTTGGGCTTAGGTTGTGAGATAACTTTTTTTACTTCTGATAAAGATATGTTTAAGGAGGTCGATCTTAAAGCTGGAACAGAAACAGCAAGAGGTTTTACGTTTTTTATCACTTTTTGAACATATCCATTTTTTAATCCATTTACAATTGAGCCTGTATTGTATTCAGAGATAGCCGCATGTAAAGCTCCCTGCCCTTTCATTCCAGACTCTAAAGCTCGTTGATAATTGTCTGTAAGAATAGCCGCACCAACTTTTATGTTAGTACATGGATCAAACGCCTCTTCTATGGATATGTTATATTTTTTTAAGTTCTTAGTATTTATTTGAGCAATTCCTATATCTAAATTTATTTGTTTTTCTTTAATTAGCCAATTTACAGTTTCGAGAGCCTCCTCTTTGCTCTTGGGCTGTCTTTTCAGGATATATAGTTTCTCAGATAAATAATTTCCCGATTGAACTAGTTAGTGCTTGCACGAAATAAATAATACTCTTTTAAATCAATCCATTATGGTATAATAACACCCAATAATAGCATTGAAGATTCTGATCATCCCTTTTTGGTGGTTATCGTAAAAAATCATTATGTCATTGTTATTTAACAAGTATTTATTTCTACAAACCGAACTGGCAAAGACTAAGCCCTCAAGAATAGCCCGGTTCATTAAAACTTCGCATCAGATCCATGAGAAACATCATATCGTCACAACTGGAAATCGGGCAAGTCGATATTGCCAACATCGTCATTGACGTCACATCGCGCGATGATATTCCACTCATCCTGCTGGGCTTGCAACACATCTATACAAGCAAACCTTTGAAAGAAACTGTTTTCAAAATCCTCCAAGAAGTTATTCCACGTAAGAATAAAACAAGCAGTGATGAAACAGTTTCCGTAGCGCCAGACAGAGGGCGCCCCGG
>NZ_FQTP01000216.1 GCF_900128515.1 Bathymodiolus heckerae thiotrophic gill symbiont
AGGCTTCTCAGTAGCTGAGTCTGGAATGATTAAACCACTTGCAGTTGTTTTTTCTTCTTGCGTTCTACGAACAATCACGCGGTCTTGAAGGGGACGAATGTTCATTGTTTCTCCTGATTAATTGAATGATAATTTCTCAAATTGCATAACAACAAATAGTTAAGCAACTTATGTCTAAGTTTATATGTAGGGGCGGTTTTTATTCTTTCAAGTGTGAGAGTTAAATAATTACAAGATTTTTTAGTAAAAAAATAACAGCATTAAAACCCTTAACAAAGAAATTTTAATTACACGCGAAGAAGACTCAGGTACTCGCATTGCCATTGAGCGTTGAAAGGTAACCTATCGCCTATTGCTCAATGTTTTAAAACTTTCATTATTGAAAATAGTTAAAAAATATTGAGTAATTTTTACATTTTATTTCAATTTTTGACCAAAATCAGCCATGGCTTCTAACACTATTTTAAAATCTTGTCCAAGCTCGGTTAACTCGTATTCGGTAGTGAGTGGAATGGTTGGATAAACAGTTCTTGTAATCATTCGTCTTTCTTCTAAAAATCTTAATCGTTGAGTTAATACTTTTGGACTAATTTTAACTAACGCTCTGGCAATTTCTGAATAACGCTTTTTGCCAGAGATGAGTTCACGTACAACAAGTGTCGTCCACTTTCCTTCAATTATTTTAGCTGTTTTTCTAACCGGACATTCTTCCCATCTCTGTTTGATTTTTAACAAATTTTCCATTATTATTGTCCGTTATTAATAAATAATTATAAACTATCCTTTTGGTAACTACTTTCTTTTTAATAGTTAAAGAATTATAATTTAATTTCTGTAATTTTGCAGAATTTTTAAAGGAAGTATAATGAAAAGAATGACTTATTTATTTTATGTAGTGGGCTTTATTCAGATTATGTTAGGCGTATTCCACCTTTTTGCACCCGAGTTTTTCTTAGTGCAAACAGGTCATAGCGTTCCAGAAGCAGATATTTTTTATCCATTAGGAATGCTAGCATCAAGATTTCTAGTGATTGGCGTTGTATTTATTTAGGGTCATGACAACTTAAGCGACTCTTTTCTGAACATTTCAAGCAAAATCTTATAAAGATTTTGCTTGCGATTATTGAATCTAAATTCACATTCTTTCAAGTGTAGATTAAACATATTTTTATTCATT
>NZ_FQTP01000217.1 GCF_900128515.1 Bathymodiolus heckerae thiotrophic gill symbiont
AATAGAAACATCACAAGATTCACCAACTTTCATGCCCTCAAGTGCTTTTTCCAAACCAGGGATAATATTGCCATGACCTTGAATAAACGGCATAGGCTCTTTTCCTTGTGATGAATCAATTACATCGTCGGCATCGTTTTTAAGAGTGTAGTGCATTTCAACTACTGCGTCTTTTTTTACTGTCATTTTTTATCTCCTGGAATAAATTTAAATTTTTAGTTATCAGCTATATTAGGGATGAAATTTATTTATTCAACCATCGGCCTTGCGCAAACCACAATAACCATGCTGCTATAAATAGTACAAATATGCCGTCTTGAATCCAAGGCTCGATCGAATATTGCTTAACCACGAGTGCCGACAAAAATAAAGCTAACACCACAAAGCCAGTTTTACACTTGATACGATCCTTGCGTAGCTCGTGTCTAGCGCAATGCAAAACCACATCAACTAAGTTCTTAAATGGGTAGATCAACAAGAAGATGATGACTGGTGTTAAAATCACCGATAAAGCAATTGAAATCAAACCATCAACATCAGCCTCAACAAAGCCAAAATAAGCGCCAATATCCATCCCTGCTAAGGTCGAGATAATATAATCTCCTGGAAACGAAACCCATTCAATAATCGTTTGCAATGATGTGTCGTTTGATGTGATATTTTCTGAATTGTTCATAATTATTTAGGGTCATGACAACTTAAGCGACTCTTTTCTGAACATTTCAAGCAAAATCTTATAAAGATTTTGCTTGCGATTATTGAATCTAAATTCACATTCTTTCAAGTGTAAATTAAACATATTTTTATTCATTCCTTTAAATTTTACCAGCCTTGTTTTGGCATAACCCCAAAATGATTCTATGCCGTTA
Organism: Bathymodiolus heckerae thiotrophic gill symbiont; assembly: GCF_900128515.1. GTDB lineage: Bacteria > Pseudomonadota > Gammaproteobacteria > PS1 > Pseudothioglobaceae > Thioglobus_A. Next base: position 870 of record NZ_FQTP01000217.1, read on the forward strand.
ATATGTGCATTACCACGAGCAAATTCATTCTTGCTATGATGTACTCTAAAATGCTTCTTATAGCCAAAATCTACTAAACCATTATACCCTCGCCAACCATCAGAATGAATGACGCTTTCAATACTAGTTTTACCCTTGATAATCCTTTGTAGGGTAGTACTTTTGCAGTTTGGAACAATCTCAGTATAAACCTTATCACCTCTTTTTAGCAAGCCAAAAACAATGGTTTTCCCTAAGGCGCCACGGCCGCGTTTTCCGCGGACGCGCCGTGCGCCAAAATAGCTTTCATCGA
>NZ_FQTP01000218.1 GCF_900128515.1 Bathymodiolus heckerae thiotrophic gill symbiont
TTACACCCTAATAAAACAAACTGAAAATGTAGATCCGACACCCACTTTACTATCAATACGTAATTCTGCATTATGCCTATGAGCAATATGATTAACAATTGCCAACCCTAACCCAGTTCCACCCTGCTCTTTAGATCTACCTTCGTCCACTCTATAAAATCTTTCTGTTAAGTGAGCTATATGCTTTTCAGAAATGCCTTTACCAAAATCTTGTACATCAAGACATAACTTATCATTCCCACCCTCATACCACTTAACTATAATTTTTGTTCCCTTAGGAGTGTAAAACATAGCGTTCTGTATTAGGTTAGTACACAGGCTAATTATTTCCGTTTCAACACCCTGAATTATTTTATCCGTTTCAATTTCTACGATAATTTTTTGATCAAAATCTTGGCAAACATGATTGATAATTTTGCTCATATCAATATCAACACTAATATCTTGAATATCGTCAGTACTTTCTAAACGTGAAAGCGTTAATAAATCTTCGATAATATTACGCATACGCTCAGACTGCTCATAGGATACATCAATCTGACTAGATAACAACTCTGGTAGATCGCTGCTTTCCTTAATCATTTCTAAGTAACCTGAGATCACTGTAAGCGGGGTACGCAGTTCATGAGATGCATTAGAAATAAAGTTTTTTCTCATTTCTAATGTTTTATTTCTTTGGGTGATGTCACGAGCGATTAGTAGTTTTGAATCAGGACCTATTGAAATCAACTTTAACAACAACTGTGTTGATAAATCTTTAGGTGATTCTATCTCAACTTCACTACCATCTTCGCCAGAAGACAGTAGCTTATATAGTTTAGGCGAGCGAATTAAATTATTGATACGCTGACCTCTGTCATTCTTTACAATATTTAACAACAGTCTAGATTTTTTATTACTCCAGTCAATTTCATTATTTTGATTAAGAACAATGGTAGCATAAGGAAAGCCTTTTAAGATACTTTGTGATCTTTTTAACAGGGCATTCATGCGTTTTTTTCTGTTACTACTCTTATTTTTTGTCTGTAATACTTGGTAATTGATTTTGTCCCAAATTCCATCACTATCCGGGGCGTTATCTTGCTTGGTTCCGCTAGTCACCCAAGTATAAAATTGTTGTAATTTATAGTACATCCAAATAATATAAAAAAA
>NZ_FQTP01000219.1 GCF_900128515.1 Bathymodiolus heckerae thiotrophic gill symbiont
CAATAACACATCCACTAGCGGTGTACGATCTTCTTCATTTATCTCTGGCAGTTTAGGTTTAGGCGAGTTCATAGAATATATTGTAAAGCAACTTTTTAATATTTGCCGGTGGATAATGAGAAGTTACATAATAACACCCAATAATAGCATTGAAGATTCTGATCATCCCTTTTTGGTGGTTATCGTAAAAAATCATTATGTCATTGTTATTTAACAAGTATTTATTTCTACAAACCGAACTGGCAAAGACTAAGCCCTCAAGAATAGCCCGGTTCATTAAAACTTCGCATCAGATCCATGAGAAACATCATATCGTCACAACTGGAAATCGGGCAAGTCGATATTGCCAACATCGTCATTGACGTCACATCGCGCGATGATATTCCACTCATCCTGCTGGGCTTGCAACACATCTATACAAGCAAACCTTTGAAAGAAACTGTTTTCAAAATCCTCCAAGAAGTTATTCCACGTAAGAATAAAACAAGCAGTGATGAAACAGTTTCCGTAGCGCCAGACAGAGGGCGCCCCGGAATGGAGCAGTGGACCATTTTTGTATTGGGCACCTTGCGGCTAGCGCTCGGTGCTGACTTTGATCGTCTCCAGGAACTCGCCAACGAACACCGAACCCTCAGAATGATGTTGGGGCACGGCATCTTTGATGACAAGAATTATCGCTTACAAACTCTAAGAGATAACCTAAAGTTATTTACACCTGACATCATGGATCGGATAAACACCGAAGTCATTCGTTCGGGTTATCAATTGCTTAATTTAGATGTCAGTGCATCCATTCAGGGGCGTTGCGATTCATTTGTCTTAAAAACAGACGTTCATTTTCCAACGGACATTAATTTGCTTTATGATGCCATGAGCGTTTTATTCCGTCAGTGCGTTCACTGGCGCCAAGACTATTACCTTCCCGATTGGCGTCAGCATAAACACAACCTGGCTCAATTCAAACAACAATATCGGCGTATCCAGCGATTACGGCATTCCACCTCGAAGGATGAAAAGAAAAAAATGGCTCAGGCCGATTTGATTTGCAAAGCACACCAGATTTATATTGATCTGGCTCAAAAATACCTGAATCGAGTCACTCAAAGTTATGAGTTATTGATAGGCAAATACAAGCTACCTAAAGTCTTATT
>NZ_FQTP01000220.1 GCF_900128515.1 Bathymodiolus heckerae thiotrophic gill symbiont
AAAAAGCGCCGGGTGATAAAACATTTACAACTAAGCTATGGTTTTAAATATTATCCATTTCATCCGTGGCCATTTCAGCTTTCATTTCCTCTACCAAGTGACTTATTTCTCCGAGCTCTATCATGGCACCAAGATGGATGTTGTAAAGATAAAGACGTCCTTTTAAAGACCCAACATAAAAGCCAGTCCCCTCATAAAATCGTGCATAGTACCCTTGTATATAAAAAGAGTCCTGATGTGTAGGTAAAGATTCTGGATATTTTGATTCTAACCAGTCATATAATTGATTAATAGTTGCATTATCAATAGTTGGATCATCATTAGTTCCATCGGAAGCAAACTCAACTTTTATCTTGATTCGATTATTATATCTAGTCGGGCCCATTGGGTTACTACACCCGGGCATAAAGCTCATATCTTCGTCGAATAATATGTATGGATTAACACATGACGAGCCTCTTAAATTAACATAGATATTATCCGCATCAAAAGTAACTAAGTTTGGATCAAACCCCGGGGGGGCGAAATCCGCATCCACAATTACATTGATAATGTCAGGCAAGCTATTCTCAATATCCTGAAAATGAAAGCCTTTTGAATCGATGTAAGAATATTCATAATCATCGTCGTTAACTTTAATAGACGTATAAGTCAATTCAATCCTATTCTGGTTAAAATCTATGTCCCAATCAAAATAATCTACGTCTGGAGAAGAAACATAAAAATCTTTCTCATCAGGATGAGCCCAGTCACTAGCCAGAACATCTTTATCATTTGTAATTTCAAGCACGTTAGATACATCATCACCTGCCCATATTTCAAATGCTACATTAATCGTGTGCCCATCAAAAGACTGTGCTGCCAAGGCATGCGGTGACATTGCTATACCAGCAAGCAGGAGAGACGAGGCTGTTATTTTTTTAAAGTTCATATTTACATCCTATAAATAATTAAATGGCGCTTTTAAAAAAAAGCGCCGGGTGATAAAACATTTACAACTAAGCTATGGGTTTACTTATTACCCGTTTCCTTTTGCATTTCCTCTGCCCAGTGACTTAGCTCTCCGAGCTCTAGCAATCCACCGAACTGAGTCCCGTAAGCATAAAGACTTCCTCCTAAAGACCCAATATAAACATCAGTTCCCTGATA
>NZ_FQTP01000221.1 GCF_900128515.1 Bathymodiolus heckerae thiotrophic gill symbiont
GATATCAGCGTTCAGCCGCAGTTATTATTATTAGACAAAACCTTATTAAACATCGAGGGGCTAGGTAGACAGCTTTATCCTCAATTAGACCTCTGGTCAACCGCCAAACCTTTTTTAGAAGATTTAATGAAAGAGAGATACAGTATGAAAAACACCTTTGAAAAACTCAAACAAGAAGCGCCTCAAATATTAAGAGATATCCCTGAGCTACCTTCTCTCGTCATCAATGCGCTTAAGCAACTGGGCAAGATGAAAAATATTAACAAACTTTACGCACAGCAAACCAATCAAGTTGTTGATCAGCTTAAAGATAATACCAATAAACAGACCTCTGCTATTTTTGCAGGATCATTGCTCATTCTAGGCGGTGTATTTGCCGTTAATAACTCATGGATTGCTAGTGGTGTAAGTGCCACTATTGCATTAATCTTTTGGCTAAAGTCTAGATGATACGCCAAAGATATTACAATTAAGGTAAAATGAACACTTTGATATATTTGGTCGCAAAATATATCGTTTAGCTAACACCTAGATTATGGTGTGTTTTTTTATTTTATGGAGTACAAACATGAGTTTAACTATCAATGCAACAGTGCGTGAAGATCAAGGTAAAGGTGCGAGCCGCCGCCTACGTCACGCTGAACAAATCCCTGCAATTATTTATGGCGCTGGCAAAGTACCAACTAACATCACTTTAAGCATTCACGAAATTACACACCTATTAGAAAATGAAGCGTCTTACACGTCAGTTCTAGATTTAATGGTGGGTAAGAAAAAAGAAGCGGTGATCATTAAAGATTTGCAGCGTCATCCTGCAAAAAGCATTGTTACTCATGTTGACTTCTTGCGTATTAACTTGAAGCAAGCGCTTGTTACAAACATTCCATTGCACTTTATTGGTGCTGATGAAAACGAGGGTATTCGTCTAGGCGCTATCCTTAATCAATTTGTTACTTCGGTTGAGGTTTCATGTTTACCTGCAAATCTACCGACATCTATTGATGTAGATATTACCAATCTTGAGCTGGGCGATCATATCAGCTTAACTGGCCTTGACATGCCTAAAGGTGTTACTTTAACTGCACTAACTCATGGCGATATTGAAGCACATGACCAAAGTGTTGTTGCGGTTCAGGAAGCTAAG
>NZ_FQTP01000222.1 GCF_900128515.1 Bathymodiolus heckerae thiotrophic gill symbiont
TTGCCGGCATGTCAGATGTCGAATCAAAAGTTATTGTTTGTGTGCCATCTCCTTATATGTCACAAGTTGAGGCGTTAATTACTCACTCTCAATTAAACCTTGGTGCACAGGATCTTAATGTAAACGCTTCAGGCGCCTTTACCGGCGAAGTTAGTGCGGGTATGATTAAAGATTTTGGTGCGCAATATGTTGTTGTTGGTCATTCTGAGCGTAGAAGCATGCACGAAGAAACTGACGAAGTTGTTGCTAATAAAGTTCAGGCGGCTCTTGATAATGGCTTAACACCGCTTTTCTGTATTGGCGAAACATTAGAAGAAAGAGGAGCTGGCAACATGGAAAGTGTTGTAACTCGTCAAATTCAAGCGGTTATTGATTTATCGGGCATTGATGCATTTAAAAATATTATCATTGCTTACGAGCCTGTTTGGGCGATTGGCACTGGTGTTACAGCTACACCACAGCAAGCACAAGATGCACATAAATTTATTCGTTCAATGTTAGCAAGTAACGATGCTGATATTGCACAGTCAACACCAATTTTATATGGTGGCAGTATGAATCCTGGTAATGCTGTTGAGTTAATTGGTTGTAAGGATATTGATGGCGGCCTAATTGGCGGCGCATCTTTAAAAGCAGAAGATTTTTTACAAATTTGTAAAGCGGGTTAACTATGTCATTTCAAATTATTTTAATTATTCATGTGTTATTGGCGTTAAGCCTAGTTGCACTAATTTTAATGCAACACGGCAAAGGTGCAGATGCTGGCGCAGCGTTTGGTGCTGGCGCCTCTGGCTCGGTATTTGGTGCCCGTGGCGCTAACTCCTTTATGTACAAATTAACCGCTAGTGTTGCTTTTGGTTTTTTTGTTACTAGCTTAACGTTGGCTTACTTAGCAACTAATGAAGTGAATGGTAGCGATGAACCCACAAGTATTATGGAGCAAATTGCTCCTTCTGACATTCCTATGGTCGCACCTGTGAGTACTGAAACAGATATTAGCGACATTCCTGAATAGTTAAGAATTTGCCGATATGGCGGAATTGGTAGACGCGTCACCTTGAGGGGGTGGTGAGCTACGCTCGTGCCAGTTCGACTCTGGCTATCGGCACCATATTACAGCTTGATGACAAC
>NZ_FQTP01000223.1 GCF_900128515.1 Bathymodiolus heckerae thiotrophic gill symbiont
GAATAAAAATATGTTTAATCTACACTTGAAAGAATGTGAATTTAGATTCAATAATCGCAAGCAAAATCTTTATAAGATTTTGCTTGAAATGTTCAGAAAAGAGTCGCTTAAGTTGTCATGACCCTTATTCTTTATTTTTTTCAGCTTTGTTCAGGTTGTTCGTTAAATGCATAGTAGCCTGATCAGCAATATATTTCCAGTTTGTCTCACTTGAACTACCCGTGTTTACATAATCAAGATTACGATCTTGGGTGAACTGAACGGATACCATCATATTGGTTAATGCTGTCATATCAGCACCTAAAACATACTTAAAACGATCGCCTTTTTGCATTTGTAAAGCGTTAACTAAGAAACCATGATCTAAATCTACGCCAGTAGAGTCTTTACGAGTGACAATTGGAGACATGGCGTCTTTCTGATATAAAGCTTCACCACGTAGCACAACCGGGCCCAACGATGCTGTTTCAATTGCAGTATCAAATGATCCACCTAATTGCGTAATCTTATTTAATTTTTCTACCATATTGTAGACCGCATGTGTTGTTCCTGCTGCAGATCCACTTACTGTAGTTCCGTTACCTAAATCATTTGTAACATAAACACCGCCAGCTGAATTATTCACGGTTTCTACCAGTATAGCGCCATCGGCACTACTTGTCCAATAAGTATCAACATATGGATTTGTATCGTTACCATGAATAACATTCATCGAATAATTTAAACCATCTGATGTTGTATTTTTATATCTCGCTGATAGGGTAGGCATCGAATCATGATCAACAACATATTTTGAAGTCAATCCTACAAACTGATCAAAAGTTGCAAAAGTTGCATTTGGCATATAGTGAAATACTTGAGTTGGATTCGCCTTTCCTGCTGTCCACTGAGCAGTTGTTATATCCGAAAAAAGATTTTGAGCATTCGCATTGTTTGCAACAGTGCCACCCACTTGATTAGTTGCGGTAGTCAGCAAATGTTTTAGTATCGATGTAGCTAACGCGATTGTCATACCACCAGTTTGCATCATTAGCTGTAGACTTAAGCTTGTACACTTCTTTGCCGTCAACTGAACAATCTGCTTCTATTTTGGCATTTTGTGTCCACTTGTTACGCTTAAT
>NZ_FQTP01000224.1 GCF_900128515.1 Bathymodiolus heckerae thiotrophic gill symbiont
TACGCAGCGGTAACTTCTGCTAACGTAACAGCAACAGTGACGGATGATGGAATTGGGGCAAGTGTCGTTATCGGCAGTCAAACCTGGAGTGCATCTAATGTTTCATTAGTTCCTACTGCAAGCAACAACACACTAGGTACGGATTATTGGAAAGCTTATGTGGGCACTTCTGGTAGTGCAGCGGATGAAGATGGTTATTATTATACTTGGGATGCAGCGATGAATGTTTGCCCTAGTGGTTGGAGCTTGCCATCTGATTCCGATTGGAAAGTCTTAGAAGGTCAATTAGGTATGAGCACCACCCAACAAAATTTAACTGGTTGGCGTGGTACTGATGAAGGTACAAAGCTGAAAGTAGGCGGCTCTAGTAACTTCGAGGCTAAGTTAGCGGGCTACCGCAGTACCACTGGTAGTTTCTACAGTCGTGGTTACACCACGGACTTGTGGAGTAGTACTGGGTCAAGTAGTAGTGCCTACAGACGCAGCCTGAAGACTGACGAGGCTATAGTGTCCCGCAAGACCTTCAATAAGGCGCTCGGCTTTAGTGTTCGCTGCCTAAAGGATTAACTCGACACTTTGACACTTTGCCCCAGCCGAATGGCTGGGTATTTATACCCCTTGCGGGGTATTCACCCCGCAAGGGGGTGTTAAACAGAGTATCACCCAAGCTTGCTTGGGTGATTTTTTAATTACATAATAAAGGGTTAAGACATTTAAGAAAGGGCATTTATACCGTAGATAAATGATACTAATATCTAAAGATAAGTATCATTAAACATTACGGACATTGAGATGAATAAGTTATCAGCCCAGCGTTGTTTAGTTTAAGGATTAAACAAGTGAGGTTTATAAATCCAAACATCCTCTCATTTGTTAATGGCACTAATGGTTAAGACTAGAGGTGCCATTAAAAAAATGAGGATAGAAGAATCTTATATTTGGTGATGAGTAGGTGAAGCTTTACAAATTATATTTTTTAAGGGTCATGACAACTTAAGCGACTCTTTTCTGAACATTTCAAGCAAAATCTTATAAAGATTTTGCTTGCGATTATTGAATCTAAATTCACATTCTTTCAAGTGTAAATTAAACATATTTTTATTCATTCCTTTAAA
>NZ_FQTP01000225.1 GCF_900128515.1 Bathymodiolus heckerae thiotrophic gill symbiont
ATGAATAAAAATATGTTTAATTTACACTTGAAAGAATGTGAATTTAGATTCAATAATCGCAAGCAAAATCTTTATAAGATTTTGCTTGAAATGTTCAGAAAAGAGTCGCTTAAGTTGTCATGACCCTATTTTTTTATTATTAGGAAACATAAAGATTAATAGCCCAATTAATACTAAAACAAAGCCAAACAGCTTCTCAAATGAAGCTGTTTCATCAAACATAATGTAAGAGCCTAATAAACCAAATATAGGTATTAATAATGATAATGGCGCTACTTGAGAAACAGGGTATTTAGCCATTAAACCATTCCAAATATAGTAACCAAACAGAGTGGTGATATAAGCTTGGAATACAATTGAGAATACGCCAGTAGAGCCCATATTGACTAAATCTAAAAATACAGCACTACCACTATTGATATAAGCCATTAAAAATAATGGTAATGGTGCAAAAGCACTACCCCAAACTACAAATGAAAGCATGTTTTTTGGCTGGTATTTTTTGATAATAACATTACTAAATGCCCAGCTAATAGCTGCAATAAATACACAAATAATGCCTATTAGTGGTACACTACCATCGGTAATTTGAACGACAAATAATAAACCCAGCATTGATATGAGCATGCCAATATATTGACGCCAATGCAGGAGTTCTTTAAAAAATAGATAGCCCAAAAATAGTGTTATAAACGCACTAAATTGTAGTAACAATGAAGCAACCCCAGCACTTAATCCTAGGAATATACCTAGATTAACCGCACCCCATAAACCAACACCAAATAATAGGCCGTATAGCGCGATTGCTGATATTGGCACATCAGGTTTAGAAATGAAAAATATAAGTGGAATAGCTGCTAAAGAAAATCTTAGTCCTGTCAATACAAAAGGATCTATTGTATTAAGTCCAAGTTTAATGATAGAAAAATTAATACCCCAAATTGCCGCAACAAGAATGCCTTTGATTAAATCCACTCTATTCATACAAATTATTATAGTGGATATAAGTTGTAATTTTCATCAAAGTCGAGGCGTAAGGAATTTGAAAAGGCGGGAACTTATACCCCAAGAGTACTTCCTTTGGGTGCATTAGTAAGTGACTAATTGTAAATT
>NZ_FQTP01000226.1 GCF_900128515.1 Bathymodiolus heckerae thiotrophic gill symbiont
GGCATCAATAATGTTGATTGATCCGAGTGAGACAGTGATAGAGTTTCTCTCTAGGTGAGTGTTGATTTGCTTCAGTAGAAGCTCTAGTAGCTGCTCGGTGTTAAGCAGCTGTCTAAAGCGCCAAATACTGGAATGGTCTGGCACATTCTCAGACAGGCTAAGATTAATAAAGCGCCTAAACATAAGATCCCTGGCGATTTGCTTCTCTAAGACTTCATCACTAAGGTTATACCAAGCTTGGAGAATAAGAATCCTAAACATCATCAGTGGCGGGTAGCTAGGCGCACCTCGCACAGATGAATAAAGGTTTGATAAGGTTTGCTCTATCTCTGTCTAATTGATGATGTTATGCACGTCATTAAGCTCTGATAGAGATTTATGCTCTACAACTAGAGAATCTGCGAATGAATGTTGAGTTGTTTATTTCCAAGACATTTTAGGTATTTTTTATTGTAGATTAGGTGGTTGTTATTTTACTAGACTGGCGTGGTTTTGGTTGATTTATGCAAAGATCTCTAAATGTATTAATGGTGGTAGATACAATTGCAATCCCCCCATTTCTAACGCTTGCTAAAAATAGAATTTCCATTGTTTAAATAGCCTCAAGTAGCTTTCTTGGTGGAATCCCACCAATCGAACTATGAGGTCGTACGTTATTATATACCCACATCCACTGGGTTGCTAAATTTTGTGCATGTTCGATTGAGTCAAAAATATGCATGTTTAACCATTCGTTTCTTGCTGTTTGGTTAAATCTTTCAATATAAGCATTCTGTGTTGGTTTGCCTGGTTGTATGTACATTAACTCAATATCCATTGCTTGTGCCCATTCTCGTAGTGCATGAGATATGTATTCTGGTCCGTTATCACATCGAATGGCTTTGGGCTTGCCACGCCATTCAATGAGCTGCTCTAATGATTTAATCACTCTTTGCACTGGCAAAGAGTGGTCTACTTCAATGCCTAGGCATTCTCTGTTGTAATCATCTATGACATTAAACGTTCTGATTTTTCTACCTGTGTTTAATGAATCTGACATGAAGTCAATCGACCAAGTTTGATTAATTGACAGTGGCACGCTCAAAGCCTGCGGCTTATCGCGTTT
>NZ_FQTP01000227.1 GCF_900128515.1 Bathymodiolus heckerae thiotrophic gill symbiont
GATTGTTTGTCTGCTCAATCCTGTTAATTCCTTGATTTGAACTGCGTTCAAATCAAGAGAAAAATACTTAATTATTTCTCTAAATTTCTTCTCTGAAATACGGGAACGATTTACATACTTGTTTTTTACTTTCATAATGGTACTTTAACATGATTTTAAATATGCTTAAGTTGTCATGACCCATACTTAATTACTTGAATTCGCACATTAAGTGCAATTTCTCCTAAGCCGTTAATAAATCAACAGCCCTTCCTAAAAATAACTCAACTGGTTGTTTCCCACCTCGTGTTTTTCGAGGTCTTGTGTTGAGTCGCTTCATGACAAATTCAATCTGTGAATTTGTCACCTTGTTAAAGTCAGTACCCTTTGGGAAGTACTGTCTAATCAAGCCATTAGTATTCTCGTTAATACCTCTTTCCCAAGAAGAATACGGATGAGCAAAATATACATCCACATCCAGTGCTTTAGCCATACGCTCATGTTCAGCAAATTCTAAGCCATTATCGTAGGTAATGGTATGAATCTTACTTGACATTGGCTTTAGCGCTTTAATAGTCTTATCAGCCAACTCAGTGGCATTCTTGCCATTAAGTTTAACAATAACAGTATAAAGTGATTTACGATCAACCAATGTGTAGATGGCGCTCTTCTTGTTTTTACCAATGATAGTGTCACCCTCCCAGTCGCCAATGCGTGATCTAGTGTTAACAAGCTCTGGACGCTGCTCAATACTCACAGCGTTCTTGATTCGTCCTCTGCGCTCATAACTACCATAGCGCTTACGATGGCTTTTGTGCAGGTGTCTAAGATGTTTATAGAGCGTGCCACCAGCACGCTTATCTTGCAGTAACATTCTGTAAATAGTCTCATGATGTAGCTTAGTTTTACCGTGCGTTATAAGATAATCACAAGCTTGTTCTGGGCTGAGCTCTTGTTTGATTAGCTCTATAATGTCTTGTCTAAGTTCTGGTGTGAGCTTAATGCTTTTACTGGCAGTTAATCTACGCATAGTAGCAAGCTCATTGGCTTGCTTGGGTCGATAGCCTCGTTTGCCAGTATTACGTTTAATCTCACGTGAGATAGTTGCCGGACTTCTGTT
>NZ_FQTP01000228.1 GCF_900128515.1 Bathymodiolus heckerae thiotrophic gill symbiont
TAACGCTTAAGCTCAGTTGACCGTAATACAGAGCGAAGCGGCGTATTACTGGTCAACTGCAGCGCCTTGTTAGCGCAGCTCTGTTTAATCATTGCACGGTAATTTTGACGTTTGTACATTATGCATGTTGTGTTATTCATTAGTTTTATTTGGAAAAGAAACCTCAAGTACAACACAACCTTCTTCTGTTTTAAACGGTCCATGTATTTCGCCAGGTGGCCTGCTTGCATAGTGCCCAGTTTCTAACCACGTATCAAATGCTTGATCATAGAGGCGACCACTAACTATAAATATTTCTTCAGGATACTCATGACTTTTGCTGCCGAAAGAAGAGGTATCTGCACCCGCATAAAACCTTGTTAACCGCGTATATTCTCCAGTTGTATCGTCGATACTTAGTGTTAATTCTTCAGCAACACCTTCTAGGCCATCAATAGGTTTCCACTTATTTCTGTTGTTTGAGTCAAGTGGATTCCAGTAAGTAACAGTTGATTTAGTCATATGTTTTTACGGCGTTAACGCCTGAAATCAGCGGCCGCGTTAGCGGTCGGCTGGAATGATTTGTTATGTTTTAGTTGGAGCATTTGTAAGCCTTGCCTATAGTAGTTGTATTGGTTGTTCCCAGAGAGCCCCAAGCATTTGTATTTTTCATATCTTGAATATACACAATATTAGCACCTAGTTTACTTGCTTCATTTCTAAGTTCATTTCTTGCTCCAACTACTAAATTTTTATTAGATGTCCAATCTCCAGTAAACCAATTTCCTTGAGAGCCAACAATTTCCCCTAAAAACCTACATTTATTTTTGTTTGGTGAAACATTAACAAGTTCAATGCTTTTTGCTTCAGGTTTTACTTCTATAGCTGAACAGCCATATATGAATATTAAAACTGTTACAGTTGATAGTATTTTTTTCATTTATTGTTTCTCTGTTTTTTAAACATAACGCCTTGCTAAGCGGCAAATTATGGTTGGCTATAATGCGCGGAGCGCGAGCCAACTGTAATTTGTCCGTTTGAGCAACTTGTTAGGCTTTTATTCTGATTTGTTAGCAATTTTTTGCAGGTTT
>NZ_FQTP01000229.1 GCF_900128515.1 Bathymodiolus heckerae thiotrophic gill symbiont
CTCATATACCATTCGAGCCGTTCAAAACGCAATTATCACAGGAAAGCCTCTGGCCGACCTGATGTGTGCTTTGATGGCTCGGTTAGTTCCTGGATAGAGCTAATAGGGGAACACTGATGAACCCCTTTATGTTTTTATCCCTAAGTTTGGTGGCATAATAGACCTCGGAGAGCTAGGTTACTGGGTAGAGCAAATGGAAATGGATAATATGTAAAACCATAGCTTAGTTGTAAATGTTTTATCAAACGGCGTTTTTTTTAAAGCGCCATTTAATTACTTATAGGGTGTAAATATGAACTTGAAAAAAATATTAGTTTCGTCTCTGCTGCTTGCCGGTATCGCAATATCACCGTATGCCTTGGCAGACCAATCTTTTGGTGGGCATACGATTAATGCAGCCTTTGGAAAATGGGATAGTAATGATGCAGTGAATGGTGGTGATGTATTTTTTTACATCACACGTGAGAAAGATGTTCTGGCTAGTGACTTGGTTTATCCTGATGAGAAAGATTTTTATGTTATTGATCGATTCTCATATTATTTTGACTGGGACATAGATTTTAACGAGAATAGGATTGAACTGACTTATGTGTCTATTAAAGCTGACGATATGTATCATCAATACATATACACATGGTCAAAAGGCTTTCGCTTTCGTGATAGCGAGAATAGCTTGCCTGACATTATCAATGTAAGTGTGGATAGTACTTTTGCCCCGTTGGGGTTTGATCCAGAATTAGTTACTTTTGATGCGAATAATATCTATGTTAATTTAAAAGACTCAAGGTGTCTTTGGAGCAAAATACCAGTAGAGGGTTCCAATGACTTGGTGTCCGAGTGTGTTAATCTATTGAGCCCTACTGGATTTAATAATCGAATCAGCCTACAAGTTACGTTTGCTCATGGGGAAGAAGTTGATAAGGAAACTATTGATGAGCCAACTATTGATACTTGTCCCGCTATTGATGAGCCAGTTAATGATGTGGTGATTATTGATAAGGAAACTATTGATGAATTATATGTCTGGGCAGAGTCAAAATTTCCAGAATATTTCCCTTCACATCAGGA
>NZ_FQTP01000230.1 GCF_900128515.1 Bathymodiolus heckerae thiotrophic gill symbiont
CTCAATCGTTTCTAAATGATTTTTTCTATCGGTAAGCCAAGCCTGTACATTCGCCTTAGCTTGGTTAATTGCTTCACCCATTTTAGGACGCCCTTCTTTTGAGAGTTTTCCTAAGCCTTTTAGTAAAGCAGTTAGCTCACCCTTTTTACCCAAAAAGGTAACTCTGATTTCATCTAGGGCTTTTAGGTCCTGCGCATCAGTAATAGCAAGTTTGGCTTTTTCAAGAATTGGTTTAATCATTTAGTTTAATAATCTGGTATGAAAAAAGCCATGATAAATCATGGCTTTAGTTTGGACTACTTAGCAGCTTTTGCTATAGCCTCTTTTGCTTGATCTGCAATCTTAGCGAATGCAGGTTTATCAAAAATTGCAATATCTGATAAAACCTTACGATCAATCTCGATGCCTGCTTTATTTAGACCATCAATCATTCTTGAATAGCTTAAACCACAATTACGAGCTTCTGCGTTAATACGTACGATCCAAAGTCGGCGGAATTGACGACGCTTTTGGCGACGGTCACGGTATGCATATTGACCCGCTTTAATTACCGCTTGCTTAGCAACACGATACACTTTTGAACGTGCGCCATAATAACCTTTAGCTTTCTTTAAAATTTTCTTATGTCTTGCGTGCGCTTGCACACCTCTTGATACTCTTGCCATTTTCTATACTCCTTTAACTATATGGTAACATTCTACGAACCATTGGTACATCAACCTTCTCTACTGTATCAGGTGCGCGTAGGCTACGTTTTCTAGAAGTACTCTTTTTAGTCAAAATATGACGCAAGTGAGAGTGTTTACACTTGTAACCGCCACTGGCAGTTTTCTTGAAGCGCTTTGCAGCACCTCGGTTTGTTTTCATCTTCGGCATAATTTTCTCCTTGTCCTTCGGACATATTTGTCATTCTTGCGAATAACTTATTATAAAACTAAAGAAGCAACTAGATATAAATTGCTACTTCTTTTTCGATTTGGGTGCCAGCATCATGCCTAGCTGACGACCCTCTAATTTTGCTTTTTGTTCAACATTAGCAAATTCTTT
>NZ_FQTP01000231.1 GCF_900128515.1 Bathymodiolus heckerae thiotrophic gill symbiont
TTCCTCCCAAAACGAGCCGCATAAAAGAGCATGAAATTGGGAGTAGCTAAAATACATGCAAGATACAACCAACAATAGCTAACAAAGATTCCTATGTCGCGTTTGGTACCTTTATGCAGAAAGACCCTATATACCGATTAAATAGAACTGATAAAACCCATAAAAAAAGAGTGGCTAAGGTTACAGCACTACAAATAAAAGAAAATACACTTGAAATAATTAACGAAAAAAGGGGAGGTAAACCCAAGCAAAAACCCTGGGAAGACAAAATTAAGAAAACTCAAGGTGAAGTCAGGGAGTCTTACAGTGAAGCAATAAAAATACTTTCATCTTCAAACATAAAAGAAGATAGAAAACTGGCTAAAGAATTAAAGGGATATTTAGATACTATGGCAAAAGATCTGGTTACTCAGAACCATGAAATGAAACAAAAAATATATGATGATATAGCGGCATCGAGGAAGAATGAAAAAGTAAGCAGTAATGATTTAAGTAAGAAGGATCTAGATAGATAGCTGTAGCGGTTTGCAAACATCCTTCAGGACTCACATTAGCTGAAAATATAAAACAAAGCGGAATTTCAATGGTCAATAAAGGGGGGATATTGTTCTCCCACAGGAAGGCGATTTGTCCTATTTTTGATGGTTACAAATTAAAACAGCCGTTGATAGTTGTAATCACTTTATCAAATATTTCCTTTTTCTTTTTTGCGATAGTGGATTTCTGCTTTTCCTGTTCTTTGTATAGCTCGGCCTGCATCAACATTTCTTGTTCACGAACCTGGATCAATA
This sequence comes from Bathymodiolus heckerae thiotrophic gill symbiont, assembly GCF_900128515.1. Classification (GTDB taxonomy): domain Bacteria; phylum Pseudomonadota; class Gammaproteobacteria; order PS1; family Pseudothioglobaceae; genus Thioglobus_A. The sequence goes on from NZ_FQTP01000231.1 coordinate 792, forward strand.
CGATCCTCCCCAGATCCCCAAGTTTCTTATGCTCGAAGATATAACAAAACCCTCTATGGTCATATCCCCTTGATGCGGTGACATCAGGCGGTAAATCCTCCAGACGCAACTGCCTTAATCTTGACCGTAGTTGCACCCCCTCTGCAAGCCATTGCAATTTTGCCTGTAGGTGTTTAGTTTTGCCCAGTTTCTCAAGCCATTTTTTTATCTTCCTGGGATTTGACGTGTGCTCTATTGAGGATAGGCTTTGTTGT
>NZ_FQTP01000232.1 GCF_900128515.1 Bathymodiolus heckerae thiotrophic gill symbiont
GGCAGGACTTAGAAAAGGTCTAGCAAGTGGCCTAGCAGACGCTTCAACCGTACAACCGCCAGCTGAAGGCATGCCTAACTGGTTTGGTGGTTATGGTAATCAAGTGGCAAAAGCCACGTTCGATGCTCAATCAGGTGCTAGTGCAGGTGCAAGTTATTCTAGAACTGATGTTGGCGCAGCTGGCATGGGACAAGATGCAGGTACTCTAAATGCCAGCAACACCATAGGTAGTGTTACAGGTGCTCAAGCAGTTGCTGATACTAACAATATGAGTCTTGAAGATCAAGTGATGCAAAATGCACAAACTAATGCAATGAATCAACACACCCGCGCTGATGCACAACAATATATCCAAGAGAATCTGAGTACTGATGGTACGCAAGTAGATGGCGCAAATCAACTGGCCATGAATAGCGCTTATCAGCAGTTTGGCGGTGTAGACAATGTTAGGAATATGACCAGGCTTGATGGTGGATCTCCTTTTGAGAAAGAAGATGTTATGAGTACTATGACTGATATGGCCAATAACAATGGTGGGCTATCCATGACTGGACAAGAGATTATGGACAATGATAAGCTCATGCAAAACCGTCAAGATGATTGGGTTGACTTTGTTAGTGGTCATAAAGATGATAACTTTATCGTTCATCCAAACTTTAACAAACAAGGTGATTTAACGTCAGCGCCTGTTAATCAAAACTTCGGCGCCAATACAGATAAATCGATTCGTGAAAATTTAGACAACACCAAATCAGCAGTGACTAAAACAGATGCACAAACTGAGTTTGGTTCTGCAACACTAGGAACAGCAGTTGACAACATTGGTGGAGGGAGTAATAATTATCAACAACAAGCAGCTGTTAGCGGCTTTAAGAGCCTTGTGGATCATTCAACCAGAGGCGAGGATGACTTTAACGAACAAGAGCGAAGAACGCTTGAAAACGCAACGGTTGGCTGGTGGAAGTCGAATGGTGTGAGTATGAATGAGGTTGTGACTGATTCATCGTCTCAATCAACTTCTGA
>NZ_FQTP01000233.1 GCF_900128515.1 Bathymodiolus heckerae thiotrophic gill symbiont
AATGGAGAGTCTAAGTTTGAAAGGCTAAGTGAAAAAGACTTAGGCAGTTGGATGAAAAGCTACCAAGTGGGAGAAGCGTGGAGCGAGGGTTTACTGGGTGGTGAGCCAGAATGGTAAGGTTGTTAATTTCGGTAGAAGGTCATTCTGAATATAAATTTGTTGAAGAAGTTGTTGTTCCATACTTATCAGGTTTTGATATTTTTGTACAGACTCAAAATATGAAAGGCAATATTGGACTGGATAGAGTTGGCTCAAAACTAAACGCATTGATTTATAGTTATGATTTTGTAACAACTTTATATGACTTTTATGGTTTTCAAAAAAGACACCTAATTGATGGGGAAACCAAAGAAAGTTTAGAAGAAAAGATTAAAAATAGAATTAAAAAAGATCAAAGACAAAAGATCATTCCATACATTCAAATGTACGAATTTGAAGCATTGTTGTTTAGTGATGCTGAAAAAATGGCAACTGGATTAAATACTAATCAAGATTGGATAAATAAAATTTTAGTTAATTTTAATAATATTGAAAAAATTAACAACTCCAAGGACGCCGCACCCTCTAAGCGCATTGAAAAGAATGCACGTTATATAAAGACAACTCATGCGCCAAATATCCTTAATAATATTGGATTGGCAGAAATAAGAAAAAAATGCACTGGCTTTGATGCTTGGATAACGCGGTTAGAAAACCTTAATGGATGATTCGGCTCAACGCCAACAAGCACTAGATACCACCCAGTCTTTTATCGTGCAAGCACCTGCAGGTTCTGGCAAAACCGAGCTACTAACGCAACGCTATTTAAAATTATTATCAATTAGCGATTCGCCAGAAAGTGTTCTAGCAATGACCTTTACCAAAAAAGCAGTTAGTGAGTTAAAAGCTAGGGTAATTGATGCGCTAAAGTCAGTAGAAAGTGGGCGCCCTCAACAACCACACAAACAAATCACCTTTGATTTGGCTGTTGCAGTATTAGCAAGGTCGAGGAAATATGAGTGGCATATAATTGACATGC
>NZ_FQTP01000234.1 GCF_900128515.1 Bathymodiolus heckerae thiotrophic gill symbiont
TTCCTGAATAGTTAAGAATTTGCCGATATGGCGGAATTGGTAGACGCGTCACCTTGAGGGGGTGGTGAGCTACGCTCGTGCCAGTTCGACTCTGGCTATCGGCACCATATTACAGCTTGATGACAACGGTGGCCCTGGTGCCACCGTTTTTTCGTGGCGATAAGGTCGCTATCCAATTGTGTGAGTTTGCGAGCTGTCGAACAATAGCAAGCTCCAAGCCACTTCCGCCTGTGTCACTATTACGAGATTTCTCTAAACGATAAAAAGGCCGGAATATCTTCTCTCCATACTCCTCAGGTATTCCTGGCCCGTTGTCATCAATATGAACACTTGTTTGAGCGTTGTTACAATCCAATACAACTTGAATTTCCCCTTTTCCATATCTAATAGCATTAGTGATTAGATTGGTAAGTATGCGTTTAAAAGCCATTGGGTATAAAATTTCACTACAATTATTTGAGGCTGGCAGTGTTAATTTAATTGTGCTTTGTGGCGTAATCAGGACTGCAACAGTAGAGTTAATCTCATCAACAATGTTGGCTGATTTTTTTGTTTCCTGGGTAAGTTCAAGGCTGATATTTAGCGTGTCAGAGATTAGCGTATTAATGCTATCCAGATCGCCTTGTATGCTATTCATTAAGTCAATATCACGGCAACATTGAGAGAGCAAGATTGATTTGAGTTAGGGGTGTGCGCAGATCATGAGCAATGCCTGCCAACAGGGTTGTTCTATTGGATAGTAACCCTTGAACTTGTAGGTTCATTTTATTAAACTGTCTCGTCAATACAACAAATTCTTTTGGGCCGTCCTCTTCTACTTGATCAGGCCAGTTTCCTTTTCCTATTGAGCGAGAGGCTTTATACAATCTATCTATAGGTTTAATAAGTCGTTTTGTTAGAAAAACAGCTGTAACCGTAGTTAAAAGAGCGCCAATAATAAGTGTGATAAAAAATGCAGCTGGAGGGTTGATGCCAATACGAGAGCGAGAGAAGCCAAATCTAATGCTTGTTTTTT
>NZ_FQTP01000235.1 GCF_900128515.1 Bathymodiolus heckerae thiotrophic gill symbiont
AAACTGGCATGAATATTTTTAAAGAAATGCAGCGATTAAAAAGCCTAAGGGATTATTACATCCAGTGAGTAAAAAAGGCTAAAAAGAGAGAAATAAGGCTAAAAAAATCAGACAAACAAGGTGTTTTTTAGATTTTTATGGAAAAATACGGAAATTTTGAGCTATTTTTTTGAAAAATTGCAAGGGTTGAAAATAGGATGGGGAATTATGAATTATGCAAAGGTCTCTAATAGTGATAAAAATAAACTTAGTAAAACTTTACAAATTCCATCTGGAAGTTACGCCATAGCAATTTTCCAAGATACGAATAACAACAAAGTATTAGATAAAAATTTCTTTGGCATACCAAAGAAAAATACGGCTTTAGTGGTGCAGATGTTTTTGGAGAGCCTACTTTTGATGAGGCAAAAATTATAATTAATGGCGACCAAACAATATCAGTTAAAATAGACTAAAAAAAGGATAAAACAATGAATACTTATTTATTATTAAAAAGTTTACACATACTTGGCGTGGTTTTATTTCTTGGCAATATTATTATCACTGGCTGGTGGAAAGTAATGGCTGATCGCACAAAAAACAAACACATCATTGCTTTCGCTCAACGCCAAGTAACACTTACTGACTATGTTTTCACTCTAGGTGGTGTTTTACTTGTTTTAGTTACAGGGATAGGTAATACAATGCTGCACGAACTAGACTATTTCATGATAAAGTGGTTGGCTTGGGGATACTGGTTGTTTGTAGCATCTGGTATTATTTGGGTGGCAATATTACTGCCAGTACAAATTAAACAAGCAAGAATAGCTAAACAATTTTCTGAAGAAGAGCCGATACCAAAACAATATTGGAAATTAGGGAAGTTATGGATAGTTTTTGGCGTATTAGCAACTTTGTTGCCATTGGCTAATTTATATTGGATGGTATTTAAGCCAATATAATCCTACCAGCCGACTGCTAACGCAGTAGGTAAATTCAAGCGTTAACACTAAAAGAAAAAATGGAAACA
>NZ_FQTP01000236.1 GCF_900128515.1 Bathymodiolus heckerae thiotrophic gill symbiont
TTTCTTTAATGATGATAACTTCGCGAAAATAAGCGCGGCTTCTAAGGCTTCAGGCATGACAACAGAATCGATTGTTGTTAGTGGTGCAATTAAATATGCTGAGTTATTGATGGGGGCTAAGAAAGACAACCGAACTTTAACAGATACCAAGATCCATAAGTTGGTTACTGAAACTATGGGAGCCAATGAAGATGCTAAAGACTGGTGGGACAAAATAGAAATTACTAAAGGCTGGATCTCTAAAGTAACTGGATCTAACCGTAAAAATGTAAATAACTATGTTGATACCCATAAGGCCACGTTAGATGCTCACCACGCTAAATGCGAAATTGAACTGGATCACAACCGTAAAGTGTTTAATTACAATCGTAAAATGAACAATGCTAAAGCTAACGAAGAGGGTTAATCATGGCTGGTAAATGTAAAATTTGTCATTCAGACCTTAAAGACCGCATTGAAGAGCGGATCTTTAAGGGGGAGGGCTTAGACTCAATCGCGACTTGGTGTAAATCTCAAGGCTTAACTATTAGCGCACCATCGGTACTTAGACATAAAAAGAACCACTTTGAACCGACTAAGACCGAAAACCCTAATACTGAAAAATGGCAAGCTGAAGTAGATCGCGGAATTAAAAAATCTGAAGTTAATTACACAACCCCTTTTATTGACTCAAGTAAGTTAATGAAAGAAATTGAAAAAGAAATCGAAGAGAAAGACGTTTTCGGGGCGGTTATCCATGACCGAAAAATCACACAATTAATGTTAGAAAAGATAGTGCAAAAGCAATTAGTGATAGTGCATGAGTTGCAAGAACAATACGGTGCTGGTACGGCTGGCTATCCAGAGCCACAAATAAGAGGACTTAAAATCTTACTTGATACTATCAATACACTACCAACTTACGCCGATAAGACTCTTATCGAAAAGATGGCTGCTTCAAGTGAAGATGCCTTTGAAAACAAAGTTGAAAAACGGGCAATTGAAACAGCTAAGAAAGCCGC
>NZ_FQTP01000237.1 GCF_900128515.1 Bathymodiolus heckerae thiotrophic gill symbiont
CTGCTACCGTATCAGGCGTAATGACCTTTACTACGGCTAACTGGAATACAGCACAAACGGTTACCGTAACAGGTGTTGCTGATGATGACATCGCTAATGAAACAGTTACTATCTCTCATACTATTGCAGGTGCTGACGCAGCGGTAACTTCTGCTAACGTAACAGCAACAGTGACGGATGATGGAATTGGGGCAAGTGTCGTTATCGGCAGTCAAACCTGGAGTGCATCTAATGTTTCATTAGTTCCTACTGCAAACAACACACTAGATACGGATTATTGGAAAGCTTATGAGGGCACTCATGGTCGCCCTGGTAGTAGTGCAGCGGATGAAGATGGTTATTATTATACTTGGGATGCAGCGATGAATGTTTGCCCTAGTGGTTGGAGCTTGCCATCTGATTCCGATTGGAAAGTCTTAGAAGGTCAATTAGGTATGAGCACCACCCAACAAAATTCAATTGGTTGGCGTGGTACTGATGAAGGTACAAAGCTGAAAGTAGGCGGCTCTAGTAACTTCGAGGCTAAGTTAGCGGGCTTCCGCAGTACCAATGGTAGTTTCTACAGTCGTGGTTACACCACGGACTTGTGGAGTAGTACTGGGTCAAGTAGTAGTGCCTACAGACGCAGCCTGAAGACTGACGAGGCTAAAGTGACCCGCAAGACCTTCAATAAGGCGTACGGCTTTAGTGTTCGCTGCCTAAAGGATTAATTCGCACCCCAAGAGTATTTCCTCGCTACGCTCAGGGCACACTTTGACACTTCGACCCAGCCGAATGGCTGGGTATTTATACCCCTTGCGGGGTATTCACCCCGCAAGGGGGGTGCTAAACAGAGTATCACCCAAGCTTGCTTGGGTGTTTTTTTAATTACATAATAAGGGGTTAAGACATTTAAGAAAGGGCATTTATACCGTAGATAAATGATACTAATATCTAAAGATAAGTCATTAAACATTACGGACATTGAGA
>NZ_FQTP01000238.1 GCF_900128515.1 Bathymodiolus heckerae thiotrophic gill symbiont
TTCTGTTTAATGCTTCCTTGAAGGGTGCAAGGTCAGCTGATAGCACCAAAAATAATGAAAAACAGAAGTAAACAATCTGAATAAAGGTGTTTATAAAATTTTCAATATTTTTTTTGATACGGGCAAGGCTCGTATCATTTCTTTTAAAAAGATTGATATAAAAGCATTTCGCAAAAAAAAAAAAACGATTTTAGAGAAATTTGTAACAAAAGTGCAAAAACCTTTTGACAAGTATGGTTTATACGGTATATTGAGACTTTTATAACTTATCCGTGGGGGGTATGAAGCGAATCGCTTTATCGGTTGCAGTCGCAGCCAGTCTTGCAGCAGGTGTTGCAACAGCTACAGTATCAAAAGATCTAGCCTATAAATCTAGTGGCTTATCTGCTAATGATGTGGCTAATCAAAACTACTTTGTTAATCATTTCTATTCTTTTGACAATTACGCCATTACTAAAAAAGGCAAAGATGTTACCGCACTTATTCTGCGTGCTAAAGACTCAAACCCTTTAACGCTTACTTTAGAGCGCTACCTTAATAACGCGCCTAAGGCTGCCGGTGTTAACGCACAAGATTTAGCGGTTTTCCGCTCTGGTAAGCTTAAAGGTACAGGTATGTTGATTACCGATTTTAGTGATGCGAATAAGTCACAATCATACGAAATCTTCATTCCATCAATTCGTAAAGTTCGTTGTTTTGCCGAGCCTGCACGTGATGATGCTTGGGGTGGCTCAGACTTTACTTTTGGTGATGTAACACTACGTAAACCAAAGCACGATAACCATGAGCTTTTAGGTATGACTAAATTTACAGGTTGTTTAAGCGTAATGAAAGATATTAAGCGTAACAAGTGGACACAAAATGCCAAAATAGAAGCAGATTGTTCAGTTGACGGCAAAGAAGTGTACAAGCTTAAGTCTACAGCTAATGATGCAAACTGGTGGTATGACAATCGCGTTAGCT
>NZ_FQTP01000239.1 GCF_900128515.1 Bathymodiolus heckerae thiotrophic gill symbiont
TCAACGTTTTAAACTGCATTTTGGATAATTCTGAACAAATTTTGACTTTAATCAAGCCTTTTGTAGATCAAGGAAAAATTCTATCTAGAAGTAAAAATGAGATTGAAAAAAATATCAACGACTTTGTTTTGTTATTTGAGAAAAGCCAGTTAGTTGCGTGTGCAGGTTTAAAAGATTGTCAAGAAGGTTCTATGGGTGAGATATATTCACTCGCTGTGGCACAAGACTCTCAAAACACAGGGCTTTCTAATCAATTATTAGATAAGATACTAGCCAATGCAAAACAAAGAAATTTTAGCAAGGTGTTTGCTTTAACTAAGTTTGGCACCGAATGGTTTATTAAAAATAATTTCACCAAAATGCAAATATCTGACCTTCCAAGAAAACGCCAAAAATATTTTAATCATGATCGAAACTCTTCTATTTTTTTCAAAGAGGTTAACTAATGCAAATTAATAAACGTATTCGTGGATATCTTCCTGTCGTTATCGATATTGAAACAGCGGGGTTTAATCATCAAACTGATGCCATGTTAGAGATTTGTGCAGTGATTATTGGCTTTGATGAGGATGGAAAGCTTTATGCAAAAGAGCCTCAGCATTTTCACATTAAGCCTTTTAAGGGTGCTAATCTTGAGCCTGCCGCTTTAAAGTTTAATGGCATTGATGTAGACAACCCATTGCGCGGCGCCATTGATGAAAAACTTGCCTTGGGCGATATGTTTAAAACCATTCGCACTGAAATGAAAGATCAAGACTGTACACGCTCTATTTTAATTGGCCATAACGCATTTTTTGATTTAGGATTTTTGTACGCTGCGAGCGACAGATCAAAGCTTAAAAATCCATTCCATCAGTTCTCTACTATTGATACAGTAAGCTTATCAGCTCTAGCTTTTGGTGAAACGGTACTAGCCAAGGCCATTGCTAAAGCAGGTATTGAATTTG
>NZ_FQTP01000240.1 GCF_900128515.1 Bathymodiolus heckerae thiotrophic gill symbiont
GTTCTGATTTTTCTACCTGTGTTTAATGAATCTGACATGAAGTCAATCGACCAAGTTTGATTAATTGACAGTGGCACGCTCAAAGCCTGCGGCTTATCGCGTTTGATTCTTCTTCTAGGCTTTAATCCTTAGATTAAGCTCTAGTTGCTTGTAGATGCGATACACACGCTTGTGATTCCATTTAAAGCCCTTAGTGTTGCGTAAATACATAAAGCACAATCCAAATCCCCATTGTTTATGCGTTGTGGTTAATCGCAACAACCAATCAACAATAACCTCATTCTCAGATGATAGCTTTGGATCGTACCGATAACAGGTCTCACTAATCTTAAAAGCCTGACAAGCCAATCTTACTGTTACCCGATGCTTGTTAATAGCCTGCCGGGCCATCTCCTTACGTAGAGATGGCCTTAGAACTTTTTTGTTAAGGCTTCCTGTACAGTCATGGCTTTTAAGCGCTCATCAGCATATTCTGTTCAATACCCCCTTGCGGGGTGAATACCCCGCAAGGGGTATAAATACCCAGCCATTCGGCTGGGTCGAAGTGCCAAAGTGTCGAATTAATCCTTTAGGCAGCGAACACTAAAGCCGAACGCCTTATCGTCGGTATTGCGGTTCACTCTACCCCCGCTAGTGTACAGGTCGCGTTTGTAAGCATCACCACCTGACTCGGTACTACTCCACAAGTTCGTGTAGTTACCACGATCGTAGAAACTACCATTGGTACCACGGAGGCCCGCTAACTTAGCCTCGAAGTTACTAGAGCCGCCTACTTTCAGCTTTGTACCTTCATTAGTACCACGCCAACTAGTTAAATTTTGTTGGGTGGTGCTCATACCTAATTGACCTTCTAAGACTTTCCAATCGGAATCAGATGGCAAGCTCCAACCACTAGGGCAAACATTCATCGCTGCATCCCAAGTATAATAATAACCA
>NZ_FQTP01000241.1 GCF_900128515.1 Bathymodiolus heckerae thiotrophic gill symbiont
TCGGATGGCCTTTTATTTTGTCTCCACCTTCGCTATCGCTCAGACTCCGACAAAACAACCGGCCCTACGGCTATCGCGGACTAAAAATCTTCACTTCGCTAAAGCTCCGTTTCCAGGATTTTCAGCGGAGGTAGCTGTACAAATACAGGATGAAAAAACCATTAACCATGCGGTGAATCAAGCCAAGTTAAAGCAGCAAAGAAAACCTTCCTATAAACCTAACGTTGACCACCCATGGCGTACTTACCCTGATAAACATAAACCAACGAAAACTTCCTAAAACCGGACATTTTAACTTGGGACAAAAGCGGACATTTCTACTTTGGGTTGACATACTAAACACTAATCTACCAAAAAGGAACCCTTTTGATGGATGAAATCACCAGGCGCAAGTAGCTGAAAAATATAGCACTTGAATACAACAAAAGCCTATGTCAATATTAATAGCATGAAAATTGGATATGCGAGAGTTTCTACTAACGAACAAAATCTTGACTTACAAATTGATGCACTAACAGAGGCGGGTTGTGAAAAGATATTTACCGATTAAGGCATCAGTGGCATTGCCAAGAAAAGAAACGGACTTTCCCAGGCTCTTTTAGCTATTGCGGAAGGGGGAAATACACTGGTTGTTTGGAAATTGGACAGATTAGGGCGTTCCTTAGGTTTTCTTTGTGAATTAATTAACGATTTGAAAGTCGTGCGGCTTAAATATAATGTAATTATTATAATTTAGTGTATTATTATCAGTGATATAAATGATAAACCTTAATAACTATGGCAACTATTATTCACAACACTAGCGGGGAGTCGCTATTTTTGCGAAAGCTTGTTTTGGGCATCCCAGCCCAAGCAAGCGGCAAAAACTTAACGCGACCGCTAATGCCTTCGGCGCCCCGATTCGTCCTCGTCACCTCGTCCCGACCCAA
>NZ_FQTP01000242.1 GCF_900128515.1 Bathymodiolus heckerae thiotrophic gill symbiont
AGACTTGTCGAAAGCATGGCCTATCATTTTGGGATTATTTGAAAGATCGCTTACTGGATGTAGGAGATATTCCTCCGTTATCAGAAGTCATCCGTGCGGCCGCTGCCGGTGGATAATGAGAAGTTACTATAAACGGGTACTATGCACGATTTTATCAGGTAACTGATGCTTATATTGGGTCTTTAGAAGGAAGTCTTTATGTTTACGGGGCCCAGTTCGGTGGATTGCTAGAGCTCGGAGAGCTAAGCCACTGGGTAGAGGAAATGCAAAAGGAAACGGATAATAAGTAAACCCATAGCTTAGTTGTAAATGTTTTATCAAGCGGCGTTTTTTAAAGCGCCATTTAATTACTTATAGGATATCAATATGAACTTTAAAAAAATAACAGCCTATTCTCTACTTCTTGCCGGTATAGCAATGTCACCGCATGCCTTGGCAGAGCAATCTTTTCATGGGCATACGGTTAATGTAGCATTTGAATACTGGCATAATGATGTTCATGATGATCATGGTGACTTTTTTCTACTTAAAAATCAGAAAGATGTTATGGCTAGTGACTCGTCTTATCCTGATGAAACAGATTTTTATGTTGTTAATCCAGACATAGATTATTTTTACTGGGACATAGATTTTAGCCAGAATATGATTGAACTGGCTTATACGTCTATTCAAGCTGTAGACGATTATAATCAAACAGGGGGCAGCACTCATAAAGGCTTTCACTTTAATGATGTCAAGAATAGCTTGCCTGACATTATCAATGTAATTGTGGATGATACTTTTGCCCGTAACCGTTCAGACCCTTACGGTTAAAACCTAAAAATCTTGACAAAAACACCTTGTAAGTGTTTATTATATCGATAATTTCACAAAGGCGTTTAAGGCTCATGGTTCTCAAGGAACAGGAATTACT
>NZ_FQTP01000243.1 GCF_900128515.1 Bathymodiolus heckerae thiotrophic gill symbiont
AGAAAAATACGGCTTTAGTGGTGCAGATGTTTTTGGAGAGCCTACTTTTGATGAGGCAAAAATTATAATTAATGGCGACCAAACAATATCAATTAAAATAGACTAAAAAAAGGATAAAACAATGAATACTTATTTATTATTAAAAAGTTTACACATACTTGGCGTGGTTTTATTTCTTGGCAATATTATTATCACTGGCTGGTGGAAAGTAATGGCTGATCGCACAAAAAACAAACACATCATTGCTTTCGCTCAACGCCAAGTAACACTTACTGACTATGTTTTCACTCTAGGTGGTGTTTTACTTGTTTTAGTTACAGGGATAGGTAATACAATGCTACACGAACTAGACTATTTCATGATAAAGTGGTTGGCTTGGGGATACTGGTTGTTTGTAGCATCTGGTATTATTTGGGTGGCAATATTACTGCCAGTACAAATTAAACAAGCAAGAATAGCTAAACAATTTTCTGAAGAAGAGCCGATACCAAAACAATATTGGAAATTAGGGAAGTTATGGATAGTTTTTGGCGTATTAGCAACTTTGTTGCCATTGGCTAATTTATATTGGATGGTATTTAAGCCAATATAATCCTACCAGCCGACTGCTAACGCAGTAGGTAAATTCAAGCGTTAACACTAAAAGAAATAATGAGGACAAGCTAAAACTCCTCCCCCACTTGACTGGACACAAAATTAATAGTTTACGCATTATTTTTTCTGTATCAATAATCTTTTTTGAGGTTTGAAGCAAAGCCCCAACTTGGACTTGTTCCAAGTCCTAGAACGCACTTTTGGCTTGCTAAAACTTCATCACGGTTTAGGCAAGGCAAGATACCTTGGACTAGAGAGAAACAAAACCAGAGTACAACTGATTGCCATGAGTCATAACCTTAAAACTGGCATGAA
>NZ_FQTP01000244.1 GCF_900128515.1 Bathymodiolus heckerae thiotrophic gill symbiont
ACTAGATGATCAACCATTTAGAGCAAGAGCTATGATGAGCTTAGCTACTCTTGATATGGTTAAGCGTAGCAAACAGATTAAGATCGAGAAACTACTTAACAACATAGCGCCAGTGTTTACTTCAAGTGCTACTGCCAGTGTTGCTGAGAATACAGCCACAGCTATTACTATAGTCGCTACAGACGAACAAACTATTACTTACTCTATCAGTGGCACAGATGCTGCTGACTTTAGTATTAACTCATCAACAGGTGTGGTTAGCTTTAACCCAGTCCCGGATTATGAATCTCCAGCTGATAGCGATACTAACAACATTTACATCTTTACAGCTACTGCAACAGACGCTAAAGGCTTAGCAACTACTCAAAATATTGAGATTATTGTTACCAATGCAGAGCAAGGTGTAAGTGCTTCACAATCCTCATTAACCGTGGGTGAAGCAGGCACTAATACTTACACACTGGTACTTAATGATGCACCAACTGCCGATGTGGTTGTTACCCCAACGAGTAATAATACTAATGCTGCGACGGTTAGCTCAGCACTCACCTTTACCATGGCTAACTGGGCAACGCCTCAGACTGTGACAGTTACAGGTGTAAATGACGCTAACACTATCAATGAATCAGTTACTATTAGTCACAGTGCCGCCAACAGCCTTGATGCTGGCTACAAGGCTGTTAGTATTGCTAGTGTAGCTGTTACTCTAGCAGATGATGATGCTGTTGCAGGTATTACTCAATCCGCAACATCAGCCACCATTGGTGAAGCCAGCACAGGCACTTACACCGTGGTACTTAACACTCAACCAACGGGTGACGTCACCATCACTCCAGTAAGTAGTGATACAGGTGCTGCTACCGTATCAGGCGTAATGACCTTTACTACGGGTAACTGGAATACAGCAC
>NZ_FQTP01000245.1 GCF_900128515.1 Bathymodiolus heckerae thiotrophic gill symbiont
CTGGTAGTGCAGCGGATGAAGATGGTTATTATTATACTTGGGATGCAGCGATGAATGTTTGCCCTAGTGGTTGGAGCTTGCCATCTGATTCCGATTGGAAAGTCTTAGAAGGTCAATTAGGTATGAGCACCACCCAACAAAATTTAACTGGTTGGCGTGGTACTGATCAAGGTACACAACTGAAAGTCGGGGTTAACGGGGTTAAGTTAGCGGGCTTCCGCAGTACCAATGGTAATTTCTACAGTCGTGGTGTCAACGCGGACTTGTGGAGTAGTACTGGGTCAAGTAGTAGTGCCTACAGACGCAGCCTGAAGACTGACGAGGCTAGAGTGTCCCGCAGTGGCAGCGGTAAGGCGCTCGGCCTTAGTGTTCGCTGCCTAAAGGATTAATTCGACACTTTGACACTTTGCCCCAGCCGAATGGCTGGGTATTTATACCCCTTGCGGGGTATTCACCCCGCAAGGGGGTGCTAAACAGAGTATCACCCAAGCTTGCTTGGGTGGTTTTTTAATTACATAATAAAGGGTTAAGACATTTAAGAAAGGGCATTTATACCGTAGATAAATGATACTAATATCTAAAGATAAGCGTCATTAAACATTATGGACATTGAGATGAATAAGTTATCAGCCCAGCGTTGTTTGGTTTAAGGATTAAACAAGTGAGGTTTATAAATCCAAACATCCTCTCATTTGTTAATGGCACTAATGGTTAAGACTAGAAGTGCCATTAAAAAAAATGAGGATAGAAGAATCTTACATTTGGTGATGAGTAGGTGAAGCTTTCTGGCGTTTTTAAAATTATATGATAAACAATACAAGCATTCCTTTTCAAACTATAGATTGGAGTAGTGTTCCACGTACTGAACATGCTGGAGAAACGGGTATGGCTTATTGGCAGACGAT
>NZ_FQTP01000246.1 GCF_900128515.1 Bathymodiolus heckerae thiotrophic gill symbiont
TAAACACTCAAAAAATTGACTTTGAAATAACTTACATCAACCCAATGGATCCGCCTGATTGGTTTAAAGAAATCTCGCCTACCGGCCAAGTACCTTTATTAAAAGTGGATGATCAAATTGTATTCGAGTCTTCTGTGATCACTGAGTTTATTAATGACATTAGTGGCACTTCTATTCATCCAGAAGATGTGATTCAAAAAGCTAGCAACCGCTCTTGGATTGCATTTTCATCAACAATGTTTGATGACATGTTTGGCATGGTGGTTGGTGATGAAGAGAAATTCAACGCTTCAAAAAAATCTTTATTCGGAAAGTTGTCCAAACTTGAAGCTGTTAAAACTGACAGCATCTTCTTTAATGGCGAAAGCTTTAATATGATTGACGCCGCCTTAGCACCAATATTCATGCGTCTGGCTTGGATTAATGAATTTACCGATAATGCCGTATCAATTTCAGAGTTTAAAAAATTAAGCGCTTGGAGTGATGAAATTCTTGCAGTTGAGGAAGTAAAAACCTCAGTTGTTGACGGACTTGGTGATGTCTACTACTCAAACATTGAAGGTCGTGAAGGACATCTTTCTACGCTACTAGTAGACGAAGAGTAGTAAACAAATCTAGATGATTGCCAGAATGTTTTCTGGCGGTCGGCCAATAGCAGCACCTTTGCTAGTTTTAACAATAGGTCGCTCAATTAGAATTGGATTAGCAATCATAGCTTGGATCAAATCATCTTCGCTAAGAGATTCATCGTCTAGATTATTATCTTTATAAGGCGCTTCAAACGTGCGCATTAAAGCTCTTGCATCTAATTTAAGTTCTACCAATAAAGCTTTTAATTCATCTGCTGTTGGTGGCACTTCTAGGTATTTAATTACTTCAAAATCAATGCCTTTTTCCTCTA
>NZ_FQTP01000247.1 GCF_900128515.1 Bathymodiolus heckerae thiotrophic gill symbiont
TCAGTATTTCTTTTTCTTGGGTTGTCAAAGGAGCTGTTTATTTGCATTGTTTGGGATCATATCACCTAATTCTACAGCATTATGTAATACCAATTTTTTTGTACGAACTTACGGGGCGCTGTACTAGTTTTATATCCTTGAGAAATATTCCTCCAAAGATACCTTTTGAGACGATGCGAAAAATTACAACATATTTTAATACTGCAGAATCTGATTACAAACTTGATCCATCCTATGAAGATACTGAAAAAACGGCAATTAAAAGTAATGTAACAATCTTCAAAGACCTACAAAAATTTCAAAGTGTCGGTCTGGTTGTTCCCGTTGATGCCCAATTTATGTATTTTGCTGCAATTAATTCAAAATCCTGCCGTCTTACTGCTCTAGGGTAACCGTTCAGACCCTTACGGTTAAAACCTAAAAATCTTGACAAAAACACCTTGTAAGTGTTTATTATATCGATAATTTCACAAAGGCGTTTAAGGCTCATGGTTCTCAAGGAACAGGAATTACTACAAATTGATGAGCCATTCATCCGCAAACTTCTGGAAAAAGATCCTGACGCACTCGCTGGGTTGAGCATCAATCTGGCCAATGATCTTAAAGAAGCAATGGAGCGCCTCAATCAAAACCCGTCGAATAGTTCAAAGCCTT
Source organism: Bathymodiolus heckerae thiotrophic gill symbiont (assembly GCF_900128515.1). Taxonomy (GTDB): domain Bacteria; phylum Pseudomonadota; class Gammaproteobacteria; order PS1; family Pseudothioglobaceae; genus Thioglobus_A. The sequence goes on from NZ_FQTP01000247.1 coordinate 655, forward strand.
CAGGCAGTCTTGCTCCTTGGGATAAAGGCTCAAGAGATAATGAAGAAGACGAAGAGCTGGAACATGAGGACAAAGAGGCTCTTAAGTCAGGAACCGACAAGGAAAGGTCGTCGGACGATACTCCTGATGTGGATACTGGCGAAAGCAAGAAAGAAAACGGCCATCAGCAGGAAGACTCAGAGAAACAACGCAAACCCGGTCGTCAACCTGGGTCACAAGGCTTTGGTCGCACTCAATTA
>NZ_FQTP01000248.1 GCF_900128515.1 Bathymodiolus heckerae thiotrophic gill symbiont
AAAGGATTATCAAGGGTAAAACTAGTATTGAAAAGCGTCATTCATTCTGATGGTTGGCGAGGGTATAATGGTTTAGTAGATTTTGGCTATAAGAAGCATTTTAGAGTACATCATAGCAAGAATGAATTAAAATATGTTTAATCTACACTTGAAAGAATGTGAATTTAGATTCAATAATCGCAAGCAAAATCTTTATAAGATTTTGCTTGAAATGTTCAGAAAAGAGTCGCTTAAGTTGTCATGACCCTTAAAAAAATATAATTTGTAAAGCTTCACCTACTCATCACCAAATATAAGATTCTTCTATCCTCATTTTTTTTAATGGCACTTCTAGTCTTAACCATTAGTGCCATTAACAAATGAGAGGATGTTTGGATTTATAAACCTCACTTGTTTAATCCTTAAACCAAACAACGCTGGGCTGATAACTTATTCATCTCAATGTCCATAATGTTTAATGACGCTTATCTTTAGATATTAGTATCATTTATCTACGGTATAAATACCCTTCCTTAAATGTCTTAACCCTTTATTATGTAATTAAAAAATCACCCAAGCAAGCTTGGGTGATACTCTGTTTAACACCCCCTTGCGGGGTGAATACCCCGCAAGGGGTATAAATACCCAGCCATTCGGCTGGGTCGAAGTGCCAAAGTGTCGAATTAATCCTTTAGGCAGCGAACACTAAAGCCGTACGCCTTATTGAGCAACCTGCGGACCACTCTAGCGTCGTTAACGTACAGGTAGCGTCTATGAGCATAACCACCTGACCCAGTACTACTCCACAAGTCCGTGGTTTCACCACGACTGCGGAAAATACCATTGGTATGGCGGTAGCCCGCTAACTTAGCCTCGAAGTTACTAGAGCCGCCTACTTTCAGTT
>NZ_FQTP01000249.1 GCF_900128515.1 Bathymodiolus heckerae thiotrophic gill symbiont
GGTTTCTAGCTCGCCAAATTGCGCCGCATCGTTAGCATCAGCAATACAACCTGGACGCAATCCGTCACCTAATGAGAAGGTAATATCGTATTGCTTCATAATCTTACAAATATCTTCAAAATGCGTATAAATGAAGCTTTCAGTATGATGCGCTAAACACCACTTGGCCATAATAGAGCCGCCACGAGAAACAATGCCAGTAATACGATCAATCGTAAGTGGTACGTGCCTAAGACGTACACCCGCATGGATAGTAAAGTAGTCAACGCCCTGCTCAGCTTGCTCAATAAGTGTATCGCGAAATACTTCCCAAGTTAAATCTTCAGCAACGCCGTTAACTTTTTCCAAGGCTTGATAAATTGGTACGGTACCAATTGGTACTGGTGAATTGCGAATAATCCACTCACGGGTTTCATGAATATTTTTACCAGTTGAAAGATCCATAATGGTGTCAGCACCCCAGCGGATACCCCACACCATCTTATCAACCTCTTCTTCAATACTTGAGCCGAGTGCTGAATTACCAATGTTGCCATTAATTTTTACCATGAAGTTACGACCGATAATCATCGGCTCAGTTTCAGGGTGGTTAATATTAACTGGAATCACTGCACGGCCACGAGCAACCTCACTACGAATAAATTCAGCAGTAATTTCATCTGGAATTTCAGCGCCAAAGCTTTCGCCTTTGTGCTGGCCAATTTGGTCTTTGTAATCCTGCCATTTGCAATTCTCACGAATAGCAATGTATTCCATTTCTGGAGTAATAATACCTTGCCTGGCATAATGCATTTGCGTCACATTTTTGCCATCCTTTGCGCGTCTAGGTGTCTTTAAAAATTCAAAACGCAATTCATCAAGTTCAG
>NZ_FQTP01000250.1 GCF_900128515.1 Bathymodiolus heckerae thiotrophic gill symbiont
AACAGAAGTCCGGCAACTATCTCACGTGAGATTAAACGTAATACTGGCAAACGAGGCTATCGACCCAAGCAAGCCAATGAGCTTGCTACTATGCGTAGATTAACTGCCAGTAAAAGCATTAAGCTCACACCAGAACTTAGACAAGACATTATAGAGCTAATCAAACAAGAGCTCAGCCCAGAACAAGCTTGTGATTATCTTATAACGCACGGTAAAACTAAGCTACATCATGAGACTATTTACAGAATGTTACTGCAAGATAAGCGTGCTGGTGGCACGCTCTATAAACATCTTAGACACCTGCACAAAAGCCATCGTAAGCGCTATGGTAGTTATGAGCGCAGAGGACGAATCAAGAACGCTGTGAGTATTGAGCAGCGTCCAGAGCTTGTTAACACTAGATCACGCATTGGCGACTGGGAGGGTGACACTATCATTGGTAAAAACAAGAAGAGCGCCATCTACACATTGGTTGATCGTAAATCACTTTATACTGTTATTGTTAAACTTAATGGCAAGAATGCCACTGAGTTGGCTGATAAGACTATTAAAGCGCTAAAGCCAATGTCAAGTAAGATTCATACCATTACCTACGATAATGGCTTAGAATTTGCTGAACATGAGCGTATGGCTAAAGTACTGGATGTGGATGTATATTTTGCTCATCCGTATTCTTCTTGGGAAAGAGGTATTAACGAGAATACTAATGGCTTGATTAGACAGCACTTCCCAAAGGGCACTGACTTTAACAAGGTGACAAATTCACAGATTGAATTTGTCATGAAGCGACTCAACACAAGACCTCGAAAAACACGAGGTGGGAAACAACCAGTTGAGTTATTTTTAGGAAAGGCTGTTGATTTAT
>NZ_FQTP01000251.1 GCF_900128515.1 Bathymodiolus heckerae thiotrophic gill symbiont
CGAGTAATAATACTAATGCTGCGACGGTTAGCTCAGCACTCACCTTTACCATGGCTAACTGGGCAACGCCTCAGACTGTGACAGTTACAGGTGTAAATGACGCTAACACTATCAATGAATCAGTTACTATTAGTCACAGTGCCACCAGCTCTGATACTGGCTACAATGCTGTTAGTATTGCTAGTGTAGCTGTTACTCTAGCAGATGATGATGCTGCTGCAGATGATGATGCTGCTGCAGGTATTACTGCTAGTGCTATTAGTGGCAACACCACAGAAGGTTTAGCCACAGTAACCTTCACCCTAGTACTTAACACTCAGCCAACTGCAGATGGTGGTAGTGACACCACTGTCACCGTTGCGCTTAGCAGTAGTGACACCACAGAAGGTACAGTATCACCTAGTAGTGTGACCTTTACTAGTGCTAACTGGAACAGCACGCAAACGATTACTATCACGGGTGTGGATGATTATGTGGATGATGGTGATATTGCTTACACAATCGTAACCGCTGCAGCCACATCAAGTGATTCTGATTACTCAGGCCTTAATGCTGCTGATGTGAGTGTGACTAATACTGATAATGACACTGTAGGCATTACTCAATCCGCAACATCAGCCACCATTGGTGAAGCGGACACAGGTACTTACACCGTTGTGCTTAATACCGAGCCAACAGCTAATGTAGTGGTTACATTTACCAGTAACGACACCACAGCTGCCACAGTCACCAACCCACTTACCTTTACTTCAGGTAATTGGTCTACCCCACAAACCGTTACCATTACAGGTGTGAACGATGCAGATTCAGTTAGTGAAACCGTAACCATTAGCCATGCATTATCTGGCGGTGGTTACAACGC
>NZ_FQTP01000252.1 GCF_900128515.1 Bathymodiolus heckerae thiotrophic gill symbiont
TAGTAGCTGCTCGGTGTTAAGCAGCTGTCTAAAGCGCCAAATACTGGAATGGTCTGGCACATTCTCAGACAGGCTAAGATTAATAAAGCGCCTAAACATAAGATCCCTGGCGATTTGCTTCTCTAAGACTTCATCACTAAGGTTATACCAAGCTTGGAGAATAAGAATCCTAAACATCATCAGTGGCGGGTAGCTAGGCGCACCTCGCACAGATGAATAAAGGTTTGATAAGGTTTGCTCTATCTCTGTCTAATTGATGATGTTATGCACGTCATTAAGCTCTGATAGAGATTTATGCTCTACAACTAGAGAATCTGCGAATGAATGTTGAGTTGTTTATTTCCAAGACATTTTAGGTATTTTTTATTGTAGATTAGGTGGTTGTTATTTTACTAGACTGGCGTGGTTTTGGTTGATTTATGCAAAGATCTCTAAATGTATTAATGGTGGTAGATACAATTGCAATCCCCCCATTTCTAACGCTTGCTAAAAATAGAATTTCCATTGTTTAAATAGCCTCAAGTAGCTTTCTTGGTGGAATCCCACCAATCAAACTATGAGGTCGTACGTTATTATATACCCACATCCACTGGGTTGCTAAATTTTGTGCATGTTCGATTGAGTCAAAAATATGCATGTTTAACCACTCGTTTCTTGCTGTTTGGTTAAATCTTTCAATATAAGCATTCTGTGTTGGTTTGCCTGGTTGTATGTACATTAACTCAATATTCATTGCTTGTGCCCATTCTCGTAGTGCATGAGATATGTATTCTGGTCCGTTATCACATCGAATGGCTTTGGGCTTGCCACGCCATTCAATGAGCTGCTCTAATGATTTAATCACTCTTTGCGCTGGC
>NZ_FQTP01000253.1 GCF_900128515.1 Bathymodiolus heckerae thiotrophic gill symbiont
GGTCTAACACTATCTTCTTGGTGCGAAGCACCTTCGAACATAGCGTTCGACCTGACCAATTCTCCAGCATAAAAAAGAGGCTAGCCTCTAATATGCTGATACAATTGGCATGTCAACTCCACCGTTAGGTATCAAAAAATGAAACATTTTATAAAATATGTTGTGTTGTTCGTGTTCTTTTTTATAGGAGTTTCCTCCTTTGCGCTTGAATTACCTCCGCCAGGTGAGTTTGAAATCAAAACTGTTGAGAATAAAGATGTTTTGTATGTTATCCATAAAAAAGAAAATGGCCATATCAGCAATACGCTCATAAAACTAATTCAGTATTACCTTATAAATGAAAGCGATACATATCAGGTGCTTTTCCCTCAATTAAGTTTAGAAAGCAAAGAGATCTCGGGCAGCATCTATGCTATTGGTTATAAAGGCAACCCTAAAGAAACTAAAACGGTAAAAACTCGAACATTGAGTGGAGGGCTATTTGCATCATATATTTACAAAGGAAGCTATCAGACTATTGGCAAAGCAATCAGGAATACGTTTTTAAAAGTTATAACGACAGGGAAATATATTCCGCACGAAAACGAAGAAATTAGATTACTCTATTGGAACAGCATTGATGACAACCACCCAAAAGACTTGATTACTGAAATACAAGTTCGTATTACAAAAATTAGATGACAACACCTAACAAATCATTCCAGCCGACCGCTAACGCGTCAGCTGAATTCAAGCGTTCACACGGCGCTTCGCGCCGTGTGAACGGTGGAGTTGACCTGCGGTCTAACACTATCTTCTTGGTGCGAAGCACCTTCGAACATAGCGTTCGACCTGACCAATTCTCCAGCATA
>NZ_FQTP01000254.1 GCF_900128515.1 Bathymodiolus heckerae thiotrophic gill symbiont
ACTAAAGATGCAGTTGCACTGCAAAAAGCAAGTAATGTAGCAGAGGATATTAATCGTATTTGTTGCTACCAATTTACCCAGTGCTGTAGCGGTGAGAGTGCTAGTAGCGCATCAGGCGTAACAATTGGCTTGACAGATCTTGTTAAAGCATGTCAAAGTGATCACTATGTAATGGTTGAAGGGGCAGGGGGATTGCTTTCTCCAATTGCACAAGATACGCTAAATATTGATTTAGCCACAGCACTTCAACTGCCCCTTGTATTGGTTGTTAAAGATGAGTTGGGCGCAGTTAATCAAGCTTTGCTAGTGATTAAAGCCGCTGAACAGTATAAGTTAGAGATTGCTTGTGTTGTTCTAAATCAAATCAAAGGAAATACACTGGATAACGCAAGCGTTATTCGACGCTATAGTAGTTGTGAAGTAGTAGTCTACAATGACGAAGCGATTGACTTATTTGAACAGCAGATTAGTCAAATTCTGATTTAGTTTTTAATCTAGCAGTGTTAGCTTGGGTTTTTTATCAACCGCCTGCTCTTGGTCTTTAGCTTCAAAAAACATACCTTCTCCGTTCTCACCTGCATAGATACTCATTACTGCATCGGTAGGAATGTAAACATCAACTGATTGCCCTGAAAAGCGCGCTTTAAAGCCGATATGGCTATTGTCAAGCACTAGAGATTGTGTTGCAGTACTAGCAATATTTAAGACGATGCGATCATCTTGAATAAATTGTGTAGGTACAACTACTTCTGTATTTGTACAGTCTACAAGAATATGTGCGCTAAGCCCCGAATCTTCCATCCACTGATGATAGGCTCTAATTAAATAGGGTGC
>NZ_FQTP01000255.1 GCF_900128515.1 Bathymodiolus heckerae thiotrophic gill symbiont
GCGTTAGGTAGCTGTCTCGCACCTTTCTTATCTTTTTACAGAAACATTTAGAGGAATAAAATGAAAAAAATAACATTAATTGGCTTATCATTGCTTGCCTTTCAAGCACAAGCAGAAATGCAGATTAAACACGGATTTTATTTAAGCGAATCCTTGGGCAATGTTAGTGCTGATATAAGTGGCAAACATCAAGATTTTGCTAAATTTATTGGTGATAATCCTGAAGATATTACAGAAGAAAATGCTACGATTTATGATGCACGAATATCAAATATTCGTTCTTTTGGTTATAACCTAAGATACATACCAGAAGTTGGTTTTGGCTATGAATTTGGAATATATTCAACCAAAATCAAAAGTCCACAACAAAATGCAGCACTTATTCATGATGATGGCAGCCCTTTTAAACAAAATACAGCAACAGGCCCAATTGATGTGGTGGTCAATTCTCCCTCTTCTTATATTAAGACCATTGATGTTTATATTGGCGGCTTGTATAACTTTGCAAAAATCAATCAAAACTATACGCCATATGTTGGTACTGGTTATGCTAAAGTCAGTGGTGATTGGTATAATTCCTATTATCGTGGCACGCCTGGCTATGACCCAAGGTACGGCACAGAAGGCAAAACCAAAGTGGATGGAAACTATATCAGCCTCAAGGTTGGTATGAATTTTAATGAGCATTATAATTTGGAATTAGAGCATGCCAAACATAAATTGCACGCTGATTCTTTTAGAAGTTTTAATATAAACGGCTCAGATTTAAAATTTAGCAGAACCTCGTTGAATTTTATCTATAATTTTTAAACACCTAACAAATCACTCCACCTG
>NZ_FQTP01000256.1 GCF_900128515.1 Bathymodiolus heckerae thiotrophic gill symbiont
TGGTATAAACGTGTACGCTATATATACATATACCTGAATCATGATTGGAAGTAATCATGGTATAAACGTGTAAGCTATTGATGTACATGTACCTGAATCATGATTAGAAGTAATCATGGAATAAACGTGCAGGCTATAGATTTACATGTACCTGAATCATGATTAGAAGTAATCATGGTATAAACTTGCAAGCTATAGATATACATGTACCTGAATCATGATTAGAAGTAATCATGGTATAAACGTGTAAGCTATAGATATACATGTACCTGAATCATGATTGGAAGTAATCATGGTATAAACGTGCAAGCTATAGATATACATGTACCTGAATCATGATTAGAAGTAATCATGGTATAAACGTGCAAGCTATAGATATACATGTACCTGAATCATGATTAGAAGTAATCATGGTATAAACGTGTAAGCTATTGATATACATGTACCTGAATCATGATTAGAAGTAATCATTGTATAAACGAGCAAGCTATATATATATGTACCTGAATCATGATTGGAAGTAATCATGTTATAAACGTGTATGCTATAGATATACATGTATCTGAATCATGATTAGAAGTAATCATGGTATAAACGTGCAAGCTATAGATATACATGTATCTGAATCATGATTAGAAGTAATAATGGTATAAACGTGTAAGCTATAGATATACATGTACCTGAATCATGATTGGAAGTAATCATGGTATAAACGTGTAAGCTATTGATATAAATGATACATGAATCATGATTAGAAGTAATCATGGTATAAACGTGCAAACAATGGATATACATGTACCTGAATCATGATTACAAGTAATCAT
>NZ_FQTP01000257.1 GCF_900128515.1 Bathymodiolus heckerae thiotrophic gill symbiont
TTTTAAGCATTAAGTAAAACAAATAAAGATTTGTAATGCCTATACTAATTGCTACTAAAAATATTGCCGAAGTTTCTTCTCCTATTAGAGTAAGTATATAGGCTAGCGCCCCAAAAATAGCGCCAATAGCCAATGGAGATAATAACCACCATCCAGATTTATTTGTATCATGAAGCCTCCTAATATTAACCCCAAGACTTGGAAGAAATAGAGCTAAACTTATAATTATTTTTATAGGATTATATTCTTGATAGCTATACAGATTAGAGAAGAGTGTCATTGCTAATATCTGAATTAAAAACATAAATAACGCATACCACCAATATTCAGAGCGTGAAGCTCTACCATTAAAGTTAGCATACTTTTTAAATACTACAGTATTAATAGATTCTACAAATGTCATATTATTTTCCTAATTATTCACACCAACTTAACTTCCTACCGCCATCATAACGATAAGCCAACTTATTATCAAGCAGTTCCTGCTCCAAACTAACACCATCAACCAACACATTAGCAACCACTCTAAAGTACTTACCCCTCTGTAGATTGGTCAACTTAATCTCCTTAGCATTAGACAGCTTACTCCTTACAAAGTCTCTTGCTTTAAGGGCTATATTCTTCTCATACTGGTGCAATCCCCCCCATTTCTAACGCTTGCTAAAAATAGAATTTCCATTGTTTAAATAGCCTCAAGTAGCTTTCTTGGTGGAATCCCACCAATCGAACTATGAGGTCGTACGTTATTATATACCCACATCCACTGGGTTGCTAAATTTTGTGCATGTTCGATTGAGTCAAAAAT
>NZ_FQTP01000258.1 GCF_900128515.1 Bathymodiolus heckerae thiotrophic gill symbiont
CAAAATAAAGCGCCGTGAAAATCTGAGCCATTAGGCTGTATAGCGGTGTTACTGCTTGCATTCCTAACCAACCCAAGACGATAAAGGAAACAACAAATATTCCTAAAGCAACTTTATAAGGCCATGAACGGTATCTAATTGATTTAACTTTAGAGCGATCTAACCAAGGCAGTGCTACCAAGATTAATAGCGCTGCAAACATCGCTAACACGCCTGGTAATTGCGAACCAAACATTGGTGGAATGGCTCTTAACACTGAATAGAATGGTGTTAAGTACCAAAGTGGTGCAATACGATCTGGCGTTTTAAGTGGGTTTGCTTCAACAAAGTTTGGAGCCTCCAAGAAGTATCCACCTAAGGCCGGTGCAAAAAATACAATAGCACTAAAGATCATTAAGAATACTACAACACCCATAATGTCTTTTACGCTGTAGTAAGGGTGGAACGGAATGCCGTCTTTTGGAATGCCGTTCGCATCTTTATTTTTCTTAATTTCAACTCCATCAGGGTTGTTTGAACCAACTGTATGAAGCGCAACAATATGCATGAATACCAAGATAACCAAGATAAGTGGAATGGCAATAACATGCAATGAGAAGAAGCGATTAAGTACCGGATCGCCTACAGCAAAGTCACCTAGAATGAATTCTAAAATTAATTCACCAACAATTGGGAGTGAGCCAAATAGATTGATAATTACTTTTGCACCCCAGTATGACATTTGACCCCATGGTAGTACGTAACCCATGAAAGCTTCAGCCATTAGTGCAATATAAAGCACCATACCAAGAATCCAAATTAAT